>CAUJJX010000025.1 GCA_963205165.1 Pseudomonadota bacterium | reverse complement strand
CGACTGCCCCATGACCGACCCCCACCGCGCCGACACCGGCATCGTCCTCTTCGGTCACGGCGCCCGCGACCCGGAATGGGCGAAGCCGCTGCGGCACATCGCCGCGACCATCGGCGCCCGCGACGCGGCGCTTCCGGTGCGTCTCGCCTTCCTCGAATTCATGACCCCCTCGCTCGCCGACGCCGTCGCTTCGATGGTCCGCGAAGGCATCCGGCGAATCACGCTCGTGCCGCTGTTCCTCGCGCAGGGCGGCCATCTGAAGCACGACCTGCCGATCCTCCTCGACGAGATCCGCGCAAGGCACCCGTCGGTGAAGATCGACGTGACCGACGCGATCGGCGATTCGCCGGAACTCGTCACCGCGATCGCGGACTGGGCGCTGGGGCGGCATCTGGCGAGCGGCGCGGCCCGATAGACCGGCTTTCCGCGGTGGAGATGCGCCGCGTTCCTCGAAGACGCCGTCGATCGGCGGCACGTAGCTGCGTGCTCGCGATCATGCGGGCGTCGATTCCACTCGCTCTCCGGGTCCGCTGACACGACCTGTCTTGTCCCGTCGCGACACCTGCCGGCAGTTCGCGATACGCGACCCGCCTGCCGCGGCCGGCTCGACATTCGCCAACGCCGTGATAGTTCGTGACCCGCGGTCGTCGAAGATCCACGGCGAACGCACGATCCGTCCGTCGCTGCCCGGCTCGCAAGCTGCCGCCAGACCGACCAGATCGTCGTGCTTCCTGGCGGGGGCACCGCAGCGCTCTTCATCGACGTCTCCGTCTTCTCGGGCACGCCCCGATCGTGACCGCGCGCACGCCCCGCGTTCGCGCCTCGTCGCAGCCGAAGAAGAAAGTTTTCACACGTTGTGACTTAATCACTCGGCATACTCCGCGCGTTTGTTTATCTATTCGTCATCACGCGATGTGCGTGATCCCGGGACGCAATCACCGGGGGTGGGGCCTCGCGATCGGGAGTTCTTCCCGGTCCGGTTCCAACCGACCGACATTCATCGAACGGAGACCTCGCAACATGAAACGCCTCGCATGCCTCGCTGCGCTCGCAGCGTCTTTCCAGGTGCTCGATGCATCTGCCGTCGAACTGTCCCGTTTCCGGACGATGCACGACACCGACTGGACGCAGGCCGGCCTCGGTGGGATGCGCGGCGTCGGCGAAGGCGCGATCGAACTGACCGGGATCACCGGCACGGTGAGCGCGGCGTATCTCTACTGGCACGGTCCGACGAGCTCGAACGATCCGGCGAGCAACGCGCAGGTCGTGTTCGGCGACACGTCGATCACCGGCACGAACATCGGGACCTCCGGCGACAACTTCTGGGATGCGTTCAACAGCCAGGCCTATCGCGCCGACGTCACGACGCTCGTCACCGGCAACGGCAGCTACGCGCTGTCGGGCTTTCTCAAGGAACATGCGGACATCAACGGTGCCTCGCTGATCGTGTTCTTCGACGACGGCAACGCGGCGAACAACCGCGATGTCGTGCTGCTCGACGGCAACGACGCCAACTGGGACAACCCGAACGACTTGTATGGATGGACCGCGTCGCTCCCGGGCCTCCGTTACATCGGCGGCGAAGCGTCCGTGACGCTCCACGTGTCGGACGGCCAGGACTTCCCGGATGGCGACCTCGTGCTGAACGGCGCGACCCTCGCAAGCGGCGCCGTCTTCGAGGGCAACTCCACGGCGTTCGCTGCGGGCGGTGTCGACAACGGCAGGCTCTGGGACATCGCGACGTTTTCCGTGACGAGCGCACTGCAGGCCGGTGGCAATGCGTTGTTCCTCTCGCACGAGCCGGCGAACGATGCACTGAGTCTCGTGGTCATGGCGGTCGATCTGCCCGTCGGTGCCGCGCCCCCCGTCCCGGAGCCGTCGACGTACGCGCTGATGCTCGCGGGGATTCTCGGCGTGGGGTGGGGCGCGCGTCGTCAGCGGCGCTGAAGCACGGGGCGGCGTTGGTCGGATCAGCGGCGTCAACCGCGTGATCCGACCTGCGCCACTGGGCATTGCTCATTCCGTCACCCCAGCGAACGCTGGGGTCCAGCAGCGGACATCGCACCGGCCGCCTCCGGACTGGATTCCAGCTTGCGCTGGAACGACGGGGGTGAGCAGTTCCGTGGGATCAGCGGCGCAGCCGCGTAATCGGACACCGCCGCCCACACAACCGTCCGCGTCGGATTACGCGCTGCGCGCTAATCCGACCTACGCGAAGCGACCACCATCTCCGCCTGACGCCTGACGCCTGACGCCTGACGCCCAACGCCTTCCGCTCACTGATACCGCAGCGCCTCGATCGGCTTCAGGTTCGCCGCCTTCCGCGCCGGATAGAACCCGAAGAACACACCGATCGCCGCGGCGACCGCGAACGACAGCGCGACCGACCACGTCGTCACTTCGGCGTAGATGCCCGTCGCGCTCGACGCGAGCATCGCGATGCCGACGCCGAGTCCGACGCCCAGCACGCAGCCGAGCACCGACACGATCACGGCCTCCGCGAGGAACTGCGCGAGGATGTCTCTGCGACGCGCGCCGATGGCCATCCGGATGCCGATCTCGCGGGTCCGTTCGGTCACCGACACCAGCATGATGTTCATGATCCCGATGCCGCCGACGACGAGCGACACGCACGCGACGGCGCCGAGCAGCAGCGACATCACCTTCGTCGTCTGCGCCTGCACGTCGGCCGCGGCGCTCATGTTGCGGATCATGAAGTCGGCGTCCTGGCCTTCCTGGATGCGATGCCGCTCGCGCAGCAGCTTCGTCATGTCTTCCTCGGCCTGTGCCATGTACTGCTCGCCGGCGGCCTTCACCATCATCATCCGCACGCTGTTCGGGAACTGGCTGCCGAACACCTTGCGCTGCGCCGTCGTGAGCGGCACGAGCACCGTGTCGTCCTGGTCGCGGCCGTCGAAGCTCTGGCCCTTCGGTGCGAGCGTGCCGATCACGAGGAAGGGCGCGTTGCGCACCCGGATCGTCTGCCCCACCGGATCGTCGTCGCCGAACAGACGCTCGGCCACGGTACGACCGAGCAGCGCGACGCGCGCACCGGCGCGCAGATCGGAGTCCGTGATCGGATCGCCCTGCGCGATCTGCCACTCGCGCACCTCGAGGTAAGCGGGCGTCACGCCGAACACCGAGGCGTTCCAGTTGTTCGCGCCGTAGACGAGCTGCGCCGAGCCCGGCTGCAGCGGTGCGACCGCGACGAGCGTCGGCAGCTCCGCGAGTGCTGCGGCATCGGACAGCGTGAGCGACGGCGCGCTGCCCGTGCCCGACCGCACGCCGCTCGTCGTCGAGAAGCTCGACATCACGACGAAGAGGTTCGAGCCCATCGTCGCGATCGTCTGCTTCACGATGGCCTGCGCGCCCTGTCCGATCGCGAGCATGAGGATCACGGCACCGACCCCGATCACCATGCCGAGCATCGTGAGGAACGTGCGCATCTTGTTCGCGCCCATGGCGAGCCAGGCTTCGCGGAGGATCGCGGCGGTCATGGTGTCGCGTGCTCCGCGGGATTCGCCTGCCGCTGCGGGACGAACGGTTCGTCGCGCACGATGCGGCCGTCGATAAAGGTCACGTGCCGCCGCGCGTACGCCGCGACATCGTGCTCGTGCGTGACGAGGACGATCGTGATGCCCTCGTCGGCATTGAGCGCAGCGAACAGCCCCATGATCTCGTGGCTCGTCGCGGTGTCGAGGTTGCCTGTCGGTTCGTCGGCGAGCAGCAGGCGAGGGCGGTTCGCGAGTGCGCGCGCGATCGCGACGCGCTGCTGCTGTCCGCCGGAGATCTGGCTCGGACGCCGGTCGCCGAGGTCCGGCAGGCCCACCTTCGCGAGGAGTTCGCGTGCGCGGTCCTCGCGTTCGCGGCGCGGCACGCCGGCGTACACGAGCGGCAGCGCGACGTTCTCGGCGAGGCTCGCGCGCGGCAGCAGGTTGAACCCCTGGAAGACGAATCCGATGAACCGGTTGCGCAGCTGCGCGAGCGCGTCGGCATCGAGCCGCGCCGTGTCGCGTCCGCCGATCTCGTACGTGCCGGCCGTCGCGGTGTCGAGGCAGCCGACGATGTTCATGAACGTCGACTTGCCCGAGCCCGATGGCCCGAGCACGGCGACGAACTCGCCGGCCGCGATCTCGAGATTCACGTCGCGCAGCACGGGCTGCGGACCCGCCGCCGTCTCGTACTGCTTGTCGACGTGCGCGACGCGGACGACCGGCGCGGTGGATGCGCCGGCGTCGGTCACCGGGGGAACGGCACCCGCCATCAGAACGCCCGCATCCGCGGTGCGCCCGTGCCGGTCGTGCCATCGCCGAGCTTCGACTGCACGGCGACGCGATCGCCCGCCTTCAGTTCGCCGGACACGATCTCGACCTGCTTGCCGTCGGTGAGCCCGGTCTGGACCGCGACGCCGACGAGCTCCTTGCCGCGCACGACGTAGACGCGACCGCCGGGCGCGCGGTTCGCGCCGTCGCCCTTCGCGCCGCGCCTGCGATCGGCGCCCGCATCGGGCTTGCCGTTGCCGGCGGCCTTGTCCGTGGTGCCGGACTTGCCATTCGCACCGGCATCCTTCGGACGGAAGCGCAGCGCGGCCGACGGCACGAGCAGCGCGTCGTCGCGGCGGTCCACCTGGACGCTGATGTACGCCGTCATCCCGGGCATCAGCGCGAGGTCCTGGTTGTCGACCTCGACGACGACGTCGTACGTCACGACGTTCTGCTGGATGATCGGGCTGAGCCGGATCTGCTTCACGCGACCCTCGAAGCGCCGCCCCGGGAACGCGTCGACGTTGAATCGGGCCATCTGTCCGACGCGCACCTTGCCGATGTCGGCCTCGGCCACGTTGCTGTCGATCTGCATGCGCGAGAGGTCCTGCGCGATCTGGAACAGCGTCGGTGTCTGGAAGCTCGCCGCGACCGTCTGGCCCACGTCGACCGAGCGCGACACCACAGTGCCCGACACCGGTGAGCGGATCACGCTGTAGCCGAGGTTCGCCTGGTCGCGCGCGACCTGTCCGCGGGCCGTGCGCAGCTGCGCCGTCGCGGCCTCGCGCGCCTGGACGGCCGCGTCGAGATCCTGGCGGGGCACGTAGTCCTGTTCGACGAGCCTGCGGATGCGCGCCTCGTTCGCCTGCGCGAGCTTCAGCGACGCCGTGGCATTCGCGACATTGCCGCTGCTCTGTTCGACGGCCGCGCGGAACAGCGTCGGCTCGAGTTCGAGCAGCATCTGGCCGGCCTCGACCTTCGCGTTGAAGTCGGCGTGCAGCTTCTTCACGGTGCCGGACACCTGCGTGCCGACACTCACGAGCACGACCGGATTCAGCGTGCCGTTCGCGGTGACGTTCTGCACGATCTCGCCGCGAGCGGCGTCCTCGAACTGGTAGCGCTCGTCGAGCGTCTTCTCGTTCGATGCCTGCCACGCGCGCCAGCCGGCGAACCCGCCGCCACCGAGCAGGGCGAGCACGGTGACCGTGATGCCCAGGGTCTTCCACTTCATCGTCGTATTTCTCCGGTACCGGACGGACGCGGACCGCGCGCGTCGTCGAACAGCGTGGTGTCGAGCGTGCCGATCGCCTTCGCGAGCGTCACCTTCGCGACGTTCCAGCGATAGCGCGCCTGGATGCGTTGCGTGCGCGCCTGCGCGAGCGCGGACTGCGCGTTGAGCAGATCGGTGACCGAGCCTGCGCCCGCGCGATAGCGACCGAGCGCGAGTTCCCACGATTCGGTGGCGCTCGTCACGAGATCGGTCGAGGCCGCGAACGATTCGCGCTGCGTGCGCACGGTCTGGTACGACTGCCAGACCTCGAGGCTCACGTCGTTGCGCAGCCGGTCGCGGGTCGCGGCCTGCACTTCGACCTGCTCGCGCGCCGCGCGGATGCGATACGTCGGCTGGTAGCCGAGGAAGATCGGGATGTTCACCGACAGCCCCACGGCGCCGGAGCGCGGATCGAGCCCCGGGTTCACGGTCGACGCCGACAGGTTGCCGACGATCGAGACGCTCGGTTTCGCGGCGGCCTCCTGGACGCGTACGTTCGCTTCGGCGGACTGCACCTGCGCGTCGGCGGCGCGGATGTCGGGGCGACGGGCCAGCGCCGCCTCGATCAGCCGGTCGACCGCAGCGTCGCCGAGGCGGCGTGCCTCGAGGTCCGGCGGGGTGGCGATCTTCACGGGGCGCGCCGCGGAGAGTCCGAGGCGGTTGGCCAGCACGCCGCGCGCGTTGGCCGCATCGCCCTCGGCCTGCATCCGGGCGAGCCGCGCCTGCGAGAGCGCCGTCTGCGCCTGCAGCACGTCGGCGCGCGTCGCGGCGCCGGCCGCCTGCCGGGCCTTCGCGGCGTCGAGGCTCCGCGCGCCGGCCTGCTCGGCCACGGTGGCGGACGTCACGGCTTCCTGGGCGGCGTGCAGCGCGAAGTACGCATCGGTCGTCGCGACGAGCACGCTCTGCAGCGTGACGTTGTGCGACCAGTCGGCCGCTGCGAGCGCGGCCTGCGCCTGCGCGAGCGTGGCGTCGCGTCCGCCGAAATCGAACAGCAGGTACGAGAACGACAGCGTGCCGGTGGCCTGGTCGCGCACGCCGGCCACCAGCGCGTTGCGCGAGTCCGTCCGCTGGACGCTCGCGGTGCCGGTCACGTTCGGCAGGTACGCACCGCGGGCGACGCCGACCTGCGCGGCTGCGACGCGGGCCGCGGCCCACGTCTGCCGTGTCTGCGGATTGGCGCAGAGCGCGAGGTCGAGTGCGTCGACGAGCAGGAGCGGTTCGGCGAGCGTCGTCGCAGTGCACGGCGCGGCGGCCCCCGGTTGCTGCCAGCCCTGCGCGGGCGCGGACGGCGCGAGGGCGGCGGTGCCGAACGGGTCGTCGGACGCCGCGGCGGCGCTGCCGACGGACGTCGCGACGGCGAGGATCAGGGGCAGGGCCGAGGCAGCGCTGCGGGACGGTCGTTTGGGCGGCATGGGTCCATTGGAGCACGGGGAGCTTGCATGTGGCTGTCCGCGGCGCGATGGCGCGGCGGGGAAGCAGTGACTGCCACGGCGGCCGCGGGTTCCGTGGTCACGCGCGAAACGCGGCGCGCATGTCCGATCGGTCCGCGGATGGGCGGCGAGCACACGGGGAGCATGCTCCCGCCGCGTGGCATCCGATCGCGCGCGTTCCCTGGGGATGCGTCGGACCGCGTGCCGTCCGGACGGCGCGCGCGATCGGCGGGCCGGACGGATCCGACGTGCTGCTCAAGTCCGGTGTGACGGGGTCGTTACGCTGCGGTCATGGGAGCGCGCAAGGCTCCGCATTCGATCCCGAACACCCGACGCACCGATGTCCAACCTCATCTCCGCCGTGGCCGACATGACCGGTCAGCGCGACCGCGACCTCCTGGAGGTCACGGTCGCGGAGGTGCTTTTCAGCCTGCTGGACGCGCGCCGCCTCTCGCTCTGGAAGGTGATCGAGCATCCGCAGGGGGCGCGGGTACGCCTGATGGCCGGGCTGTCGCGCGGGCAGGCCGTCGCCATGTCGGACCCTGCCGTCGAACACGAGATGCTGCCGCGGCTCGACGAGTTCGACGGCTTCTGCGCCTGCTTCGCGACACATGCGCCGATGCGCATGGCGACCCCCGACACCGGCGGCGAGCGCCACGTGTTCCCGGTGGGCACGGCGCGCGAAGCCGTCGGCATCCTGGAGGTGGACGTCGACGGCGAGATGACGACGACGCAGGAGCAGTTGATCGACGGCCTGCTGCGCATCTACCGCAATCACCTGACGCTCCTCGACTACAGCGAGAACGACACGCTCACGGGCCTGCTCAACCGGCGGACCTTCGAGGACGTCTTCGCGCGGCGCATCTCGCGGCAGAGCCTCGCCGACGAGATGTCGCGCCACATCGAGTACGTCGGCCAGCGGCGGATTCCGTCGGCGGGCGAGACGCCGTGGCTCGCGGTCATCGACATCGACTTCTTCAAGCGCGTGAACGACCGCTTCGGTCACCTCTTCGGTGATGAGGTCCTGCTGCTCGTCGCGCGGATCATGCGTTCGGTGTTCCGGCCGCACGATGTCCTGTTCCGCTTCGGTGGCGAGGAGTTCGTCGTGCTGCTGTCGGCGACGAACGCGGCGGGCGCGCGCGTCGCCGTCGAGCGCCTCCGGGCGACCGTCGAGGCGTACGCGTTCCCGCAGGTGGGGCAGGTGACCATCAGCATCGGCTTCACGTGCGTGTCGCCCGAAGACAGTCCGATCGGGGCGTTCGAGCGCGGGGACGACGCGCTCTATCTCGCGAAGCAGCTGGGCCGCAATCGCGCGCTCTGCTGGGAGGAACTCATCGAGTCCGGCGAGCTGACGCCGAAGGTCGCGCCAGCGAGCGAAATCGAGCTGTTCTGAGGGCCGGCGGTTCCGGCGGTGTGAACACGCCCGGGCCCCGTCCGCCCCTGCGCAACTGCTCACCACCGTCATTCCAGCGCAAGCTGGAATCCAGTCCGGAGGCGGCCGGTGCGATGTCCGCTGCTGGACCCCAGCGTTCGCTGGGGTGACGGAACGAGCAATGCTCGGTGCCGAGGATCCGGCCGACAGCGTCGCTCCGCGATGCGATACGAACAACGCCGGCCATGACCCGGATCACGGTAGCTACGAGGCCGGCGTCCGCAGCCGGTCCGCCAGCACCGTCGCCACGACGATCCCCGCTCCCGCGCACTGCACGAGACTCAGCGTCTCGCCGATCGTGAGCCACGCGATGACGGCCACGGCCACCGGTTCGAGATTGAGGATCAGCGCGCTCTGCACGGCGCCGAGCCGCGGCAGCAGCAGGAACAGCGCGACGAATCCGCACGCATAGAAGAGCACGAGGCCCGCGAGGCCGGCGAGCGCCTCGGGCGCCTCGGGCAGCGCGAAGGCGTCGGCGGCCACCGTTGCGATGGCTAACACGCTCGCGGCGGTCGCGAGCATCAGGAAGGTCCGGAGCGGCGCCGCGAGCGACGGTGCTAGCCGCGGCGTGAGGATCAGCGCCGACGTGAACGCGATCGATGCGCCGAATGCGGCGGCGAGTCCGACGAGGTCGATCGTGGCGGCCTCGACGCCGAGCACGAGCGTGAGTCCCCCGAAGGCGAGCAGCAGCGTGATGACGCGACCGGGCGTGAGCCGGTGGTCGCCGAGCAGGGATGTCGCGGCGGCCGTGAGCAACGGGTACGTGTAGAACACCAGGATCGCGAGCGTCACCGGCAGCCGCTTCACGGCGAACTGGATCAGGAGCGTCTGCACGACGACACAGAGCCCGAGGACGATCGTGCCGCGCAGCTCGCGCGGTGGTCCGCGGAAGGGGATCCGGCGCGCGGCCAGCAGGACGAACAGGATGACGACGGCGGCGCCCGCCCGGAGCGTCGCGGCGGTCAGGATGCCGACGCCGTGGCGGAACGCGACCCGCGCACAGACATGACCCGCGCCGAGGCTGATGGCGGCCGCGAACAGGCCCAGCGGTACCAGCCAGCGCGATGCGGTCGAGGAACGAACCACTGCCGTCACGGCGACTTCGCGCGACGTTCCCGTTCGTAGTCCTCGTACGTCTGGCTCGGCTGCGTGGCCTTCTCGACGGGCGAACGCGTCGCGTCACCGCTGGTGCGGACACCCTCGTAGACGTTGCGCGCGGGGTCGGCGCAGCCGGCCATCGCCACGAGCAGTGCGCTCGGGGCGAGGACGGTGGCCATGCTTCGGCGCACCCGCGTCATGACCGGGCCTTGAAGGCGTCGAGGAAGGGTTGCACGGCCGCGCGGCGGGCTTCCATCGCGGCCTTGATGCCGGCGCCGACCGAGTCGATGTGCCGGATGATCGCGCCCTGCAGCGGGATCGCGATGAGGCGCGAGTAGCGCGGGCCGACGCAGTAGCGGCTCTCCGGGCTGCACGCGACGAACTGGAAGGCGTCGCGGTGCTTCGTCGAGAATTCCAGCTCGTTGTCCTTGCCGGGGATGCGCGGCTGGGCGGCGCGCTGGAGTTCCTTCAGCTCCGCCTCGGCGCCCTTCAGGTCGTACTTGAAGCGGCCCGTGTACGTGTAGTTGAAGAGCGTCATCTCGCCCATGAACCAGTCCATCATCGCGACCTGCGCCTTGCCGCCCTCGGTCGCGAAGTGCGTCGCGATCGTGTCGGCGTCCTCGCCGGCGAACGTGTTCGCGACGTACTCCGTGCGGATGTCCTTCACCCACGTGTCGGCCGCGAGCAGCGCCATCGGTTGCGTCGTCGTCTCGGACAGGAGCAGCGCCTCGGCCTCGGTCCATTCGGGGACGCCTTCCTGCCACGTCTTGCCGAGCCCGGCTTCCTTGCCCCAGCCGGCGAGCAGCTCGCGCGCAAGGTTCAGCGAGAGCTGCTTCGTGATGAGGCGCGCGGCGCCGATGATCAGGGCCTCGTCGTGGACCTTGGCCACGCGCTGCGCGGCATCGCGCCGGTCGGGTTCCTCGGCGGCCTTGTCGGCGGCGTTCACGGCAACGGGCAGCAGCGCCAGGACCATCGACGCCACCACGAAACTGCGCATCCACTTTTGCATCGGGTCACTCCACTCGAGTCGAAAACTGTCGGTGCGCCGGCGCTGCCGGGGATCGCGCGGGACCGTGGCGATCGCAGCGCGCCTGCACCTCGCGGGTGGTCCCGCGGTCAATCGTCATTCCACGCCACGCGGTCATCATCGGCGCTGACGTGGGTCAATGCAGCACGGGCGCCACGCCCGCGGTGGCTTCCGGCGGGACGCGTCGCGCGGCGATGAAGTCCGCGGCCTGCGTCTCGTAGTCGTCACGCAGCTCCGGCTTCCGCGCGAGGAGTTCTTCCTTCGCGCGTTCGGCGCGCTCGGCATCCGGACCTGGCGGTAGCAGCTGCACGGCGACGCAGTAGTGCACGAGCGCGTAGCCACCGTGGGGGCGGCCAGCCAATCCGTTGAGATGCACGTCGCCGAGCACGAGATGCGCGAGTCCGTGGAGTTTGTCAGCGGCGAACTCGAGCAGTTCGAACGCGCGCTGCGGATCGGGTTGCTCGATCTCGCGGCCGAGGTGCATCAGTGCGAGATGCGTCGCAGCGACCTCGTGTCCCTGGCGCGCGGCGCGGTCGAACCATTCGGCGGCACGGGCCGGTTCGGCGGGGCCACCCTGTCCGGACTGGAGCATCCGCCCGAGGTGGAACTGCGCCTCGTTGATGCCCTGGTGCGCGGCCGCCTCGTACCAGCGGCGTGCGGCGAGCTGGTTGCGGGCACCGGCCTCGGCGCGTTCGTTCATGTTGCCGAGCGCGAACTGCGCCCAAGCGTGGCCGAGTTCCGCCGCTTTCGTGTACCAGTGGCGGGCGCGCTCGAGGTCGAGCGGGACGTCCGGCTTCCCGGGCAGGTCGTGGAGCAGGCCCAGGTCGAACATCGCCTTCAGCTCGCCGGATTCGGCACGGGCTTCGAGGTGGGCGATGCGGTCGATGTCTTTCGTGTCTTCGTTCATCGGGTCGGGATCGGATTCGGGCGGCGGCAGTGGGTGGGCGTGGCATGAAACGGTGCGACGCGCGGCGGATCGTTGCGATGGACTCGCGTTCCGGGGTCCGTCGCGCCGGCCATGTCCGCGCCCCGGGGAAAGCAACGAGGGGCAGCCACCGGCTGCCCCTCGTCCCCGCGAGGCCGCGGAACTCAGCGTTCCGTCGTCTTGCGGATTTCCTTGGTGTCGCTCCATTCCTCGATGCCGGTCTGCACGCCGGTGAGACTCAGGAAGAGCTGGTAGTAGACATCCTTCACGTCCTTCGTCTCCTTCACGATCGACGTGATCTCGCCCGTCACCCGCAGCCCCGCGCCGACCATCTTGCCCTGCTGCACGGTCTTGTCCTGGTCGTAGCGCTCGCTCGCCTGGCGGTCGAGTTCGGCTTCCTGCTTCTGCATCTCGGCCTGGTCGACGACGAAGCGCACGCGGCCGCTCTTCTGCAGCGTGGAACGCATGCGGTTCGTGATGGCGCGGGTATCGATGTACTCGCTCGTCTTGTTCTTTACTTCCTGGATCGTGACGAGCGGCAGGTTGCCGCTGCCGATGATCGGGGCCTGGAGCATCGACTGCGTCATCTGCTCCGCGAGCAGCTGCAGGTCGGTGGAGCCGAACTGGTTGGTCACGGTCTCGACGGCGCCGGCATCGCCGTAGCGGGTCTTCGGCTTGGCGCAGCCGCCGGCGGCGGCCACGGTGACGGCGAGTGCGAGCGCGCTGCCGAGTCGGAGGATCTGGTTCCGGGTCATGGGGCGTCTCCTGGTGTGCGGCCGGTCAGTCCTGACCCATCACGATGAACTTGAAGTCGCGGGCCTTCGCATTCGGCGCGATCGTCGTGACGACCTGGCGGGCGTTGCCCTGGAGCAGCAGCGGCTTCCAGGATTCCTCGTCGGCGGCGCGCATCCCCTCGGCATCGGCCCAGCGGAACTTGTACTGCAGGCGCTCGACGTCGCTCTCGTCGTTGAACACGACGACGTCGACCTTCAGCAGGTCACCGGTGGTGGTGCAGCGGACTTCCTCGATCTCGACATCAGGATTCTTGCCGCCTTCCTTCGCGACCTTCGCCTTCACGAGATCGCTCATGGACGAGATCTTCGTGTCGCCGATGGGGCAGCCGAACGCGAAGCCGGGCTTCTCGAAACCTTTCTTGGCGCCGCAGCCGGCGACGCAGAGCGCTGCGAGGGCCATGACGGCGAGGGATGATGCTTTCATTTCTGATTCCTCCTGGAGGTGCTGCTTTCGAAGGGGATGTCGATGGTCTCGACCCGAGCATACAACGCTTCCCCCGATGGATCGGATGCCTCGGACGGCGCTGCTTCGGCGGGTCGGGCGCCCGGCGGGACCGCGACGAAACTGCGTCCGCGGAAGAGCCTGACGCCGACCAACGCGTGCCGGCCCGCGAGGTTCACCTCGAACTGCGCGAGCCCGTTGTCGGTGCGGATCGCGACGGTGTGCCGGCCGCGCGGCAGATGCGCCCGCGCGATCGCGACCTGCGCCGGCAGCGTGCGCCAGCCGCGCTCGTCGGCCTGCTCGACGATGGCGCCGCCGATCTGGAGCACGATCAGCGCGAGCGCCGCACCGAGGCTGTCCTGGCCGCGGCGCTGCTGTTGAAGCATCTGCCGCTGCAGCTCGAACTGCGCGATCGCCTTCGTGGCCGACCGGGTGAACGTGCGCAGCATGATCCCGGGCATCTCGTCCGCGAGCGCGCGGCGCGCCATCGCATCGAGATCGAGGATGTGGGCCGTCGGCACCGACGTCGATCCGTCGATCAGCACGTCGGGCGGCTGGTAGCCCATCGCGGGCGGCGGCAGCACCGGGAACGACGCCTGGATGTACGTGATCGCACCGTAGGCCAGCACCGGGATCGGCAGGCTGAAGCTCTGCGAGATGCGGCCGGGGATCGCGCCGGTCTCGATGACGAAGACGGTCTCGCAGCCGCCGTCGTCGGGGGCGTCGATGCGGGCGTCGAGGCCGGCGAGCGTGTCGTCTAGCACGCTCTCGCCAGGACGCAGTTCGATGGCGGTGCGATAGCCGGGCGCCGCGAGACTCTGCTCGCCGAGCGCCTCGTAGACGAAGCCGGCGAGATAGTGCGAGAGGGCGTTCTGATAGCCGTTGCGGAGCGCCGCGGCCTCCGGCGTCTCGATGCCCTGGACCGGATAGCCGTTGATCTCGCGGAAGCTCACCTTCGCGCCCTTCGCCAGAGCCTCGTCGCGGACCTTCTGGTATTCCTGCGCGCGGATCTCGGCGATGAAGGCCTCGCGTTCGTGCGTGCGCTTGATCTCGATGCGGGCCTGGTCGAAGTCACCGAGCGCGAGGTGGTTCATCGCGAGCCGCGTCGTGACGAAGACCTTCTCGTAGTCGAAGCCCTCGTACGTCCGGAGCCTGTCGTTCACGAGGAAGCTCGCCGCCTTCCCGACGTTGCGGGTCGGATCGAGCTTCGCGGCGGCCTCCCACGCGAGGATCTCGGTGTCGGCCGCGCGCAGCGCCTCGAAGCTGCCGGTGTAGTCGTTCTCGAGGCGCTTCAGTTCGCCGCGCTCGAGGAAGTAGAGGAGGTCCTTCGAATCCCGCTTGTTGTTCTTGTCGAGCACCTTCAGCGCGCCGGGCAGGTCGCCCTC
>CAUJJX010000024.1 GCA_963205165.1 Pseudomonadota bacterium | reverse complement strand
CTCACGCCACCAACTCCCGATTCATCGCCTCGATCACCTCGGGCAGCGCCGCACCGAACAACTGATGCACCCGCGCGAGCCCGCCCGCCTGGCTGAACGGCGCGTAGTCGAAATCGTCGAGCGTGATGCCGAGGTTGCCGGCGATGTGGTCGCGGATCATCTGCAGCCAGTGCTGTTGTTCGGGGGTGAACTGCCGGCCGGCGTTCGCGCTGGCGGCGAGCCACGCGGCGAAGTTCGCGGCGACGCGTTCCGGGTAGGGCACGAGTTCGTTGTCCTGCTGCATGGCGAAGCGCACGAGGCTCACGAGGTCGGTGAGGATGCGGCTGCGGCTCGTGCCTTTCACGCGGCTGCGGTCGAGGGCGGCGTAGGCCTGCCAGAGCAGCGATTCGTCGATGAGGTGTGGCGGCGCGTGGAGCGAGTCGGCGAGCGCCTTCAGGTCGTCGAACGTGAGCGGCGCCTTCGTCGGGCGGTTGTAGAGGATCTGCAGCGCGGTGATCTCGTCGCGGTGCTCGGCGATGAAGGCCTCGAAGGTCTGCACGATGCCGCGCGCACGGTCGCGCGCTGCTTCGCTGAACCCGGCTTCGAGCACGTGGTCCCGGGTGACGGTGTCGATCACGAGATCCCGGCGGGCCTTCAGGGTCGCGAGCAGGTCGCGCAGCGCGGGGTCGGCGAGCGGCTTCACGGCGTCGCGCAACGCGGCGTCGGCGGCCTCGGGGCTGCGGTCTTCCTTCGGGTTGAGGGCGCGGACGATGCCGCCCGCGACGTCCTTCAGGCCGAGCCCGCCGCTCGCCGCGAGCACCTTGCCGCGCTCGGCGTCGGTGAGCTGCGCATCGAGCCGCGCCAGCCGCACCGCGACGCTCGACAACACCTCCGGCTCGACGTTGCCGAGGCTCACGGCGCGCAGCAGTGCATCGAAAGGCACGGTCTTCTTCTGGTCCATCGGGCGCGAGTCGGTCTTGTCGCGCTCGCACACGCCGACGCAGTCGACGATGACGAAGCGGTCCTTGTGAACGTGGTCTCCGGGGTTCACGCCGCGCAGGTCGTCGTCGCGGATCACGCGCACGCCGCGGCCCTTCATCTGCTCGAAGAAGCTGCGGCTCTTCACGCTGCGCATGAAAACGACGATCTCGACGGGCTTGATGTCGGTGCCGGTCGCGATCATGTCGACGGTCACGGCGATGCGCGGGTAGTAGCTGCCGCGGAAGGCCTTGATGAGTTCCTCGGGCTTCGCGCCGGTCGTGCGGTACGTGATCTTCTGGGCGAACTCGTTGCCGCGGCCGAACTCCTCGCGAAGGATCTGCACGATCGTCTCGGCGTGGTTGTCGTCCTTGGCGAAGACGAGCGTCTTGGGGAGTTCCTGCCGCTGCGGAAACAGCTCGGTCTGCCAGCGGTCGCGCAGCGTGCGGGCGATCGTCCGGATCTGGTCGGGCGTCTGGACACTGCGGTCGAGTTCTTCGGGCGCGTACTCGAAATCGTCGTCGAGCTGCCAGTCGCGGCGTGCACGCGTGGCGCGATCGCGGACTTCGAGCCAGTAGCCGGCCTCGACGCGACTGCCCGCCTCGGTGACTTCGGTGCGGATCCGGTAGACGTCGTAGTTGACGTTCACGCCGTCGGCGACGGCCTGCTCGTGGCCGTACTCCATCACGAGGTTCTGGTCGAAGAAGCCGAAGGTCTGCTTGCCGGGCGTCGCCGTGAGGCCGATGAGGCGCGCGTCGAAATACTCGAGCACCTGCCGCCAGAGGTGGTAGATGCTGCGATGCGCCTCGTCGGTGACGATGACGTCGAAGGTCTCGATCGGGATCGCAGGGTTGTAGTCGATGGGCTCGGGCTGCCGGAACAGATGCGCCAGCTCGTCGGCGGAATGCTCGTCGTCTTCCTCGGCGACCTCGCGGCCCTTCAGCATTCCGAACATCCGCTGGATCGTGCCGATCGTCACGCGCGCCGTCGTGTCGAGCTGGTTGCTCGTGAGGTGCTGGACGATGAACTCCTCGCCGAACTTGTAGTTGTTGTAGGGCGAGACCCAGGCGTCGAACTCCTTCTTCGCCTGCCGCCCGAGATTGCCGCGATCGACGAGGAACAGCACCCGCCGGGCGCCGGCGAACCTGATGAGCCGGTAGATGAAGCTGATGGCCGTGAAGGTCTTCCCACTGCCCGTCGCCATCTGGATCAGCGCACGCGGGCGGTTCTGCGCGAGGCTCGCCTCGAGATTCCGGATCGCGATGACCTGCGCCGGCCAGAGCCGCACGTCGCCCCATTCGGTGACGAGCGACGGCATCGACTGCAACCGGGCGAGGAAGGTCTCGGGAACGTCGTAGACCGGCGGACCTTCGTGCGCGGCGCGCGCGCCGGCCGGTGGCACCGCGCCGCGCAGCCACGTCGCGAGCATCTCGGCGCGATGAAACGCAAAGACGTTGCGCGCACGCGGCGCGGGGTCGAGGCCGTTCGTGAAATGCGTCTCGACGCCCGTGGATTCGTAGACGAACGGCAGCGGCCGCCGCCACGCCGGCAGGCTCGCGGGCAACCCCTGCGCGTAGCGCGCCGATTGCGCCTCGACGCCGGTGAGCGTCGCTCCGGCCTTCTTCGCCTCGATCACGCCGCACGCGCGGCCGTCGACATACAACAGGTAGTCGGCGAATCCGTGACCCGCGTCGAGCGGAAATTCGCGGATCGCCACGCCGCGGGCGGCATGCAGATTCACGGCGGCGAGATCCTGCAAGGCCCACCCCGCCGCGACGAGCAGCCGGTCGATCTCCTGGCGGGCGTGATGTTCCTTCATGCCACCGCACGCCCCGCCTGCACGACAACCTTCGTGCCCTCGATGATCCGGCGAAAAGCTTCGCTCGTCGTCGCCCAGTCCACGATGTCGACCTTCCAGGGAAGATCGGATTCCGTAAATGCCTCGGCGAGCGCAGCGCTCGTCGCGAGTCCGAGCGGGCGATCGTCGATGATCGCGAGATCGAGATCCGACCAGCGTTTCGCCGTGCGGGTCGCGCGGGATCCGAAGGCCCAGACGGCGTGATCGGGCACGTGCTGCCGCAGGATCTCGCGGACGATGACCCAGTCCTCCGGACGCACGTCGATCGGCGGATCGTCCATCGATCGATCGGACATCAGTTCACGCGACGTGCGAGCTCGTCGCGGAGGTGGCGTACCTCGTCGACGAACGCCGGGATGCCGGCGACGACCTCGATGGCGACAGCTTCGTCGTACGTGTGACTCGTCTTCGCGCGCATGTCGCGATAGCGACGCCACGCCGGCCAGTCACCACGCAGCAGGCCGCGCTCGTTCGCGGTGCGGATGAGATCCGCGAAGGGCATGCCATCAAACTCCGCGGGGTTGGGGGAGACCTGTTCGAGATGGCGTTTCAGCGTCTTGTGCGCGATCTCGTAAGTGAACTCGAACCGCTGGATGAGACCGTCGCGGATGAGCGTCTGGCGGGTGTCGCGCGAGTAGACGAGCAGCCCTTCCTCGAGCCGCGCGATGGCGTTCGTCAGCGGTGTGATGTTCAGCGACATGCGGCGGACTCCTGCAGCGGAAGGTGAGGTGATTCGCATGGAATCCCGCACTTCTTCGGACCGGTCGATCGTAGCAGGCGCCCCCGACCTATCGAAGCGCCCGAATCCTCAAGCGATCGTCACCCCGCCGTCCACGACGATCCCGTGGCCCGTGATGAACGAACCCGCCTTCGACGCGAGCATCACGGCGACGCCGGCGATCTCGTCGGGCTGGCCGATGCGGCGCAGCGGCGTCGTGCTGTTGTAGCGGTCGAGCGTCTCCTGGTCTTCCCAGAGAGCGCGCGCGAAGTCGGTCTTGATGAGGCCGGGCGCGATGCAGTTCACGCGGATGTTGTGCGGGCCGTACTCGACCGCGAG
>CAUJJX010000023.1 GCA_963205165.1 Pseudomonadota bacterium | reverse complement strand
AGCCATGAAGGCGTTCCTGAAACGCGCCGCGACGTGGCTCGACGCCTTGAGCAGTCGCGAACGGCTGCTCGTGTTCGGCGCGAGCGTCGGCGTGCTGTTCCTGTTCGTGATGATGTCCTCGATCGATCCGTCGATGGCGCGCGCCCGCGACGCCGGCAGCCGGCTGGCCGCCGCGACGGCGACGCAGCAGGCGCTCGAGGCGCAGAAGCGCGAGCTCGACGCGACGCTGCGGACGCATCCCGACGAAGCGCTTCGTGCGCGGCTCGCTGCCGCCGACGAGGCGATCGGCGCGCTCGACCGCGACATCCAGACGCTCGGCGGCGGGCTCGCCTCGCCGGCGCGCATGCACACGATCGTCCGGGAACTCGTGGCCCGGACGCCGCGCGTGACGCTCGCGTCGATGCGCAACCTGCCGCCCGCGCCGCTCGAAGCCGCCGCGGAGGTCGCGCCGGCCGAACCGAAGAAGCACGTGTCTGCCGACGCATCCGGCGAGCTGTACCGCCACGGCATCGAAGTCACGGTGGAAGGCGCGTGGCCGGATCTCGTCGAGTACGCATCGCATATCGAAGGTCTGCCGGTGCGCGTCCTGTGGGACCGGACCCGCATCGACGCCACCGGATTCCCGCGGGTCTCCATGACCCTGACGCTCTACACCCTCAGCCTGGAACGCACATGGCTCACGCTCTGATCCCGCGACTGGTCGTCGCCGCCATCGCCTGCGCGTGGTGCGAGACGGCCCTGGCCGGCGCCGCGACGCCCGTCGGCGCGCCGGCCGTCGATCCGACGCGTCCGCCGGCCGCGGCGATGGCTCCGGCGGAAGGTCTCGGCGAACCCGTCGCGCCGACGCTCGTGCTGCAGTCGGTCCTGGTCGGACCCGACCGTCAGGTCGCCGTCATCAGCGGCGTGCCGGTGTCGGTCGGCGAGCAGGTGCTCGGTCATACGCTTGTCCGCGTCACCACCAGCGAGGCCCGCCTGCGCGGCCCCGACGGTCCCGTGATCCTGAAACTCATCCCCGGTGTGGAACGTCGCACCGTCAAGGTGGCCGATTCCCGGCCGATGAAGCCGTCATGGAACCGAAGAAAATCGAAACCCTGATCCATCGCGCGTCCCCGCTGCTCGCGGCGCTCGTCGCGTCGCTGGCGCTCGGCGCCTGCGGCACCTTCGAGCCCCGCCAGGGCCGGACGATCGAACGCATCGGCACGGAACTCGACGCCGGACTCTCCGATCGCAAGTCCCAGCGCGAGCCGGACGCCGTCACGCAGGCGCTGCTGCCACCGATCGTCGTCGACATGCCGAAGGCCGATGGCAGGCCGATCGAGCCGCGCTTCGACCTGAACGTGGCGAACGCGCCCGCGCCGCAGCTGCTCATGGCGATCGTCGCCGGCACGCGCTACAGCATGGTCGTGCACCCCGCCATCAAGGAGAACATCTCGATCTCCCTGAAGGACGTCACGGTCGTCGAGGCCCTCGAGACGGTGCGCGACATCTACGGCTACGACTTCAAGGTCCAGGGCAACCGCATCACGGTGCAGCCCGCGGAGATCCAGACGCGCGTCTTCCAGGTGAACTACCTGATGAGCACGCGGCGCGGTCGCAGCGATGTCCGGGTGACGTCCGGGGCCATCTCCGATTTCGTCGCACCCGGCGCCGGCATGCCCGGCACGGGGACGGCGGGTTCACCGGGTGCACCCGCACCGGGCGTGCCGGCAAGCCCCGGCGCACTGCCCGGTGGCGCCGGCGCGGGTTCCCAGGCCGTCATCGGCAGCCGGGTCATCACCACGACCGACAGCGACTTCTGGCGCGAGCTGGCCGATTCGCTGCGCGCGATCGTCGGTGCCGACAACGGCCGGCACGTCGTCGTCAGCCCGCAGTCGGGTGTGATCGTCGTGCGCGGCATGCCGGCGGACATCCGCTCGGTCGAGGCCTTCCTGAAGGCGACCAAGCTGACCATCGAGCGGCAGGTGATGCTCGAGGCGAAGATCATCGAGGTGGAACTGGCCGACGGCCAGCAGACCGGCATCAACTGGGCGGCCTTCCGCCACGGTGACGGCGCACGCGCCACGGCCGGCGTGACCAACCCCGGAGCGACGCTCGGCACGGGTGGCAACCTGTCCGTGCCGACGGCCCGTGCGGCCGATGGCAGCGTGCTCTCGTCGTCCAGCCTGTCGTCGACGCCGGGTTCGTCGCTGCTGCCGGGCACGGGTGTGCCGGGTGCGGTCTTCGGCCTCGCGTTCCAGACGGGCAACTTTGCGTCGATGCTCTCGTTCCTCCAGACGCAAGGCACGCTGCAGGTGCTGTCGAGCCCGCGCATCGCCGCACTCAACAACCAGAAGGCGGTGCTGAAGGTCGGCAACGACGAGTTCTTCGTGACGAACATCACGACGACGACGCTGACGTCGGCCACCGGCGCGGCCACGCAGTCGCCGTCGATCGTCGTGCAGCCGTTCTTCTCCGGCGTCGCGTTCGATGTGACGCCGCAGATCGACGAGCACAGCCAGATCATCCTGCACGTGCATCCGTCGGTCTCGAACGTCGTCGAGAAGACGAAGAACATCGACCTCGGCACGTCGGGCAGCTTCAGGCTGCCGCTCGCGTCGAGCAGCATCAGCGAGTCCGACACGGTCGTCCGCGTGCAGGACGGCAACATCGTCGCGATCGGCGGCCTGATGCGCGAGTCGACGGAGCGCACGAAGTCCGGCGTGCCGGGTCTCGCGAACGCGCCGATCGTCGGTTCGGCCTTCCGGTCGCAATCGACCAGTGCCCGCAAGAGCGAACTCGTGATCCTCATCAAGCCGACGGTGATCCAGGGCGACGCCGACTGGGAGAAGGACCTCGGCGACCTGCGGGCCCGGCTGCGCGCCTACGACCAGCCGGATGGTCCGGCGAACGAATCCCGGCAGCCGCGCTGAGCGCGACGACACGACGGAGCGAAACCATGGCAGAAGCGATGTACCAGCCCCACTTCGGACTGCGCGAACCGCCGTTCGGCATCACGCCGGACACGAGCTTCGCCTTCGAGTGCCGGGGCCACCAGGAAGCCCTCAACGTCGTCCTCGTCGCGCTCGAATCGGGCGAGGGCTTCATCAAGATCACGGGCGACGTCGGCACGGGCAAGACGCTGCTGTGCCGCCGCGTGCTCGCATCGCTCGGCAACGACTACGCGACGGCCTACCTGCCGAATCCGCTGCTCGACTCTCGCGGGCTGATGCTCGCGCTGGCCGACGAATTCGGCGTGGAGATCGCCGGCAACATCGAGGGCCACCAGCTCGTCCGCGCGCTGACGCAGGCGCTGCTGCGACTGAATCTCGCGGGACGCAGGCCGGTCGTCTTCATCGACGAGGCGCAGGCGATGGCGCTGCCGACGCTCGAGGCGCTGCGCCTGCTGTCCAACCTCGAGACCGAGAAGCACAAGCTGCTGCAGGTCGTGCTGTTCGGCCAGCCGGAACTCGACCGCCATCTCGCCGCGCCCTCGGTGCGCCAGCTGCGCCAGCGCATCACGTTCGAATACCGGATCGAGGCGCTCACGCTCCGCGAACTGCGCCACTACCTCGCGCACCGGCTGCAGGTCGCGGGCTACCAGGGCGGCCACGTGTTCTCGACGGCCGCGGCCTGGTACCTGTATCGCGCCACCCGCGGCGTGCCGCGGCTGGTGAACATCCTCGCGCACAAGGCGCTGATCCTCGCGTATGCCGAAGGCACCGACCACGTCGGGCTGCGGCAGGCCTGCCTCGCGGCACGCGACACTGCGTCGGCCCGGCGCGCACTGATTCCGTGGGTGGTGTGAGATGAGTGTGATCAATCAGGCGTTGCGCGAGCTCGAACGACGGGCCGCGACGGAACCGTCGGGAACGCTGCCGGGACGCATCCGTGCCGTCGGCGCGCGCAGCATGCGCGGCCTGCGCTGGACGGGCATCGCGGCGGCAGTCGTCGTCGCGGCAGCCGCCGGGCGGATGTTCGCTCCCGCCGCCGCCGACCACGGCGAGCTGCCGGCGCGGAGCGTCCCGGTAAGGTCGGCGCCGCCGGAGGATCCGCCCGTCGAAGTGGCTCGCGCGTCGACGTTGCCGCCGCTTCCCCCGCTGCCGTCCGCCGCACCGACGTCCGCGAAGATCGCTGCTGTGCCGATCTCGACGAAGCCGTCGTCCAGGAAGATCCGCGCGACGCCCGTGGCGTTTCGCCCGGTCCCGGCGGGTGAGACCCACGACTGGACGCTGCCCGACGCGGCATTGCCGGAGCCGGTGCCCATCGTGGCCGCGACGCGTCCGGTGACGATGGCGCGCACGAAATCGGGGGACGTGCAGGCTGTCCCGGTCGAGTCGATCGCCCGGCAGGACCGTCCGATGGCGGCGAGCGACCGGGCACAGAACGACTTCCTCGCAGGGATGACCGCACTGCGTCACGGCCACGGTCAGGAGGCGGAGACCCGCCTTCGCGCCGCGCTCGAGGCGCAACCCGGACACCTCGAGGCGCGACGTGCGCTGCTCGGCGTGCTGATCGAGGCGCAGCGGCTGGGCGATGCCGAAGCGCTGATGCTCGCGGGCCTGCGTGCCGTGCCGACGCAGGTGTCGTTCGCGATGGTGGCGGCGCGCCTGCAGGCGCAGCGCGGTGACGCGATCGCCGCGATCGTCACGCTCGAAGGCGTCTCGCACGCCGGGCGCGATCATCCGGATTTCATCGGACTGCACGCGGGGCTCCTGCAGCGGGTCGGCAAGCACGACCTCGCGGCCGAGCGGTACGCGGCGGCCATCGCGCTGGGCGGTCCGCAGGCGGTGTGGCACATCGGCCGCGGCGTGTCGCTGCGCGAACTGGGCCGGACGGAAGAGGCCCGCGCGAGTTTCCAGCGTGCCCTCGATCTCGGCGTCCTCACGCCCGAGCTGCGCGCCTACGCCGAACGGCAGGTCGGCACCCGCCGGGCGGGTTGACCGACCAGGCGGCGTCCGCCTCGTACCCCACGCCGGCAATGCATCCGGCTGCGTCGGCGTGAACAGGTCCTAGCGAAGCCGCGGCGTCCGGGCGACGATCCAGCCGCGCACTTCCACAGCCCCGGCCCGCTTCAATATGCGGGCCGCTTCATCCAGCGTGGCGCCGGTCGTCATGACGTCGTCGACGACCGCCACGCGTTTCCCCCTGACGATCTCCGAACACCGGAAGGCGCCGCGCACGTTGCGACGCCGCTTGTCCATGGGGAGGCTCGCCTGCGGCGGAGCGTCGACCGTTCGTTCGAGCACCCGCGGATCGATCCGGTCGCGCCAGCGTGGTTCGAGCAGCCGCGCGATCTCGGTGACCTGGTTGTAGCCACGTTCGGCGAACCGGGACGGCGAGACCGGCATCGGCAGCACGAGGTCGGGCGGTGTCTCGACCCGGATCGCGCGACCGAGCAGGTCGGCGAGCGGACGGGCCGCGGCGAGGCGTCCGTGATACTTCAGCGCGCGGATCAGCGCCCCCACCGGGAAGTCGTAGCGCGCGGGACACACGACGCCGTCGTGGACCGGCGGCGTCTTGAGGCAAACTCCGCAGACCGCGCCGTCGGGCGTGGGAAGCGCGCAGCGCGGACACCGGGCGGCAGGCAGCATCGGCAGGTCGCGCCGGCACGGATCGCAGAGACCTTCCGTGGCGCCGGACGCGCCGCAGAGTCCGCAGTGCGGACCGATCAGGCGCTCCACCAGTCGGCGCAAGCCATCGAATTCCATCGCGTCGCCCCCGGGCGGCCCGATGCCCCGGACGCCGGAACACCATGACCACCGAATTCCAGTATGCAACGGACCCGCGGGCACTACGGAGGCGCCGCGATCGTATCGCCACGCGCTACGACGGCGCCGCCGCACTGCCCGACGAACTCGTCCGGCGGATGCTCGAGCGGCTCGACGTCGTGCGACTGCCCGCCGGTCCGATCCTCGACCTGGGCTGCGCGACGGGGGCTGGTGTCCGGGCACTCCGCGAGCGCTATCCGGACGTCGACGTGCTGGGCGCCGACCCGTCGGTCGCCATGCTGTCGATCGCCCGGCAACGCGACCCGGGGCGGCTGCGCTGGCTGCCGCGACTATCGGGACGCGCGTCGCGCTGGGTCTGCGCGGATCCCGAGCGGCTCCCGTTCCGCGCCGGGACCTTCGCGATGATCTGGTCGAACCTGCTGCCGATCGCCTTCCGCGATCCCCCGAAGGCGTGGCGTGCGCTGGGTGGCCTGCTCCAACCGGGCGGGCTGATCACCTTCACGATGCCGGGCCCGGACACGCTGGGCGAATTGCGCAATGCGCTGCGGGTGGCGGGTCTCGCGCCGTCCGTGATGCCGTTCCCCGACATGCACGACGTGGGCGACTCGCTCGTCGCGGCCGGTTTCGCGGACCCCGTGATGGACGCCGAGCACGTCACCCTGACGTACCCGGACTTCGGCGCGGTCCTGCGGGATCTCCGCGATCTCGGTGCGACGGATGTCTCGTCTTCGCGTCGTCGCGGTCTGCTCGGGGCGAAGGGCTGGCGGGATGTCGAGGCTGCGTACGAACATCATCGATCCGACGGTCGATTGCCGGTCACGATCGAGGTCGTCCACGGTCACGCATGGTGGCCGGAACATGGTCCGAAACGGACCGCGGAGGGGCTCGACGTGATCCGCGTCGCCCGGCCTGTCCGCCGTGTTTAAGTTGTTACATGCAAGGTCGCGTCACCGGCCTTGTTCGCGCAGGGGTTTACCTTGCTTCGCCAGAGAGGCGCGTGCTATCTTCCGCGCCCGTCTGCGACCGATTGACGCAGGTGTTGGCGGCGCTTTCGAAGTTGTGATAGCGCCATCGCTCCAGGGATCATCGAGGTAGGTGTCGCACCGTGAATCATGCGGAAGAGGCGCAGGGCGCCTTCCACGTGTTCTCGAGTCGGAATGATTCGCTGTCGCCGAAAGGCCGGCGGATTTTTTTTGTTTCCATGCTGGCTGTGTCGCTCACCGTAGCCACAGCCTGGGCACTGCAAGGCGCGTGGTACGTACTGCCGTTCGCGCTGATCGAGATGGTGGTCCTGTCAGGCGCGCTCGTGATTGTCGAGCGACATGCCGACGACTGCGAGTCGATCTCGATCGACGGTGATCGTGTACTGGTGGAGAGGCGGGAGCGGGGGCGCGTGAGTCGTCACTGTTTCGACCGGCACTGGGTGCACGTCGTGGTGCGGGAGTCTGGGAAGTACGGGCAGTACGGTCTGGCCATGCGATCGCACGGACGCGAGGTGTGCTTCGGCGCATTCCTCAGCGACGAGCAGCGACGCCACCTCGTGGCGGAACTTCGCAAACGGCTGAGGGATTACTGATTGAAGGAGTCTGGGGGAAGCATGAAAAAGCTGTCATTGATCGCCCTCGCCACCGCGATGTGCCTGAGCGGTGGCATCGCGGCTGCGTCCAGGTACGGACTGCAGGATCCGCAAACGTCCATCGCGCGCGACATCTACTCACTGCACACCCTGATCCTCTGGATCTGTGTCGTGATCTTCGTGGCCGTGTTCGGTGCGATGTTCTATTCGATCTTCAAGCACCGGAAGTCGGTCGGCCACAAGGCTGCGCATTTCCACGAGAACACGACGGTCGAGGTGATCTGGACGGTGATCCCCTTCGTCATCCTTCTCGGCATGGCGTACCCCGCCACGAAGACGATCATCGAGATGAAGGACACGAGCAACCCTGACCTCACCATCAAGGCGACGGGTTACCAGTGGAAGTGGGGCTACGAGTACATCAAGGGTGAGGGCAGCCTCACCGGTGTGAGCGATGGCGTGAGCTTCTACTCGAACCTCTCGACGCCCCAGGAACAGATCCACGATCCGAAGGTGCAGAAGGGCGAGAACTACCTGCTCGAGGTCGACAACGAACTGGTGGTGCCGGTCGGCAAGAAGGTGCGGATCCTGACGACCGCAGCGGACGTGATCCACGCATTCTGGGTCCCGGCCTTCGGCGTCAAGCAGGACGCGATTCCCGGCTTCATCCGCGACACTTGGTTCAAGGTCGACCAGCCCGGTGTGTACCGTGGTCAGTGCGCCGAGCTCTGCGGCAAGGAACACGGCTTCATGCCGATCGTCGTCCGCGCCGTGTCCGAAGAAGAATTCAAGGACTGGGCATCGAAGCAGAAGCCGGCCGCTGTCGCTGCGGCTCCCGCCGCGGACGCGACGCAAGTGGCCGCAGTTGCGCCGGCTGCCGATGCGACGGCCGCCGCGGCTGGCCCGGTCGACGGCAAGAAGACCTACGAAGGCCTGTGCGCAGCCTGTCACGGTGCCGGCATCGCCGGTGCGCCGAAGGTCGGCGACAAGGCCGCGTGGACTGCGCGTCTCGCGCAGGGCGACGCGACCCTCGCCAAGCATGCCATCGAAGGCATTCGTGCCATGCCCGCCAAGGGCGGCAATCCGGCGCTGTCGGATGCCGAAGTGAAGGCGGCAGTGGAACACATGGTGGGTCTGTCTAAGTAAGACAGACGCGCGTCATCAGGCAAGACGGACACACATAGCAGGAGAGCGAGCATGGAAGCCGTTCACGGACACGACCACGCGCACGACCATCATCACCCGACCGGCATCACACGCTGGCTGACCACGACGAACCACAAGGACATCGGTTCGATGTACCTGTGGTTCAGTTTCACGATGTTCATCACGGGCGGCATTCTCGCCCTCGGCATCCGTGCCGAGCTGTTCCAGCCGGGCCTGCAACTCTGGAAGCCGGAGTTCTTCAACCAGCTCACCACCATGCACGGTCTGATGATGGTGTTCGGCGCGATCATGCCGGCCTTCGTGGGCTTCGCGAACTGGCAGATCCCGCTGATGATCGGCGCGTCCGACATGGCCTTCGCGCGGATGAACAACTTCAGCTTCTGGCTGCTGCCGCCCGCGGCACTGCTTCTGGCGTCGTCGTTCTTCGTGCCTGGCGGTGCGACCGGCGCCGGCTGGACGCTCTATGCACCGCTGTCCGTGCAGCAGGGCATGGGAATGGACCTCGCGATCTTCGCTGTGCACATCATGGGTGCGTCGTCGATCATGGGTTCCATCAACATCATCGTCACGATCCTGAACATGCGCGCTCCCGGCATGACGCTGATGAAGATGCCGCTGTTCGTCTGGACCTGGCTGATCACCGCCTACCTGCTGATCGCCGTCATGCCGGTGCTCGCGGGCGCCGTGACGATGCTGCTGACCGACCGTCACTTCGGCACGAACTTCTTCAACGCCGCCGGTGGTGGTGACCCCGTCCTGTACCAGCACGTGTTCTGGTTCTTCGGTCACCCCGAGGTGTACATCATGATCCTGCCGGCCTTCGGGATCGTCTCGCAGGTGATCCCGACCTTCGCCCGCAAGCCGCTGTTCGGCTACGCGTCGATGGTCTACGCGACGGCTTCCATCGCCATCCTGTCGTTCATCGTGTGGGCACACCACATGTTCGTGACGGGCATGCCGGCCGCCGGCCAGCTGTTCTTCATGTACGCCACGATGCTGATCGCCGTCCCGACGGGCGTGAAGGTGTTCAACTGGGTCGCCACGATGTGGAAGGGCTCGATGACCTTCGAGACCCCGATGCTGTTCTCGGTCGGCTTCCTGTTCGTGTTCACGATGGGTGGCTTCACCGGTCTGGTCTGCGCGGTCGCGCCGATCGACATCCAGATCCAGGACACCTACTACGTCGTCGCGCACTTCCACTACGTGCTCGTCGCGGGTTCGCTGTTCGCCCTGTTCTCCGGCACCTACTTCTGGCTGCCGAAGTGGACCGGTCACATGTACGACGAGAAGCTCGGCAAGCTGCACTTCTGGCTGTCGATGATCTTCTTCAACATGACCTTCTTCGTGATGCACTTCCTGGGTCTGGCCGGCATGCCGCGCCGCATCCCGGACTACTCGCAGCAGTTCGCGGACTTCAACATGATCGCCTCCATCGGCGCGTTCGGTTTCGGCCTGACGCAGCTGATCTTCCTGGCGGTGATCATCAAGTGCATCAAGGGTGGCCCGAAGGCACCGGCCAAGCCGTGGGAAGGTGCGGATACGCTCGAATGGACGTTGCCTTCGCCGGCGCCGTACCACACCTTCGAGACCCCGCCGGTCGTGAAGTAAGACGTATCAGATCCGGAATCGGGAAATGCAAGCGGGAGGCGATGTCGTGGTGCGCAGCAAGTCGAGGACACTCGTCCTGCTCGTGGCCGTCGTCGCCTTCTTTTTTGCGGCCATCATCGTGAAGCGTCTGCTGTGGCACTGAAGTCCGAGAACGTGCGCATGCTGGCGAAGCTCGTCGTGATCGCCTGCGCGATGTTCGGGTTCGGTTTCGCCCTCGTGCCCTTCTACAAGAAGATCTGCGAGGTCACCGGGATCAACGATCTGCAGCGCGCCGACGTCGTGACCAATACCCAGGTCGACAAGTCGCGGACCCTGATCCTCGAACTCGACGCGAACACGCGGAACGATCTGCCGTGGCACTTCCGGCCGACCGAAAGCAGTGTGAAGATCCACCCCGGCCAGCTGGTCCAGGTGGTGTACGAAGTGCGCAATGATTCCGACGAACCCGTGACCGGACAGGCGATTCCGTCCTACGGTCCGCAGTTCGCCGGACAATATTTCCGGAAGCTCGACTGTTTCTGTTTTTCCACACAGGAACTGAAGCCGCGGGAGACCCGGCGAATGCCGGTCGTCTTCGTGATCCATCCCGATCTGCCGAAGGATGTGAACACGCTGACCTTGTCCTACACGTTTTTCCGCGTCGAAGGTGCCCGGCGTGCAGCAGCGACCCGCGTAGTCGCCAAGCCGCCGGTCTGATTACCTAGCCAAGACCAAAGCCATCACGAAGGGGAGCATGACGATGCAGCACGCACAAGCCTATTACGTACCGAGCCCGTCAAAATGGCCCATCGTCGGATCGGTGGCCCTTCTTTTCATGGGCTTCGGTGCCGCGTTCCTGATGAACGACATTCCCGCGGGCCCCTGGGTGCTGCTGGTGGGCTTCGCCATCCTTGTCTGGATGATGTTCGGCTGGTTCGGTGAAGTCGCCCGCGAAAGCGAGGCCGGCAAGTACGGTCCCCAGGAGGACATCTCCTTCCGCTGGAGCATGAGCTGGTTCATCTTCTCGGAAGTCATGTTCTTCGCAGCGTTCTTCGGCGCGCTGTTCTACATGCGCGCGCTGTCGGTACCCGACCTCGCCTCCGGCGCGACCGGCGAATACCTCTGGACGAGTTTCAAGGCCGGCTGGCCTGTCTCCGGTCCGGGGATCGACGAGACGTTCACAGCCATGGGGCCGTGGGGCATCCCGGCGATCAACACGCTGATCCTGCTGACGTCCGGCGTGACCGTGACGTGGGCGCACCACGCGCTGAAGCACAACAACCGCGGGCAGCTCAATCTGGGCCTGTTCCTCACGATCGCCCTCGGCGTCGTGTTCCTGTGCCTGCAGGTCTACGAATACGTCCACGCGTTCCACGAACTCAACCTGACCCTCGGCATGGGCGCGTACGGCGCGACCTTCTTCATGCTGACCGGCTTCCACGGATTCCACGTGACCATCGGTACGCTGATGCTCATCGTGATGCTGTTCCGCTGTCTCGCGGGCCATTTCAAGCCCGAACACCACTTCGCCTTCGAAGCCGTCTCGTGGTACTGGCACTTCGTCGACGTGGTGTGGCTGATGCTGTTCGTGCTCGTATACTGGCTCTGAGACCGGTAGCGCGTCCGATAAAGGAGGGGGAGTTACAACTAGACCACCTCCCATGAGGGGTGGTCACAAAGTTCGCCGCGCTGGAGGGTGCGGCGATTTTTTTTGTGCTGCCCGTTCGTGTCCGTCGCGTCGGCGTGGTCAATGACGCGCGGGAAAGATTCCGAGCTTGTAGCTCACCATGAGCATGATGAACAACGCGATCGACAGGCCGATCCGGAGCGTCAGCGCCTTGAGCGTCCGATCGGTCTTGCCCTTGTCGCGAATCAGGTAGAACAGGGCAGAGCCCAGGCTGGCAAGGATGAGCACCAGGAATCCGACGACGAGTATCTTCATGGCTGTGTTCCGAAAAGGGGGCCGCAGTGTAGCCCACGACCGTCCGCGGTCGCACGATCGTGCGGGACCGTTCCGTTGCGCCGAGTGCACCTGCGATGTCGCTTCCTTCGAGGCGCTCGAGTGAGGGCGTCATCCGAAGGGTCCGGGTTCCGGACGCTCCTGCTGGTTCTTGCGACGCTTGTCGGTCTCGTCATCACCGGTGCAGCGGGCGTGTGGCAGTTCCAGCGCGGCCTCGAGAAGGACCGCATCAGCGAGGAGGCCGCGCGGGCCACGGAAGCCACCCCGGTCACGATCGGCGCACAACGCGTCGTCGAGCAAGACCTGCGGTTCCGCCGGATCCGCGCCGTGGGGCAGTACGTGCCGGGCAGCACGATCCTGCTCGACAACCAGATGCACGGTTCCCGTCCTGGTTACCTGGTGTTCACCGCCCTGAGGCTGAATGACGGCGGACACGTCGTCGTCAAGCGCGGCTGGATCGCGGGCTCGCCCGATCGACGCAAGCTGCCGGACATCGTGACGCCCGAAGGCGAGGTCGAAATCACAGGCGTCGCGCTGCCTCCGAACCGGCGGGCCCTCGAACTCTCCTCGGATGTGCTGTCGAAGCCCGTGTGGCAGAACGTCACCGTCGAACGCTACACGGCGCGTTTCGGTCTGGAGTACCAGCCGATCATTCTCGAGCAGCACGGTGACGCGGCGGACGGCCTCGTCCGCGAGTGGCCGCAGCCCGCGATCGGCTCCGCCAAGAACTACGGTTACGCGTTCCAGTGGGGCGCGATGTTCATCCTGATCCTGGGGTTACATGTCTACTTCTACATCCGACGTCGCGCGCAGGCGCGGGCGTCGTGAGCTCATCGGGCTCGCGCTCGTCTGCATCGCGCCGGTCGCTGCTTCGTACTTCTTCTACTACGGCTGGCAGCCTGACCGGTTCAAGAACTACGGTGACCTGATCGCGCTCACGCCAGTCTCAGCGCTCGCGCCGGTCAGCAAGGACGCGCCGGTCGACGATCTCGCAGCCCTGCGAGGCAAGTGGCTGCTGGTCATGACGGATGCAGGGGCGTGCGAGAAGTCCTGCCAGGACAAGCTCTGGCAACTGCGCCAGTTGCGTCTCACGCAGGGCAAGGAGATGGATCGCATCGTCCGCGTCTGGCTCGTGGACGACGCTGCCGCGACGGTGCGTCCGCTCGGTCCCGACTACGAGGGAACCGTCGTCCTGCCGCGTTCGCGTTTTCCGGAACTCGCGACCATGCCCGCGCCCGCGTCGCCGCGTGACCACCTCTACGTGATCGACCCCATCGGAAACCTGATGATGCGGTTCCCGAAAGAGGCCGATCTGAACCGCGTGAAGAAAGACCTGATCCAACTGCTCAAGGCGTCGCAGATCGGCTGAACCCGGTCTTTCGTCGTCCACTAAACCGGGTCCGGCGCCCGGTGGCCGATGTACACTTCGGCCGCTTTTGCGCCCGACCCTGCAACCGGAGAATTCCATGGCGAGCAGCCTGTCCCTGCCTCACAACGGCTCGCGTCTGCAGCAGTTCTACCAGCTCACCAAACCGCGCGTCGTCTCGCTCATCGTCTTCACGGCCGTGATCGGGATGTTCCTCGCGACTCCGGGCTGGGTGCCGCTCCAGCCGCTGCTCGGCGCGACGATCGGCATCGCGCTCGTCGCCGGTGCGGCGGCCGTCATCAACTGCCTCGTCGAACAGAAGCTTGACGCGCTGATGGCCCGCACGCGTGCCCGTCCCTTGCCGATGGGGCAGCTGACGTCCACCCAGGCACTCGTCTTCGCCTGCGGCATCGGCGGTATCGGGCTCTGGATCCTCTACGCGATCGTCAATCCGCTCACGATGTGGCTCACGTTCGCGACCTTCATCGGCTACGCGATCATCTACACGGTGCTGCTGAAGCCCGCGACCCCGCAGAACATCGTGATCGGCGGGGCATCCGGGGCGATGCCGCCCGTCCTCGGCTGGGCCGCGGTGACCGGGCAGGTGGGCCACGAAGCCATGCTGCTCTGTCTCATCATCTTCGCGTGGACACCGCCGCATTTCTGGGCGCTCGCCCTCTATCGCCGCAAGGAATACGCGAAGGCCGGGTTGCCCATGCTGCCGGTGACGCACGGCGAGAAATACACGCGACTGCACGTGCTCTTCTACACCGTCATCCTGGTGGCCGTGACGGCCCTGCCCTTCGCATCGCGCATGTCCGGCTGGATCTATCTCGTCGGCGCGATGGCCCTCGGCGGCGTGTTCCTCTGGTACGCGTGGCGCATCTGGCGGAACTACTCCGACGAGCTCGCGCAGAAGACCTTCCGCTATTCGATCGTCTACCTGACGGCGCTGTTCGCGGTGCTGCTGGTCGATCACTACATCCGCTGGTGAGCACGATCGAGTCGCCGATGTCGCGTCGGCGTGTGCTCCGGACCCTTGCGGCGACCGTGTTCGTTCCGCTGGCAGCCTGTTCGAACGACAAGGGTCCCTCGTTCCAGTCCACCGATATCACGGGCGCGGACTTCGGTCATGAACTGAAGCTGACGGGGCACGATGGCAAGCCCCGCGCGCTGACCGACTTCGCCGGCCGCGCGGTCGTTGTGTTCTTCGGGTTCACCCACTGTCCGGATATCTGCCCGACCGCGCTCGCGAAGCTGTCGACGGTCGTGAAGGCGCTCGGTCCGGACGGCGAGCGCGTCCAGGTCCTGCTCGTCACGGTCGACCCGGAGCGCGACACGGCCGAGGTGTTGCGTCAGTACGTCACGGCATTCCACCCGACCTTCCTCGGACTGACTGGCACGCCCGACGAAGTGACCCGGGTCACCAAGGAGTTCCGCGTCATCGCCGAGAAGCAACCGGGCGCGACGCCGGACAGCTACAGCGTCGACCATTCCTCGGGGATGTTCGTCTACGACCCGAAGGGCCGGCTGCGTCTTTACGTTGCGGGCAATCAGACGACGGCTGCGATCGAGCAGGATCTGAAGCTGCTGCTGGGCGGCGCCTGAACCAGAATCACCCGGCAGCCCGAATGAAAACGCCCCGATTCCGGGGCACATCAAACGACAACGCCCCGATTCCGGGGCACATCAAACGAAAACGCCCCGTTCCCGGGGCGTTGTGCATTCTGGATCCCGCCCGACTCAGGCGGCTTCCGCCATCGCGAGTCTCAGCTTCTTCATCGCCTGCACCTCGATCTGCCGGATCCGCTCGGCCGAGACGCCGAACTCGCCCGCCAGTTCGTGCAGTGTCGAGCCGCCATCCTCGCGGAGCCAGCGCGACTCGATGATCCGGCGGCTGCGGTCGTCCAGATTGGCGAGGGCGCCAGCCAGGCCTTCCGTCCGGATCCGGTCGAGCTGGGCGTGCTCGAGAACCCGCCCCGGTTCGTCGTCCGGATTCGAGAGGTAGGCGATCGGGCTGTAGCTGTCCTCGTCGTCGTCCGACGGTTCGAGCGAGACATCGCCGCCACCCAGCCGGGTCTCCATCTCGATGACTTCCTCGGGCTTCACGCGGAGCTGCGTGGCCATCGCCTCGACCTCGGCCGGCGTCAGGGTGTTGAGCCCGGACTTCATGCTGCGGAGGTTGAAGAACAGCTTGCGCTGCGCCTTGGTCGTCGCGATCTTCACGAGACGCCAGTTGCGGAGGATGTACTCGTGGATCTCGGCCCGGATCCAGTGCATCGCGAACGACACGAGCCTGACACCGCGCTCGGGGTCGAAGCGCTTCACGGCCTTCATGAGCCCGATGTTGCCTTCCTGGATGAGGTCGGCCTGCGGCAGTCCGTAGCCCAGGTAACCGCGCGCGACGGCGACCACGAGTCGGAGGTGCGACAGCACCAGCCGGCGCGCCGCCTCGACATCCTGTTCGTCGCGCAGCTGGCGCCCGAGACGGGTCTCCTCCTCCTGGGTCAGGAGGGGGAAGCGCCCGACGGCCTGGATGTAGTTGTCCAGACTGGCGAGCGACGGCAGCGGGGTGGCAAGGGCAAGGGCGTTCGACATGTGGGCTCGGACCTCCTTCGTTGATCCTGATGGAACAATGCTAGCACTCGGAAACTAAGAGTGCCAACGAAGGAAAGGGTTCCGAATAAATCCGATGCCGTTCAGGCAGGTTCGAAGCGGCGCAGGTGCAGCGAGACCGAGAGCCACGCGCCGAGCCAGCCGAGCATCGTGGCGAGGCCTGCGAGCGCTGCGGTCTCCGGCAGCCCGAGCGTCGCGAGATGCCCGGACGGTGACACGAGCGACACCGCCACTCCCAGTTCGCGTTCGAGGGCGTTCACCGCCAGCAGCACGAGGCCCCAGGCAATGCCGCCGCCCATCAATCCCTGCAGCGCGCCGAGGTAGAGGAAGGGGCGACGGATGAAGCCGTTCGTCGCGCCGATCAGCTTGGAGACCTCGATCTCCTCGCGCCGGTTCAGGATCTGCAGCCGGATCGTGTTGAACGTGATCGCGACCAGCGCGATTCCGAGGAGCAGCCCGAGCGCCGCGACCGTCGCGCGGCCCGCACGGAGTGCAGCCTCGACCTGCCGCGCCCAGACGGTGTCGAGCTGCGCGTGGTCGACCTTGGCCCATTTCGCCGCATCGGCCCGCAGGGATTCCAGCGCCTCGGCCTGATCGGGATGCCCGGTGACCACGAACGCGTCGGGCAGCGGATTGCTGCCGAGTTCCTCGACGACGCCGGAGAGTCCCGCGGACTTCTCGAGGTTTGCGAGGGCGCGGTCCTTGGTGATGAACTGGACCCGGGCGGCGGCCGGGTGGCTCTTCAGCCGTGCCTCCATCGACTGCGCGTCGCCCTGGTCGGCATCGCTCCGGAGGAACAGCGTGAGCTGGGGTTCCGCCGCAGCCTGCTGCGAGAACGCCGAGACGTTCTCCAGGACGATGTACAGCGCGAGCGGCAGCGACAGCGCGATGCCGATCACGAGCAGGTTCAGGATCGTGGCGACGAAATGGCGTCCGAGGCGGACGAGGGCATCGCGCATCGCGAGACCGTGTTCCCGCAGCCAGTTCTTCATGTGCGGGCTCCCTGCGGATTCGTCATCTCGCCGGCCCGGAGTTCCACCTGCCGGGCGTTCGCGCCGCCGAATGCGCCGATCGAATGCGTCGACACGACGAGCGTCACGCCGGCCTCGTGCAGGTGCCGGAACAACGTCACGATCTCGCGGGCGTAGGCGTCGTCGAGGTTCGCCGTCGGTTCATCCGCGAGGACGACCGTCGGCCGATGGACGATCGCGCGGGCGATGCACACGCGCTGCTGTTCGCCGCCGGAGAGGCCGACGGGATCGTGCTTCTCGCGTCCGCCGAGGCCCACGCGTTCGAGCGCCGCACCGACGCGTTTCGGGATGTCGGCCGATGCGAAGCCCGCGATCCGGAGCGGCAAGGCGACGTTGTCGTAGACGTTCCGGTCGAACAGCAGCTTGTGGTCCTGGAAGACGAGCCCGAGCCGGCGCCGGAGAAAAGGCAGGGCCGCGCGCGACAGCCGGCCGAGATTCTGGCCGCTGACCGTGACGGACCCGGTCGTCGGGCGCTCGATGCCGGCCATGAGTTCGAGCAGCGTGCTCTTGCCCGCGCCGGAATGGCCCGTCAGCAGGACGAACTCGCCGCGCGCGATCCCGAGGTCGATGTTCTTCACGGCATCGCGCCCACCGGGATAGCGCTTCGAGACACCGAGCAGACGGATCACGGTGCCCCCGTCAATCGAGCATCGCGTCGACGAACGCCTTCGCCTCGAACGGGCGCAGGTCTTCCATGCTTTCGCCGATGCCGATGTAGCGCACCGGGATCGGACGTTCGCGGGCGATGGCCGCGATCACACCGCCCTTCGCCGTGCCGTCGAGCTTCGTCAGCACGAGACCGGTGAGTCCGATGGCGTCGTCGAAGGATTTCACCTGCGACACGGCGTTCTGGCCCGTGTTGGCGTCGAGCACGAGCAGCGTCTCGTGCGGTGCGCCGGGCAGCGCCTTGTCGGTCACGCGGCGGATCTTCTTCAGTTCTTCCATCAGGTGGAGCTGCGTCGGGAGCCGGCCTGCCGTGTCCGCGAGGACGACGCTGATCGACTTCGCCTGCGCCGACTGGATCGCGTCGAAGATCACGGCGCCCGGATCGCCGCCCTGCTGCGCGACGACGACGACGTTGTTGCGGCTGCCCCATTCGGCGAGCTGCTCGCGGGCGGCCGCGCGGAAGGTGTCACCGGCCGCCAGCAGGACCGAATGCCCCATGCCCTGGTAGAGATGCGCGAGCTTGCCGATCGAGGTCGTCTTGCCCGCGCCGTTCACCCCGGCGAGCAGGATCACGAAGGGCCGGTGGTTCACGATCTCGAGCGGCTTCTCGAGCGGAGCCACCAGCTCGGTCATGGCAGCCTTGAGCTCGTCGCGGACCTGCTCCGGCGTCGTCGCACCGGCCTTCCGGACGCGTGCACGTGTCGTGTCGATCAGGTGACGCGTGGCGGAGACACCGACGTCGCACGACAGGAGGATGGTCTCGAGTTCCTCGTAGAAGTTCTCGTCGATCGCCGCGCCGCTGGTGAACAGCTGCCTGAGCTGTCCACCGAGCTTCTCGCGCGTGGCGGACAGGCCGTCGCGCAGTCGCTGGGTCCAGGAACGCTTCGGCTCCGCGGACTCCTGCTTCTTGTCCGCGCCCTTGAGGAAACTCAGCATGGTGTAGAGTGTCTGAAGACCCGCGTCGACCGGGCGACAACGGAATTCGACGGGTTTTTCGACGGCGAACCAACGTGTTGATGGCGCTGTCTTGAACACCCGAAATCGAACATTGTCAGGCCCGGTGCCGGGGGTGATGCATGCCTGCGAAGTCGCGGCCGAGGCAGTGGCGAATCAGCCGCGCGCTGCGGCCGCCGAGCGGCGACCGTGTGTCACGAATTCTAGTCCGAACCTCAGATCCCACGCCAATATGAATCGCTGTCCCTCGCGACGCGCCGCGCGCGCCGCACTCTCCGGTCTTGCCCTCGCGGCCTGTGCATTCACGGCATCCGCGGCGCAGGGCGATCTCCACGAACACACGCTCGGCAACGGCATGCGCGTCGTCGTGCTGGAAGACCACCGCGCCCCGACCGTCGCCTCGATGGTCTGGTACAAGGCCGGCAGCATGGACGAGCAGAGCGGGTCCACCGGCGTCGCCCATGTGCTCGAGCACATGATGTTCAAGGGCACCGTCGCGAATCCCGGCGACCGCTTCTCGAAGACCATCGCCGCGGCGGGCGGGCGCGAGAACGCGTTCACCAGCAAGGACTACACGGCGTACTTCCAGCAGCTCCACAAGTCGAAGCTGCCGATCGCCCTCGGGCTGGAAGCCGACCGCATGCAGAACCTCGTGATCGACGCCGAGGAGTTCGCCAAGGAGATCCGGGTCGTCATGGAGGAGCGCCGCATGCGCACCGACGACCAGCCGCGCGCGCTGCTGTACGAACAGCTGATGTCCGCGGCGTACACGACGAGCCCGTACCAGTGGCCGATCATCGGCTGGATGAACGACCTCGAGAACATGTCCGTCGAGGACGCCCGCACGTGGTACCAGCGGTGGTACGCGCCGAACAACGCGATGCTCGTCGTGGTCGGCGATGTCACGGGTGACGAGGTCGTGCAGCTCGCGGAGTCCACGTTCGGCAAGCTCGCGCCCCGCGACCTGCCGGTGCGCAAGCCGCAGGCGGAAGCACCCCAGCGCGGCATCAAGCGCCTCGTCGTCAAGGCGCCCGGCGAACTGCCTTATCTCCTGATGGGCTGGCATGTCCCGGTGATCCGCGACGCCGCGCAGGACGTCGACCCGTACGCGCTCGGCGTGCTCGTCGGCATCCTGTCCGGCAGCGACGCAGCACGACTCGACCGCATCCTGGTGCGCGACCAGCGCGTCGCTGTCAGCACGGGCGCCAGCTACGACAACGTGAATCGCGGGCCCGGCATGTTCTTCCTCGACGGCATCCCGGCCGCCGGCAAGTCCGTCGCCGAGCTCGAGGCCGCGCTGCGCGAGCAGGTCCGCAGCATCGTCGACGACGGCGTGAGCACGCAGGAACTCGAACGCGTGAAGGCGCAGGTGATCGCGCAGCAGGTCTTCCAGCGCGACTCGATGTTCTATCAGGCGATGCAGATGGGCGTGCTCCACACGTCCGGACAGCCCGTCGACATCGGTCCGCTGCAGGTGAAGCGCATCCGCGACGTCACGGCCGAACAGGTGCAGGACGTCGCGCGCCGCTACCTCGTCGACGACGGCCTGACCGTCGCCGTGCTCGAACCGCAGTCGATCGCCAGGGCCCGGGCCGCCAGTGCCGCCACCGCACGATGAGAACCGCCAACGCCATGAACAAGCTGTTCAATCCCCTAGTCGCCATCGTCGTCCTGCTCGTTTCGTCCGTCGCGCACGCGACGCTGCCGATCCAGACGTGGCGCCTCGCCAACGGCGCGCGCGTGCTCTTCGTCGAGAACCGTGCGCTGCCGATGCTCGACGTGTCCGTCGACTTCCCCGCCGGCTACAGCCGCGACGAACCGGCCCGCGCCGGGCTCGCCGGCATGACGCTCGGCCTGATGCAGCAGGGTGCCGGCGGACTCGACGAGACCGAGATCGCGTCCCGCCTCGCCGACGTCGGTGCCAACCTCGGGACTCGCTTCGACGCCGACCGCGCCGGCTACCAGGTGCGCACTCTGTCGAGCCCGCGCGAGCGCGAACAGGCCCTCGACATGTTCTCGCGGATCCTCCAGAGGCCCGAGTTTCCCGAGGCCGTGCTGGCGCGCGAGAAGACGCAGCTCGCCGCGAGTCTCCAGGAATCCGATTCGAAGCCCTCGACGATCGCCGATCGTGCTTTCCAGAAGGCCGTCTTCGGAACGCATCCGTACGCGATCCGCGGATCCGGCGAAGTCGCGACGACGGCGGGGCTCACCGTCACCGATCTGCGCGCATTCCACGCGCGGTGGTTCCGGACCGACTGGGCCATCGTCGCGATCATGGGCGACGTGTCGCGCGACGAGGCCGACGCCATCGCGCAGCGCCTCACCGCGAACCTGCCGCGCGCCGACGGCCCGGTGCCGCCGCTGCCCGCCGTCGTGAAGCTCGCGGCGCCGCTCGAGCTGAACATCGAGCACCCGGCCAGCCAGAGCCACATCCTGATGGGCCAGCCGGGAATGAAGCGCAGCGACCCGGACTACTTCCCGCTGTTCGTCGGCAACTACATCCTCGGCGGTGGCGGCTTCGCATCGCGGCTCGTCGACGAGGTGCGCCAGAAGCGCGGACTCGCCTACAGCAGCTACAGCTATTTCTCGCCGCTCGCGGAAGCCGGCGCCTTCCAGGTGGGCCTCCAGACCAAGAAGGCACAGTCGGCCGTCGCCCTCGAGGTCGTGCGCGAGACGGTGCGGCGCTTCGTGACCGATGGTCCGACCGCGACCGAGCTCGACGCCGCGAAGCAGAACCTCGTCGGCGGATTCCCGCTGCGCATCGACTCGAACCGCAAGATCCACGACTACCTCGCCGTGATCGGTTTCTACGACCTGCCGCTCGATTACCTCGATCAGTTCGTGGGCCATGTCGAGGCCGTCACGGTCGAGCAGATCCGCGATGCCTTCAGTCGTCGCATCGACCTCGATCGCATGGTCACCGTCGTCGTCGGCGGCGCGCCCGCCGCGAAATGAGCGGACGCCACGCGGGTTCGTCCGGACAGACCAACCGCGTCCGGATCATCGGCGGCACGCATCGCAGCCGCGTGCTGAAGTTTCCCGATCGACCCGGATTGCGGCCGACGCCCGACCGCGTCCGCGAGACGCTCTTCAACTGGCTCGGCCAGGACCTCCCCGGACTCGCGTGCCTCGACCTGTTCGCGGGCAGCGGTGCGCTCGGCATCGAGGCCGCGTCGCGCGGCGCGGCGTCGGTCGTGCTCGTCGAACGCGACCCCGTCATTGCCGATGCGCTGCGCGACAACATCGCGCTGCTGCGCCTCGACAACGCGTCGGTCGTGCGGGGCGATGCGCTAGAATTCCTGCGCCTTGATCGGCGTGCCTTCGACGTGGTGTTCATCGACCCTCCCTTCGCGGAGGCGGACCACGCGGCACTGCTGGCGAAGGTCGCGGACCGGCTCGCTCCCGGCGCCCGGGTGTACGTGGAATCCCCGCGTGCCCTCGATGCGCCCGAAGGCTGGTCCGTGCAGCGCCGGCTCCACGCCGGCTTGGTCCACGCCCACCTGATGCAGATTCCGTGATGAAGCGCGCCGTCTACCCGGGGACATTCGATCCCATGACCCGCGGGCACGAAGACCTCGTGCGCCGTGCCTCCGACCTGTTCGACCATGTCGTCGTCGCGGTCGCGTCGAGCAGCGGGAAGAATCCGCTCTTCACGCTCGACGAGCGCGTGCAGCTCGCCCGCGAAGTCCTCGCGCCGTATCCGAACGTCGAGGTCGAGGGTTTCTCCGGCCTGCTGATGGATTTCCTGCGGCGCGTGAACGCCCGGATCATCATCCGCGGCCTGCGCGCCGTGTCCGACTTCGAGTACGAATTCCAGATGGCGGGGATGAACCGCATCCTCTATCCCGATGTCGAGACGCTGTTCCTCACGCCCGCCGAGCAGTACCAGTTCATCTCGGCGACGATGGTCCGCGAGATCGCGACGCTCGGCGGCAACGTCGCGCCGTTCGTGAATCCGCTGCTGCTCGATCGTCTCCACGAGAAGGCGCGTCGCTGATCCATGGCATTGCTGATCACCGACGAGTGCATCAACTGCGACGTCTGCGAACCGGAGTGTCCCAACGAGGCCATCTCGATGGGCGACACGATCTACGTGATCGAGTCCTCGAAGTGCACCGAGTGCGTCGGCCACTTCGACCGGCCGCAGTGCCAGGAAGTCTGCCCGGTCGACTGCATCGACCTGAACCCGGACGTCACCGAGACGCGCGACGAACTGCAGGCCAAGTACGAGGTGCTCGTCCTGCAGCCGCGGCTGCGGCCGCGCAACCCGCTGCGCTGA
>CAUJJX010000022.1 GCA_963205165.1 Pseudomonadota bacterium | reverse complement strand
TCGATCGTGAGACGGCCGACGGCCTGCTTCAGCTTGAGCTGCGCGAGGATCGTGTCGTACGTCGACTTCGCGAGATCGCGCCGGGCGTTCGCCACCTGCTGCTGCGCGTTCAGGACGTCGACGGAGGTCCGGACGCCGACGTCGCGACCGAGCTTCGTGGACTCGAGGGACACCTGCGAGGACTGCAGCGCCTGCTCGAGCGCGCGCACCTGCGCGAGACCCGACGTCACGCCGAGGTAGGCCTGCTGCGTCGAGAGGACGGCCTGGCGACGGGCGCCTTCGAGATCCTGTTCGGCCTTCGTGCGGCCGGCTTCGGATTCGCGGATGCGGGAATTCACGGCGCCGCCGAGGTAGATCGGCAGGTTGACCTGGACGCCGATGACGGTCTGGCGGACTTCGCTGCCGAAACCGAAGGTGCTGGCCTGTGCCTTGTTGTCGCTGAAGCTCGCGACCGCATCGACGGTCGGCATGTGTCCGGCCTTCTGCTTGCGGACTTCGCGGCCGGCGATCTCGACGTTCGTCTTCTGCACCTCGACCTGGAGGCTCGTGGCCTTGGCCTGCTCGACCCAGGCGTCCATGTCGGCCGGTGCCGGCGGATTCAGGACGATGGGTTCGGCCGGGCCGGCGAGGCTGCCGGGATTCTTGCCGATGATCGCGGCGAGCCCGCGACGCTTCACTTCGAGATCGTTGAGGGACGCGACTTCCTGGGCCTGCGCCAGGTCGAAGCGCGCCTGCGCGTCGTTCGTGTCGGTGATGGTCGCCGTGCCGACGACGAAGTTGCGCTTGGCCTGCGCGAGCTGCTCGGCGATCGCGGACTTCTGCGCACGGATGAACGCGAGGTTCGCCTGCGAGAGCAGCACGTCGAAGTAGCCCTGCGACACCCGCACCATGAGGTCCTGGCTGGCGACGCCGAGCTGGATCTCGGAGACGAGCGCCTGCAGCTTGCTCTGCTCGTACGTCTCGCGGTTCTGGGCGCGGTACAGCGGCTGGGTCAGCTGGATGCCGAAGGTGCGCGTCGGGAAACCCTTGTTGCCGGGACTCGCGCTGGTCGGGTTGTTGATGAACGCGGAATCGAGATTGGTATAGGTGTAGCCCGCGTTCGCGTTGACCTGCGGCAGCAGGCCCGCCTTGCCCTGCGCGATCCGTTCACGGCCGGCGAGGAAGGCTGCGCGCGCGGCGCCCAGTTGCGGGTCGGCGACGACCGCCTCGCGGTAGATGGACACCAGATCGGCCGCCTGGACGGCAATCGAACCGAACGCGAACGAACCGAACGCGACCGACAACGCGAGGACTAGCTTGGCTTTGCGCATGACTGTTTGCTCTTTCCCTGGATTTCGGAACGTGTTCAGTACCTGGACATGGCGGGATCCACCATGCGCGCCCAGGCATCGACGCCACCCTGAAGATTGAACACCCGGGGAAACCCCGAGCGTTCCATGTACATCGCCACCTGCATGCTCCGCATGCCATGGTGGCAGATCACGACCCAGTCGCGGTCGCGATCGAGCTCGTCGAGTTTCGCGACCACCTGGGACATCGGCAGTGCGACCGAGCCCTCGATGAGGCAACGCTCGTGTTCCCACGGATCACGGACATCGAGCAGCGCAGGCGCCGGCCGCGAGGCATCGCGGCGCCACTGATCGAGTTCCTGGGGTCCGACGGACTGCATCAGAACACGAAGCGCGCGCTGTCCGGCGCGTTCTTCAGCGGCGGGATGCTCGTCTCGAACAGGCCTTCGGTCGAGAACACCCCGGCCGACGAACAGGTCACGAGGCGCGCCGTCATGATCGGCGGCTTGCCGACGACGGCGAGCAGGCGACCGCCGGGAGCAAGCTGCTTCAGCAGCGCATCGGACAGTTCGGGGACGGACCCGGTGAGCAGGATCGCGTCGTAGGGCGCGTGGCGGGTCCAGCCGGCGGAGCCGTCGCCGCGCTCGAGCGTGACGTTGGAGATACGCGCCGCCGCGAGATTGCGCGCGGCGGTTTCGGAGAATTCGGGGACGATCTCGACGCTGTAGACATGCGCCGAAAGACGCGCCATCAGGGCCGTCACATAACCGGTGCCGGTGCCGATCTCGAGGACGCGGTCGGTGGGCTTCAGACCGAGTTCCTGGACCATGCGGGCCTGGAGCTTCGGCGCCAGCATGCACGCCCCGTGACCGATGGGGATCTCCATGTCCGCGAAGGCGAGACCACGATGGGCGACGGGCACGAACTGCTCGCGTTTCACGACCGAGACGAGATCGAGGATGCGCTGATCGAGCACGTCCCACGTACGGATCTGGCTCTCGATCATGTTGGCTCGGGCCAACTCGATGTCCATGGGCGGATAGGGGCGGGATGGGCGACCCGGGCGATTATGTCACAGGCCGCTGGCTCGACACAGGTTAATGACGCCCCGGTCAGTACCCTCCGTGACGGGACGGCGCTCGGCGCGGCGGGCTGTCGGCCGGACGTATCACACGACCACGCGCGGACGCACGATCACACGGATCGACGACGACGGCGCGCCGGAGACCGAACCCGGGATGGCGGACGCATCGCCTGACCGGGCGCGCCTTTGCCTCCCGTCGCCCGGTGGTTTAGTCTGCGTCCCCGCGAACACAGGGGTCCTGACCGCGCGGGCGGTCGGGTGAGAAAGTCCCTCAACACCTGATCCGGGTAATGCCGGCGTAGGAAGATGTCGCCCATCCAGCACCATCCGATTCCCAATGCGCTTTCCATCGCCGGCGTCGATCCGTCCGGCGGTGCGGGCCTGCTCGCCGATCTGAAGACGTTCTCCGCGCTCGGCGCCTACGGCTGCGGTGTCGTCACGGCCCTGACGGCGCAGAACACCCGCGCGGTGACGGGCATCCACGAGGTCCCGCCGGACTTCCTCGCGCAGCAGCTCGACACGCTGTTCGACGACGTGCGCATCGACACCGTGAAGATCGGGATGCTCGCGTCCGCCGAACTGATCGCCGTCGTTGCGGCGGCGCTGCGCCGCCATCGCCCGCGCTTCGTCGTGCTTGATCCGGTGATGGTCGCGAAGAGCGGCGATCGCCTGCTGCGCGCGGATGCCGTCGACGCGCTGCTGCGCGACCTGGTCCCGCTCGCGACGATCGTGACACCCAACCTGCCGGAAGCCGGCGACCTGCTCGGACGCGTGGTGACCGACGCGCCGTCGGACATGCGCATGGCGGCACGGGAACTCCACGGACGCGGCGCACAGGCGGCGCTCGTCAAGGGCGGCCACGGCACCGGCGAGCGCCTGACCGACGTGATGTTCGACGGCGAGCGCTTCGTCGAGCTCGCCGCGCGACGACAGCAGACGCGCAACACGCACGGCACGGGTTGCACTTTCTCCTCCGCCATCGCGGCACTGCTGCCGCAGCGCGACTCGATCGAGTCCGCGGTGCGCGACGCTCACACGTACGTCCATTCCGCGATCCGCGCGGCGGACACGCTCGTCGTCGGCAGCGGCCACGGCCCGCTCCACCATTTCCACGCACTCTGGCCCCACGGGGTCCGAGGCACCGATCCCGAAACGAGGCTGCAACCATGAACGCACCCCAGAAATTTCTCGCCACCGATGCCCGCGTCGACGACGCGGCGGTGAAGCCGCTGCCGCAATCGCGCAAGGTCTACGTCCAGGGTTCGCGTCCGGACCTCGTCGTGCCGATGCGCGAGATCTCGCAGTCCGACACGCCGGCCTCGTTCGGCGCGGAGAAGAATCCGCCGATCTTCGTGTACGACACGTCCGGTCCGTACACCGACCCGTCGGCGCGGATCGACATCCGGCGCGGCCTGCCGGCACTGCGCGCAGGCTGGATCGCGGAGCGCGACGACACCGAACTGCTGTCCGGCCCCAGCTCCGCGTTCGGTCGTGAACGGCTCGCGGACGAGAAGCTCGCGGAACTCCGCTTCGACCTGCAGCGCGCGCCGCGCCGCGCGAAGTCCGGGATGAACGTCACGCAGATGCACTACGCGAAGCGCGGGATCATCACGCCGGAGATGGAGTACATCGCGATCCGCGAAAGCCAGCGCGCGGACTGCTACAGCGAGCTGCTGCGTCGCCAGCATCCGGGCCACGATTTCGGCGCGAAGCTGCCGCGCGAGATCACGCCGGAGTTCGTGCGCGACGAAGTGGCTCGCGGCCGCGCGATCATCCCGTCGAACATCAACCACCCGGAATCGGAACCGATGATCATCGGCCGCAACTTCCTGGTGAAGATCAACGCGAACATCGGCAACTCCGCGATCGGCTCGTCGATCGGGGAGGAGGTCGAGAAGATGACGTGGTCGATCCGCTGGGGCGGCGACACCGTGATGGATCTCTCGACGGGCAAGCACATCCACGAGACACGCGAGTGGATCGTCCGCAATTCGCCGGTGCCGATCGGCACGGTGCCGATCTACCAGGCGCTCGAGAAGGTCGACGGTCGCGCCGAGGAACTCACCTGGGAGATCTTCCGCGACACGCTGATCGAGCAGGCCGAGCAGGGCGTCGACTACTTCACGATCCACGCGGGCGTGCGGTTGCCGTACATCCCGATGACCGCGAAGCGCCTGACGGGCATCGTCTCGCGCGGCGGATCGATCATGGCGAAGTGGTGTCTCGCGCATCATCGCGAGTCCTTCCTGTACACGCACTTCGAGGACATCTGCGACATCATGAAGGCGTACGACGTCGCGTTCTCGCTCGGCGACGGACTGCGTCCCGGCTCGATCCACGACGCGAACGACGAGGCGCAGTTCGCGGAGCTGAAGACGCTCGGCGAACTCACGCAGGTCGCGTGGAAGCACGACGTGCAGGTGATGATCGAGGGCCCCGGTCACGTGCCGATGCACATGATCAAGGAGAACATGGATCTCCAGCTCGAGGTCTGCAAGGAGGCGCCCTTCTACACGCTCGGGCCGCTCACGACCGACATCGCGCCGGGCTACGACCACATCACGTCCGCGATCGGCGCCGCGATGATCGGCTGGTACGGCACGGCGATGCTCTGCTACGTGACGCCGAAGGAACACCTCGGCCTGCCGGACAAGAAGGACGTGAAGGACGGGATCATCGCGTACAAGATCGCGGCCCACGCAGCCGATCTCGCGAAGGGGCATCCCGGTGCGCAAGCGCGCGACAACGCGCTGTCGAAGGCGCGCTTCGAGTTCCGCTGGGACGACCAGTTCAACCTGGGGCTCGACCCCGACACGGCGCGTGAATTCCACGACGAGACGCTGCCGCAGCAGGGCGCGAAGCTCGCGCACTTCTGCTCGATGTGCGGTCCGCACTTCTGTTCGATGAAGATCACGCAGGACGTCCGCGACTACGCCGCGACGCTCGGCTTGGCCGAATCCGACGCGCTCACGCGCGGGATGGAAGAGAAGTCCGAGGAGTTCCTCCGCCAGGGCGGAGAGATCTACCGCAAGGCCTGATCAGCGCCGGTGACGCCACGGATCCCGGGCATCCGTGGCAGTGCCTGTGCCGTCAACGCGATCGACAGAGGCGCGAATCGCGTTACGCCGGGACGTCGAGAAAGCGCATCGGATCGACGCCCCACTTCTCCGGCAGTTCGTGGCTCGCGATGCGGTCGGCACCGCCGTGCCCCATCGACCGCGACAAGTCGACGATCTCCGGCTTCAGGTAGCCGTTCTGCTTCGCGCTGAAGAACACGCGCACCTTCGGCGCGAGCAGGTTGCCTTCGGTCTGGTCGATGACGACACCGAGGCGACCGCTCTCGAGGCGCACGAGCGTCCCGACGGGATAGATCCCGATGATCCGCATGAAGTGGTGCACGAGCGGCTCGTCGAAGTGGAACTTGCTCCACTCGAACATCTTGCGCAGCGCGTCGGTCGGCGCCATTCCCTTGTGATAGCAGCGGTCCGACGTGATCGCGTCGTACACGTCGACGATCGCGGCCATGCGTGACAGCTGGGTGATCTCGGCGCCGGGCAACTTGTCGGGGTAGCCGGTGCCGTCCATGCGCTCGTGGTGATGCAGCGTCACGTCGAGGGGAATGTCGCCGATGCCGCCGTTCGCGATCAGTGCTGCGTGCCCGTCGGACGGATGCCGGCGGATGATCTCGAACTCGTCGTCGCTCAACCGCCCGGGCTTGTTGAGGACACTGTCGGGCACCTTCATCTTGCCGACGTCGTGCAGCAGGCCACCCACCCCCGCCTCGCGCACGAGCTCGGGATCCATGCCCAGGGCACGCCCGAAGGTCACCATCATCGTGCCGACGGCGACGCAGTGCAGGAACGTGTAGTTGTCGGCGTCCTTCAGGCGCAGCAGGCTGATCAGCGCGCCGCTGCTCCGGGCGACGGATTCCGTGATGTCCTCGACGACGGACTCGACGTCGGCAATCTGGATCGCACGACCCAGCCTGACGTCCTGCATGACACCGCGGACGACGCGGCCGGTCTGCTCGTGAATCTTCCGGGCCTGCGCCAGCTCTTCCGCAACGGAGCGGCGCGGTGGCGCCTCGGGCTTCGATGCAGCGACGCGGAGCATGTCCGCATCGATCTTCTTCTGGACTTCCTCGGCGGTCGGGGCGTCGGCCACGTCGAATCCCTTCGACGTGTCGATGTAGATTTCCTTGATGCCGGCCGTCCGGATCTTCGAGAGATCCAGCGCGTCGCTCAGGAGGAACTTGCTCCGCACGAACGGGTGCGACATCCAGTCGCAGTTCAGGTCGTGCAGGTACATGCCCAGCTTGAGCTGCTCTGCCGTGATGAGTTTGATCATGGGAACGCGGACCCTGCCCGGAGGCAGCCACAGCTTCATTGGACGGATCGGGACGAGTGCCCCCGAGAATGTCCGGCCTATCGGCAAACACGCGCCGTTCTTGACGTTCGCCCGCAATCCTCCACGGCTATACTCCGCCCCCTCCATGGATCCCATCATTCTCTTCAAGGCGCTGATCCTCGGCATCGTCGAGGGACTCACCGAGTTCCTGCCGATCTCGAGCACGGGCCATCTCATCATCACCGAGCAACTGCTGGGCTTCACCGGCGAGAAGGAAAAGGCGTTCGCGATCGCCATCCAGCTCGGTGCGATCCTGGCGGTGTGCTGGGAATATCGGCGGCGCCTCGCGCTCGCGGTGAGCGGGCTCGCGAGCGATCCGTCGCAGCGACGCTTCGCCATGAATCTGCTGATCGCCTTCATGCCGGCGGCTGTTCTGGGGCTGCTGCTCGGCAAGCACATCAAGGCCTACCTCTTCCATCCGGTGCCCGTCGCGGCGGCCTTCGTGATCGGCGGCGTCGTGATCCTGTGGCTCGAGCGTGCACACCGGAAGCCGCGCATCGAGGAGGTCGACGCGATGCGCGCCGGCGACGCGCTGAAGGTCGGGCTCGCCCAGGCGCTCGCGCTGATCCCCGGCACTTCGCGGTCCGGGGCGACGATCATTGGCGGGATGTTCTTCGGGCTCTCGCGGCGGGCCGCGACGGAGTTCTCGTTCTTCCTGGCGATCCCGACGCTGTCGGCTGCCGCGGTCTACGACCTTCTCAAGCACCGCGACCTGCTGTCCGTCGACGACATCGCCGTGTTCGGCGTCGGCTTCGCGGCGGCGTTCGTGAGTGCGATCGTCGCGGTGCGCGCGCTGATCCGCTACGTCGCGCATCACGACTTCGTCGTGTTCGCCTGGTACCGGATCGCCTTCGGTGCGATCGTGCTGCTCACCGCGTGGACCGGCTGGATCGACTGGTCGCCGCACTGACCTCCGGTCACGCAACGCAGGGCAGCGCGGACCATTCACCCGTGGCCTGATCGCTCCGACGCGGCCTGATGCGTGGCCGCGCGAACGGCATCCACGGCGAGGCGGATGCCGGACCGTCCGCGAACTCAGGTCATCCCTGCACCCAGGGCAGACCCGCGTGGCGCCAGCCGCCGAGCGTATTGCGGTGGCCTTGCGGATCCTTGTCGCCCTCGAATCCCTGCAGGATGTTGTAGACGGCCGTGAAACCCTGCGCCTTGGCGATCGCCGCGGCTGCATGCGACCGCGCACCACTCCGGCACATGAACATCGCGAGCGCCTCCCGATCCACCTGCTGCGCGAGTTGCGCCGCGAACGCCGGATTGGGCTGACCGCCCGGATACGTCTGCCACTCGATCTCGACGCTCTCGGGAACGCGTCCGACCCAGTCCCATTCGGCGCGGGTCCGGACGTCGACCAGCTTCGATCCGGGGGCGAGTCCGAGGAGTTCGTGCGCCTCCGCCGGGGTCAGCGCGCCGTCGTAGGGCAAGCCCTGCTCGCGGGCTCGCGCCTGCGCGGTGTCCAGAATCTGTGTGAGCCGTCCCATTGCCGTCCTCCGAAGTTCGATGTCGGGTAAAACCAGGTTTGCACCGCGCACTACCGAACAGCCCGGGGCGCACCTAATTGGTGCTTCGCGGCGCCGAAATGCACCATATCGGAGCCTTCCGGCACGATGGGAGTGCGCTAACGAATTGTGGCACAATGCTTTTTCCCTCAGAAGCCGTGGCATGGAAGCTGCAATTCAGCCGACCAGTCGCCCGCTCTCGAGTCGATCCAGCGGTCTTCCCACCCAATATTCAGTCCTCAGGAGAAACCAGGATGTCCCCAGCCGATGTCATTCAACTGGTGAAGGACAACGATGTGAAATTCGTTGACTTCCGATTCACGGATACGCGTGGCAAGGAACACCACGTCTCCGTCCCGGCGCGCTTGCTCGACGATTCGAAGTTCATCGACGGCCATGCCTTCGACGGATCGTCCATCGGCGGCTGGAAGGGCATCCAGGCTTCCGACATGCTGCTCATGCCGGACCCGAGCACGGCCCGCCTCGACCCGTTCATGGACGAGCCGACCCTCATCCTGACCTGCGACGTCGTCGAACCCGCCGACGGCAAGGGCTACGACCGCGACCCGCGTTCGATCGCGAAGCGCGCCGAGGCCTACCTGAAGTCTTCCGGCATCGGTGACGTTGCGTACTTCGGACCGGAACCCGAGTTCTTCGTGTTCGACGCCGTGCAGTGGGCCGTCGACATGTCGGGCTGCTTCGTGAAGATCACCTCGTCCGAAGCCCCGTGGTCCACGGGCCTCGACATGGAAGGCGGCAACATGGGCCACCGCCCTGTGCTGAAGGGCGGCTACTTCCCCGTCCCGCCGGTCGACTCCCTCCAGGACCTCCGCTCCGCCATGTGTCTCGCGCTCGAGGAACAGGGCGTCGAGGTCGAGGTGCACCACCACGAAGTCGCGGCCCCGGGCCAGTGCGAAATCGGCACCAAGTTCGCACCGCTCGTCCAGCGCGCCGACTGGCTGCAGATCATGAAGTACACGATCCACAACGTCGCGCACCAGTTCGGCAAGACCGCCACCTTCATGCCGAAGCCGGTCGTGGGTGACAACGGTTCGGGCATGCACGTGCACATGTCGATCTGGAAGGACGGCAAGAACCTCTTCGCGGGCAACGGCTACGCCGGCCTGTCCGAGTTCGCGCTGTACTACATCGGCGGCGTCATCAAGCACGCCCGCGCGCTCAACGCCATCACGAACCCCGGCACCAACTCGTACAAGCGACTGGTCCCCGGCTTCGAGGCCCCGATCAACCTCGCCTACTCCGCGCGCAATCGCTCGGCGTCGATCCGCATCCCGTTCGTGCAGAGCGACAAGGCCCGCCGGATCGAAGTGCGCTTCCCCGACCCGACGGCGAACCCGTACCTCGCCTTCGCCGCGCTGATGATGGCCGGCCTCGACGGTGTGCAGAACAAGATCCACCCCGGCGACGCGATCGACAAGAACCTCTACGACCTCCCGCCGGAAGAGGCCAAGAAGGTGCCGAACGTCTGCTCGTCGCTCGACATGGCGCTCGACTACCTCGACCGCGATCGCGAGTTCCTCACGCGCGGCGGTGTGTTCTCCAACGACATGATCGATGCCTACATCGAACTGAAGATGGAGGAAGTCACGCGCTTCCGCATGACGACGCACCCGGTCGAGTTCGACATGTACTACAGCCTCTGATCCTTCCCGGATCGAAGTCTGCGAAGGGCGGGGCAACCCGCCCTTTTTCATTGGGGCCTGTTCACACTGCGGATGCCAGTGCCGCCGCCCGATTGCCGCGTGCGGACCGCTCACCTAGACTCGATCGCCCCCACCTCCCGACGCCCCGCATGCACCGCTCACCGCCCCGTTTCGGACCGCTCCTGGCGCTGCTGCTCGCGTGCATGTCGACGACGGCCCTGGCAGGCGCAACCTGCAAGTACGTCGACGCAGAGGGCCGGGTCACCTTCGCGAACGTCCCCGTGAAGGACGCCCGCAAGGTGATGTGCTTCGAACCGGTGCCGAACGCGACGCCCGCACCGAAACGGGGCGCGCCGACTGCGAGTGCACCACAACGGAAACCCGCGACCGACTTCGCGGGCAACGTCCGGGTCGATCCGGACACGCAGAAGCGCCGCGATCTCGATCGTCGCCGGATCCTCGAGGACGAGATCGCCGACGAACGCAGGCTCCTCGACGAAGCCATGCGCACCGCAGGCACGCCGGCCGGCGACGTCTCTCCGCAGGCGCAGGAGCGCCGGAAGGCCCTCCAGGACACGATTTCCCGCCACGAGAAGAACATCCAGGCGATCCGGCGCGAGATCGGTTCGATCCGCTGACACGCGCTTCCGCGTCTTCGGAAGAGCGTGGTCCGCAGGGCTTCGACACCCCGCGATTTCACGATCATCCAGTGGCTCGCTTATTGCGAAAGCATGTGCTCCGAGAGAGCCCGAATCGATGAATCCCCAAGCAAACGAAGGTCTGGATCTGCTGTCCACCGCCGTGATCGTGATCGACGCGACGATGCACGTGCGATACCTCAATCCGGCCGCCGAGAACCTGTTCCGCGCGAGCCGCAAGAGCATGGTCGGACAGACGCTGCGCGATGTCCTCGCCGACCGCGACGCGATCGAGGCCGCGATCGCGCACGCACGCCGCGACCAGTCGAGCTTCACGCAGCACGACCTCGCGGTCGTCGTGACGGCCGGCAACCAGTTCCACAAGCTGCAGCTCACGTGCACCGTGACACCGGAGGATTTCTCCGACACCACGGGCTTTCTCCTGGAATTCTCGGTCCCGCAGAAACAGCTCCGGATCGCCCGCGAGGAACGCCTGCTCGACCAGAGCCAGGCCAACCGCGAACTGGTCCGCAACCTCGCCCACGAGATCAAGAATCCGCTCGGCGCCCTGCGCGGCGCGGCGCAGCTGCTCGAACGCGAACTCGATCGCCCGGAGCTGCGCGAATACACGCAGGTCATCATGATGGAGGCCGACCGGCTGCAGTCCCTGATGGACCGCCTGCTGACGCCGCACCGCCTCCCGCAGGTCGCGGAGATCAACGTGCACGAAGTCACGGAGCACGTGCGCAGCCTGATCCTCGCGGAGTTCCCCGGCGTCTTCATCCGCCGCGACTACGACATCAGCCTGCCGACGCTCCTCGGTGATCGCGAGCAGCTGATCCAGTCGGTGCTGAACATCGCGCGCAACGCCGCACAGGCGATGAACGGACACGGGACCATCACGCTCGCCTCGCGCGTCGTCCGCCGCGTGCCGCTTGCCAAGAAGGTCTACCGGCTCGCCATCGCGCTCGACGTGATCGACGACGGCCCCGGCATTCCCGAGGACATCCGGGAACGCGTGTTCTTCCCGCTCGTCTCCGGCCGCGAGGGCGGCACCGGCCTCGGGCTCACGATCGCGCAGACCTTCGTCAGCCAGCACCACGGGCTCATCGAAGTCGACAGTCAGCCCGGCCGGACCTGCTTCACGCTCCTGCTGCCCCTGCGTCACACCGCCGTCGCGAACGGCGACGACCTCACCTCACCGAAACGCTGACGCCCATGAAACCCGTCTGGATCATCGATGACGACCGCTCCATCCGCTGGGTCTTCGAGAAGGCTCTCGCCCGGGAAGACATCCCGTTCAAGACCTTCGCCGGCGCCCAGGATGCCCTGACCGCCCTGGCCACCTCGACACCGCAGGTGGTCGTGAGCGACATCCGCATGCCGGGCAGCTCGGGGCTCGAGCTCCTGCACCGGATCAAGGAGAAGCACCCCGCGCTGCCGGTCATCATCATGACCGCGTACTCCGACCTCGACAGCGCCGTCTCGGCCTTCCAGGGCGGCGCCTTCGAGTACCTGCCGAAACCGTTCGACGTGGACCAGGCCGTCGACCTGATCCGCCGCGCGATGACCGAGAGCCAGGAGCACGAGACGGTCGAGCAGGTGCCGGAGAGCGAGCCCGAGATCCTCGGACAGGCGCCGTCGATGCAGGAGGTCTTCCGCGCCATCGGCCGGCTCGCGCAATCGCAGGCGACCGTGCTGATCAACGGCGAATCGGGCTCCGGCAAGGAACTCGTCGCGCGCGCCCTGCACCGCCACAGCCCGAGATCCGCGCGGCCCTTCATCGCGATCAACACGGCCGCGATCCCGAAGGACCTCCTCGAATCCGAACTGTTCGGCCACGAGCGCGGCGCGTTCACCGGCGCGCAGACGCAGCGGCGCGGACGCTTCGAGCAGGCCGAGGGCGGCACGCTGTTCCTCGACGAGATCGGCGACATGCCGGCGGACCTGCAGACACGCCTGCTGCGCGTGCTGTCCGACGGACAGTTCTATCGCGTCGGCGGCCACCAGCCGATCCGGGCGAACGTCCGCATCATCGCGGCCACGCACCAGGACCTCGAGGTCCGGGTGAAACAGGGGATGTTCCGCGAGGACCTCTTCCACCGTCTCAACGTGATCCGCCTGAAGCTGCCGAGCCTGCGTGAGCGTCGCGAGGACATCACGCTGCTCGCACGCCACTTCCTCGCGAAGAGCGCGCGCGAACTCGGCGTCGAGGCGAAGCGCCTGACCGACCCGGCGATGAAGTACCTGGCCGCGCTCGACTGGCCGGGCAACGTGCGGCAGCTCGAGAACATCTGCCACTGGGTCACGGTGATGGCGCCGGGTGTGAACGTCGACGTCGCCGACCTCCCGGCGGAGATCCGCGAACGCGACACGCGCGCCGTGTCCGAGAGCTGGGTCGCCGCGCTGGAACGCGAGGCCGAAAGTGCGCTGAACCGCGGCGAGCGCCGGATCATGGACGAGATGACGCGCACCTTCGAACGCACGCTGATCCTGAAGGCGCTCGCGCACACCGGCGGCCGGCGCATCGAGGCCGCCAACCTGCTCGGGCTCGGCCGCAACACGCTGACGCGCAAGATCCAGGAGCTGGGGCTGGAGGACAAGCACCGGTCCGACGGACTCGACCACGATCGCGAATCCCCGTGATTTCCGGATGACGGTCCGCTCCAGGACCGTTTCCGGGCGCCGCGATCAAGCGAGGTCGGCGATCACCGGTGCGTGATCCGACGGACGCTCCAGCGCACGCAGCGCGACCTCGATCCGGCAGCCGGTGCAGGTCGCCACGAGCGGCGCCGACAGCAGGATGTGATCGATGCGCAGCCCGAGCTTCCGGCGGAATCCCTGCATGCGGTAGTCCCACCAGGTGAACGAGCGATCGGCCTGCGGGAACAGCCGGAAGCTGTCGCTCATGCCGAGATCGATCAGCCCGCGGAACGCCGCGCGCTCCGGATCGCTGCACAGCACCTGCCCCGCCCACGCCGCCGGATCGTGCACGTCGGCATCCGCCGGCGCGATGTTGTAGTCGCCGAGCAGCGCGAGCTTAGGATGCGCGACGATCTCGGCGCGCAGCCACGTCGTCAGCGCGGCCAGCCAGTCGAGCTTGTAGCGGTACTTGTCGGATTCGACGCTCTGCCCGTTCGGGATGTAGACGCACACGATGCGCACGCCGTCGACGGTCGCGGCGAGCACGCGCTTCTGCTCGTCGGCGTATCCGGGGATGCCCGCGGTCACGTCGCTCATGGGCCGCCGCGACAGGATCGCGACGCCGTTGTAGGTCTTCTGCCCGGAGTACACGACCGAGTAGCCCGCAGCCTCGATCTCGGCCACGGGAAACGATTTGTCCTCCGTCTTCGTCTCCTGCAGGCACACGACGTCGGGCACGTCGCGCGCGAGCCATTCCAGCAGGTGCGGCAGTCGGACCTTCAGCGAGTTCACGTTCCAGGTGGCAATTCTCATCTCGGCATGCGTTCCTCTGTCGACGTGTCACCACGGGTGCCTGCGATGTCGAGCCACGCGCCCGGCTGCGCGAGACCCGACCGCTGCGCACGATCACGCGCACCGGCAGCGGCCCTCGGGGCCACCGGTGCGACCGCCCGGATTCTGTCTGCTGAGCGCGCCACCGGGCAACCGATTGCGGATGCGTGCTTCGCGACGCCGCCGCCATTCGCTGCGCCATGACCCGCCCGGCCCGCACGCCACGTCGCGCGGCGCCTTCTCACACCGACGCCGAACGCAGCCTCAGCGCATTGGCGATCACCGACACCGAACTGAGCGCCATCGCAGCGCTCGCCACCATCGGGCTCGGCAGGATGCCGAACCACGGATACAGCACGCCGGCCGCGATCGGCACGCCGACGAAGTTGTAGACGAACGCGAAGAAGAGGTTCTGGCGGATGTTGCGCATGGTGGCCCGGCTCAGCGCGCGCGCCTGCGCGATGCCCCGGAGGTCGCCCCTGACCAGCACGACACGCGCGCTGTTCATCGCGACGTCGGTGCCGGTGCCCATCGCGATGCCGACATCCGACTGCGCGAGTGCCGGGGCGTCGTTCACGCCGTCGCCGGCCATCGCGACGATGCGTCCGGCCTGCTGCAGTTCGAGCACGTGCCGGTACTTGTCCTCCGGCAGCACGCCGGCCTGCACGTCATCGAGCCCGAGCTGCCTGCCGACCGCCGCTGCAGTGACCGGGTTGTCGCCCGTCAGCATCACGATCCGCACGCCGCTCGCGCGAAGCTGCGCGATGGCCTCGGGCGTCGATGCCTTCACCGGATCGGCGACGCCCACGCAGCCCGCGAGACGTCCGTCGACGGCGAGGAGCATCACGGTCTGCCCGAGCGTCCGGAGGCGCTCGACCTCGGACGCCACCGCTGACGCATCGACACCCGCATCGTCCAGCAGCCGGTCGTTGCCGAGCAGGACCGCGTGACCATCGACCGTGCCGCGCACGCCCTTGCCCGTCACGGCATCGAAGTCCGTCACGTCCGCCTGCGTGACGCCGTCGCGGGCCGCGCGTGCCGCGATCGCCTGCGCGAGCGGATGTTCGCTGAGCCGTTCGATGCTCGCGGCGAGCGACAGCACGCGGGCCTCGGTGAATCCGTCCGCAGCCATCACGACCTGCACCGCCGGCCGCCCCTCGGTGAGCGTGCCGGTCTTGTCGACGACCAGCGTATCGACCTTCTCCATCAGCTCGAGCGCCTCGGCGTCCTTGATGAGCACGCCTTCCCGCGCACCGCGGCCGACGCCGACGATGATCGATACCGGCGTCGCGAGACCGAGCGCACACGGACACGCGATGATGAGCACCGACACGGCGACGAGCAGCGCATTCGCGAACGCCGGCGCCGGTCCGACGATTGCCCAGACGACGAAGGCCGCGACGGCGATCGCGATGACCGCGAGCACGAACCAGCCGGACACCTGGTCCGCGAGCTTCTGGATCGGCGCGCGCGAACGGCCCGCTTCGGCGACGAGCTGGACGATGCGCGCGAGCAGCGTGTCGGCACCCACGCGGTCCGCGCGCATCAGGAACGCACCGGTCTGATTGACGGTCCCGCCCGTCACCCGGCTGCCGACCGACTTCTCCGCCGGGATCGGCTCGCCCGAGATCATCGACTCGTCGACGCTGGAGCGACCGTCCGTGACGACGCCGTCGACCGGGATCTTCGCGCCGGGCTTCACGCGCAGGACATCGCCGACGACGACCGCGTCGAGCGCAACCGCGGATTCGGTCCCGTCGGGACCCACGCGGAGCGCCGTCTCGGGCACGAGATTCAGCAGGTCCTCGATGGCGCCGGACGTCCGGGCGCGCGCCCGCAGTTCCAGCACCTGCCCGAGCAGGGCGAGCGCGACGATCACGGCGGCCGCCTCGAAATAGAGCGGGAGTCCGTGCGCCGTGCGGAACGCCGCGGGCACCCGGTCCGGCAACAGCAACGCGAACACGCTGAACAGGAAGGCGGCCGCGACGCCCAGCGCGATGAGGCTGAACATGTTGAGCCGCCACGTCGTGAACGATCGCCAGCCGCGCTCGAGAAAGGGCCAGCCCGCCCACAGCACGACCGGTGTCGCGAGCACGGCCTGGAGCCATTGCGACCAGGTCACGTGCGCGAGCGGCGGCAGGCCGAGCCGGGCGCCGAGCGCGTCGATCCAGTGGTTCACGTCGAACGGCAGCATTTCGCTCATCGCCATGAACAGCAGGGGAAACGCGAGCGCCGCGGCCACCTTGAAGCGCCGGGTCATGTCGATCAGCTCCGGGTTGTCACCGGTCGTCGCCGACGGCGTCAGCGGCTCCAGCGCCATGCCGCAGATCGGGCAGCTGCCCGGTCCCTGCTGCCGGATCTCCGGGTGCATCGGGCACGTGTAGATCGCGTCGCCGGCGACCGGCGGTGCGGCCGGCGCGGACGCACCGGCGTGTTCGTGATGGCAATGAGCGTGTTGATGGGCGGCGTGGTTCATCGTGGAGCCTCCGGGGAATGCGGTGGTGGTTGCGCCGTGGCGATGGACGCGCGGCGTCGTTGCGGGTGCTTGCGCCGGACATGGCGTCGGGAGCAGACCGTGGAGCCGGAGATGCCGGCGGTGCGGGGATGTGCGGCGAATGCCGGGGGCCGGGCGTGCATTGGACCGACGGATGCCCGGGTGCCGCGTGGTTCGCGGTCGTCCCGGTCGTGGCGCGCGGTCACGACATCGACCGCGCGTGCCGCGCTAGCGACCCGGCGGCCCTTCCGCGTCGACGTCCGTCCCGCACCGGTGCGCGTCCCTGCGCGGCGCGGTGCCGGCGGGCGTGGCGAGGTTCTCCAGGATCGGGCATTCGGGGCGCGCATCCCCGTGGCAGTGCTCGATCAGCGCGGCCAGCGTGCGCTTCATCGCTTCGAGTTCGCGCAGCTTCGCGTCGAGCTCGGCCATGTGCGACGACGCGAGCGCCTTCACGGCCTGGCTGGGGCGTTCGCGATCACGCCACAGTTCGAGCAGCGCGGCGATCGTCTCGATGGGGAATCCGAGATTGCGCGCCTGCCGGATGAAGCGCAGCGCGTGGAGATCCTGCTCGGCGTACAACCGGTAGCCTGCCCCGGTGCGGGTCGCGGGCCGGATGAGGCCGATCGCCTCGTAGTGGCGAATGGCCTTCACCGATACGCCGGTGGTCTTCGAGGCATCGCCGATGCCGACAGGTCGAACGCTCATGGACAGGTCCTCCGAACCATGATCCCCGAGGGGGATCGATCCTCGTGTCCAGGGGCTTGCGGACACGATGGATGGCAGGATGAACCCTCCCGTCGGGGGAGAGTCAAGCACCCGAATCGCAGAAATTTCGCGGACGCGGAATCGCGCCGTCAGGCACGCGATCGACGGAGAGTCAGCGCGGCCGGAAGTCCGGCGCCCGCTTCTCCAGGAAGGCGCGCACGCCCTCGGCGAACGCGTCGCGATCGATGAGTTCGCGCTGCCGGTCGGCCTCGTACTGCAGCTGCGCCGGCAGCGTGTTCGACTCGGCGGCATCGAACGCACGACGGATCTCCTGCACGCCGCCGTCGGGCAGCGCGGCGAGTCGCGACGC
>CAUJJX010000021.1 GCA_963205165.1 Pseudomonadota bacterium | reverse complement strand
GGATGCGTCGTCGCTGGTCGCGATCGACGGCGTGCCGGGCACGTCGGTCGTCGCAGGAGTTTCGGTCGGCGCCACGGTCTTCGCGGCGCCAGCGGGACCTCCGACGGTGCCCGCAGCGGGCGACGCGTCGAAGAGGTCGGGTTGTTCGTCCTGGCCTTCGGTCATTGGATGCTCAGCGGGCCGTCGCGCGGACGGCCTCGAATTTCTCGTCGATGAGATCAGCGTCGCTGTCGCTGATCGTGAAGCGCCACTTGCCCGGCACGAGTTCGTGCCCGGCGCGCAGGAAATGTCCGCCGCACAGCACGGCGCGGCCGTCGACGACCTTCACCATGCGCGGCACGTTCCAGCCGGCGGACTCGGTGCCGTTCGGCAGCGTCATGACCGGATGGCGGACGATCTCGGTCAGCGTGTACTTGCCCTCGAACTCCGGCAGTCCCGTGATCTCGGCGCAGAACCCGAACCGCACGCCGACGGCCACCGGAATCCTGCGGGTGCGCTTCACGAGCGGATAGCGCGCGAGCGGCCCGCTCTTCGCCTCGGCTTCCTCGGACGCATCCGTCGCGAAGATGCCGTACTCGAGGATGCGGACCATCGGCGCGGCGTGCGCGGCGGTGGTCGCGAATGCGGGGATGGCCAGAGCCAGCAGGGTCGTCGCCAGTCGTTTCATCGAAGTGTTCCTCGTCCGTGTTGCCTGTTCATCGCGATGCGCGCGTTCGCGGTCGGTCGTGCGTTCGTTCGTGCCGGCGTGCGGCGCGCTCCTCCGTGGTGGATCGGCGGCAAGCGCTCCCCTCGCCCGCTCGCGGGAGAGGGGTCGGGGGAGAGGGCCAGCCGTCGCGTACATCACCGCCGGCGACCGCGCCATCTACCTCCCCTCTCCCTCGGTCCCTCTCCCGCAAGCGGGCGAGGGATGCCCGATGTCACATCGGTCGTTCGTTCGCGCAGGTCGGATCAGCGCGCAGCGCGTAATCCGAAGCCCTCGCCCGCACAACCGTCCGCGTCGGATTACGCGGCTGCGCCGCTAATCCGACCTACGCACTGCCTTTCCTTTGCCTGACGCCTGACGCCTGACGCCTGACGCCTGACGCCTAAGGCCTAACGCCTATCGCCTAACGCCTGCCTTCAAGAAATATCCGCGTCCACCAGATTCCCGTACGTCTCCATCCACTCGCGCCGCTGCGACGCGTTCTCGCGGGCCATCATCATGTCGAAGACGGTACCGGTCACCTCGAGCTGACCGTCTTCCACGAGCACCGGCAGCATGCGTCGCGTGTCCGGGTTGAGCGTCGTTTCCCACAGCTGCTCGGGGCTCATCTCGCCGAGGCCCTTGAAACGGCTCACGGCCCACGCGCCGTCCTTGACGCCTTCGTCGCGGAGCTTGTCTTCCAGGCTCGCGAGTTCCTGCTTGTCGAGCGCGTAGAGCTTGCGGGCCGGCTTGTTCTTGCCGTGCGCCGGCACGTCGATCCGGAAGAGCGGCGGCTGCGCGACGTAGACGTTGCCGTTCTCGATCAGCTTCGGGAAGTGGCGGAAGAACAGCGTGAGCAGCAGGACCTGGATGTGCGCGCCGTCGACGTCCGCGTCGGCGAGCACGATGATCTTGCGATAGCGCAGGCCCGAGAGATCGGGCGTGTCGGTGCGCTTGTGGTGATCGACGCCGATGGCGAGCGCGATGGCCTCGATCTCCTTGTTCGCGTAGAGCGTGTCGGGGGAATCCTGCCACGTGTTCTTGGGTTTCCCCTTCAACGGCAGGACGGCCTGGAATTCCTTGTCGCGCGCCTGCTTCGCCGATCCGCCGGCGGAGTCGCCCTCGACGATGAACAGCTCGTTGCGATCCGGGTCGTCCGACGCGCAGTCGGTCAGCTTGCCGGGCAGCACCGCGACGCCGGAACTCTTGCGGCGCTCGACCTTCTGCGCGGCGCGCGTCCGGGTGAGCGCCTGGCGCAGCACCAGCTCCGCGATCTTCTTTCCCTCGTCGACGTGCTCGTTCAGCCACAGCTCGAACGGGTCGCGCACCATCTGCGCCGTGAGCTTCACGGCGTCGCGCGAGATCAGCTCGTTCTTCACCTGACCCTTGAACTGCGGGTCGAGCATCTTCACGGACAGCACGTAGTTCGCGCGCGACCAGACGTCTTCCGGCACGACCTTCAGGCCGCGCTGCCCCATCGCGTGGAGGTCGATGAAGTTCTTGATCGCCTGGTACGCCCCCTCGCGCAGGCCGGACACGTGCGTGCCGCCGTGGCGCGTCGGGATCATGTTCACGTACGACTCGGTGACGAGCTCGCCCTCGGGCGTCCATGCGACGGCCCACAGCGCGCCCTCGCCTTCCGCGAAGCTGTCGGACTCCGACTGCGCCGTCACGTAGCGTTCGCCGAAGAAGCTGCTGGCGACCGGTTCGTTCACGCCGACGGCCGTCGCGAAGTAGCCCTTGATGCCGTCGGGAAAGTGCCACGTCGTCGTCTCGAAGCGGCCGCCCTTCTCGATGTTCAGCGTGAACTTCACGCCGGGCAGCAGCATCGCCTTCGCGCGCATCAGGAACGCGAGATCCGACGCGACGATCTTCGGCGAATCGAAGTACCGCGGATCGGGCCAGAAGCGGATGCGCGTGCCGCTCTCGCGCGGACCGCACGTGCCCGTCTGGACGAGCGGCTCCTGGAGCTTGCCGTTGTCGCCGAACACGACGCGCCACTTCGCGCCGTCGCGCTTCACGTCGACCTCGAGCCGCGTCGACAGCGCGTTGCTCACGCACACGCCGACGCCGTGCAGGCCGCCGGCAATGCGGTAGACGGCATCGCGGTCGGTCTTCCGGAACTTGCCGCCCGAGTGGAGCGTCGTGAAGATGACCTGCACCGCCGGCACCTTCTTCACCGGGTGGATGTCCACCGGGATGCCGCGTCCGTCGTCCTGGACCTCGGCCGAGCCGTCCTCGTGGAGCGTGACCGTGACGCCCTTCGCGAACCCCGCGAGTCCCTCGTCCGCCGCGTTGTCGATGATCTCGACGAGCGCGTGGTTCGGATTCACCGGGTCGGTGTACATCCCCGGGCGGTGCAGGATGGGCGCGAGGTCCTCGAGGATCTCGATGTCTTCAGCGGTGTACGCGTTGTCTTTCTTTGCCATGACTGCCTGTCGATGTCGAAACGTGCCGGCTGCGCGTCGCGGAGGGTGCGTGCATCGGCACGGGGAGACGGCGCCGGACCGGGGACGCCGCGTCGCGGCGATCGCCTGCGGGACTGCCGCGAGAGGCATTCGCCAGCGCGGGAAGTTCGCGGATCGCGGCGGCGGGCGGTGCGGTTGTCGGTGGATTCCGGAGACCCCGCCGGCCCGGCGAGGCGCGCATTCTATTCGCGAATGGCCGGGCTGCGGCGGACGACGGCTCGGCGATGCCGTCGTCGCGGGCGCCGGACGGCACGCACCGGAGGAGGCGTCCCCGCCCCGGCCCGCGGTCAGGCCGCCGTGAAGCCGCCGTCGACGAGCAGCTCGGCGCCGGTGATGTACGACGCTTCGTCGGACGCGAGGAACAGCACGGCGTTCGCGACCTCCTCCACCCGGCCGGACCGCCGCATCGGCACGTTCGCCAGCAGCTTCTCGCGGGTTGCGGGGTCGGCCGTCGACTTCGACGTGCGCATCGGCGGCATGAAGCCCGGATGCACGGAGTTCACGCGGATGGCGTCCTTCGCGAACTGTACGGCCGCCGATTTCGTCATCAGGTGGACCGCCGCCTTGGATGCGTTGTAGCCCATGTGAATCATGGGCTGCCCGACGAGCCCGGAGATCGACGAGAGGTTCACGATCGCGCCGCCGCCGTTCTTCTGCATCTGCTGCACGCCGTGCTTCAGGCCGAGGAAGGTGCCGCGGGCGTTGACAGCCATCAGCCGGTCGAAGAGACCGGTGTCGAGGACATCGGGCACCGAGCCGGCGATGCCGGCGTTGTTCACGAGCACGTCGAGGCGGCCGTGGCGGGCGACGACCGCGGCGATCGCGGCGATCCACTGCGCCTCGTCGGACACGTCGAGGTGCACGAACATCGCATCGCCGCCGGCATCCGTGATCGATGCCGCGACCGCAGCCCCTTCGGCGTCGAGGATGTCGGCGATGACGACCTTCGCGCCCTCGCGCGCGAGCACTCGCACCGTCGCCTCGCCCATCCCGAAGGCACCGCCGGTGACGAGCGCGACCTTGTCCTGCATCCGCATGGAGGTTCTCCGTGGATTGGCGGCCGCCTGCACCGGCCGCCGGGTGAAGGCTTGGCGAACGCCGGTCAGACGATCGAGGGCGGCAGTTCCGATTGCAGCGGCGACGGCAGCAGCAGGACCTCGTCGGTCCCGAAGTGCACGCGCTGGCCGGCGCGCAGCTTCGCGCGCTTGCGGGTCTCGACCTGGCCGTCGACCGACACGGCGCCGGCTGTCGTCGCGGCATGGGCCTCGCCGCCGGAAGGCACGAGACCGGTCGCCTTCAGGAGCTGGTCGAGCTGGATGTAGTCGCCGCGGATCACGAATTCGATGGTCATCGGGCACCACACTGCTCGGGGGACTGCCGCATCAGAACTTCTCCTCGGGTTTCATGTATCGCCATTGCCCGCCCGGCAGGTCGCCGAGCGTGACGCGACCGATGCGCACGCGCTTCAGCCCCGTCACCTCGAGGCCCACGAGTTCGCACATGCGGCGGATCTGCCGCTTGCGCCCCTCGCGCAGCACGAAGCGCAGCTGGTCCTGGTTCTGCCAGACGACGCGCGCCGGCTTGAGCGGCTTGTCGTCGAGCGACAGGCCGTGATTGAGCAGCTGGAGTCCGCGGTCGCGCATCTGGCCGCGCACGCGGACGAGGTATTCCTTCTCGACCTCGGAGTCGTCGCCGACCAGCTGGCGGGCGATCCGGCCGTCCTGCGTGAGGACGAGCAGGCCCGTCGAATCGATGTCGAGCCGGCCCGCGGGCGCGAGGCCCATCAGGTGCGCCGGGCTGAACTCGCGTTCGGAGGTGTCGCCGGCCCAGTGCGTGTGCGCATGGATGAGGCTCGCGGCCGACTTGTAGTCGCCCTCGGGCTGCGCCGAGACGTAGCCCATCGGCTTGTTGATCATGATCGTCACGCGGTCCTGCTGCTTGGCCTGCGCAGCGCGGGCCAGCGTGATCTTCTGGGTCGGCAGGATGCGCGTGCCCAGCTCGGAGACGACCACACCGTCGACCGAGACCCAGCCGCGCTCGATGTAGGTATCGGCCTCGCGACGCGAGCAGAGGCCCTGCTCGGCCATGAGCTTCGAGAGGCGGATCTTCTCTTCCATGGCCATCAGGCGGGACGGGCCGAGCAGACCTTGGCCCGCGGATTCGTCAGGCACTCGCGCGGGAGCGTCGGGGTGCGCAGCATCGTGTAGTACTCCTTCGGGACACCGGCGCACGCGCGGTCGGCGGCGGCACCGGTCGGCAGCAGCGACTTGCCACCGGGGAAGGTGCACACGCCGACGACGGCGCCGTCGGCGCTGCGCCCGTCGTGCGCGACGGCCACCGCGAGCTTGCCCTGCTTGAAGTAGAGGCTGACGAAGCGGACGGTCTTCGTCTCGCCCTGCGCGGCCCACAGCATCTTGCAGCCAGTGTATCCGGCCGCAATGCCCGCGTTGCGCGGATGCACCAGGAACGCATTCCCGCCGGGCCCCATCGCGAAACCGGCGTCCGCCGGTGGCGCCGTCACGGCGCAGTTGGGTGCATCCTGCGGGACGAAATCGCGGAGGTCCCTGGCGCTCGCCGGCGCGACGCACAGGGTCGCTATTGCAGGAATCGCGGCGAGCAGTGTGATCAGACGCATCTGGGAACTCCTGTGGGGCTCGGTCGGCAAAGACCCGATGATGCACGCGCGGACGGGGTGCCGTCACGGCGCGGATGGGCGCGGACGACGGAGCCGCGAGGGCTGCCCGACCCCGTTGACGCAGATCAGGCACGCGGACATCGTGTGGCCTAGACTGCAATCAACCATTCACCAGGGAGTCCAGATGACCAACGAGCAGTCAGCCGAGATGCGCGCCCTGTTGCTGCGCCGCCGTCGCGAAGTCGCCGCCGAGATCCGCGACGAACTCGCCGCGAGCGGCGACGAGCAATCGATCGAACTCGCCAACCGGGTGCACGACGCCGGCGACGAATCGTTCGCGCACCTGCTGTCGGACCTCGAGGCCGTGCGCCTCGACCGGCACGTGTTCGAGTACCGCGAGATCGATGCCGCGGTCGAGCGCCTCGACGACGGCAGCTACGGCGAATGCGCCGACTGCGGAACCGACATTCCCGTCGAACGTCTCAGGGTGGCGCCGGCCGCACGCTGCTGCGTGGCGTGCCAGACGCGCCGCGAGCACGACGCCACGCACCCGGGCGGGGCGCGCGCGTGATTCCGCTGTCCGTGCGGTCGCGAACGCAAACCGCCCGGACACCGGACACCACCAGGAATCATCGACCGTGAACGACGAACTCATCATCAGCCAGCGATCCCTCCAGGAGGGATTCGAGTTTCACTACGCGTCCGCCGAGGTACCGACGACCTCGCTCTGCGGCACGACCGTGATCCCGACGCAGATCCAGCCGATGTTCTGGGGCGTGGATTCCGCGATCGAGGGTCGCTGGTGCGAGCGCTGCGAGACCCTCGCCCGGAAGCGGAAGGTGCCCGACCCGGGTCCGGAAGACGCCGGTTACGCGCCCTGCATCTGACGCGGCATCCGTCGACGACTGCGTGGTCGCGTCGACAGCCCGCGGATCAGGGCTTCGCCACGACCGGCGCGAACCGGAGATCGCCGCGACGTTCGGGCAGTTCCAGGAACAGCGCGCCATCGCGCACCGACCAGCCGCGCGCCGCCTCGAGGTTCGCAAGGAACTCGGTGCCCAGCGACGCCGCCGGGCAGGCTTTCCGGGACACCACGAACGGACCCAGCATCACGGCCGAATCGTGCGTGCGCCAGGGTCCCGCGGCGCTGTTGCAGTCCGCACGGACGTCGAGCCGGTACTCGGACAGGAACTCGATCGTGTAGCGCACCGGCTGCTCGATCGTCCGCGGGGCACCGCCGCTGCCGCCCGCGACCCACTGCCACTTCGTGCCCTCGAGCCGGGTCTCGCCCGCCTCCGATGCCCACGGCCAGCGTGCACCGCAACCCGCGAGCAGCACGACCGCCGTCGCCAGCACGCCCATCCCCCGCCAACCGCCCATGCGTTTCTCCACCACCCGGATCGGCCGGAGACTACCGCGAAGCGCGGGGACCGCCCAGCCGCGGACGGCGATGTGCGCGGACCACGCGTTCGCCGGACGGACGGTGCGTCGCCGCTGAAACGAGAACGCCGGCGCTGTCCGGCGCCGGCGTTCCGCTGATCCTGCCTTCGAAGCCGCCCGCACCCATGCGGACGGCGTCACATCACACCTTCGTGTTCTTCCGGATGAAGTCCGCCATCCGCGCCACACCCTGCTCGATGGCCTCGTTCGACGCCGCGTAGCTGAAGCGGATGTGCTGGCCTTCGCCCGGCACCCGCGGACCGAAGTGGATGTCGGCGAGCACCGCGACACCGGCCTCGAGCAGCAGGCGCTTGCGGAATTCCTCGGAGTCCGCGGCGCCGATCATGCGGCAGGCCTCGGTGATGTTCGGCCATGCGTAGAACGCGCCGCCGGGGCTCTGGCACGTCACGCCCGGGACATCGTTCAGCAGCTTCACGATCAGGTCGCGACGTGACAGGAAGGAGTCGCGCATCATCTTCGCGTCGTCCTGCGGACCGTCGAATGCCTGCACCGCGGCCCACTGGCTGATCTGCGAAGCGCACGATTCCGTGTTGGTGATCCACGTCGTGAAGAACGGCGCGAGCCGCTTGTTCACGGCGTAGCCGATGCGCCAGCCCGTCATCGCCCACGTCTTCGAGCAGCCGTCGGAGATGATGGTCCGCTCCAGCATGCCGGGCAGCGTCGCGATCGACATGAACTCGCCGTCGTAAACGAGGCGGCCGTAGATCTCGTCGGCGAACACCCACACGTGCTCGTGCTTGCGCAGGACCTCGGCGATGGCCTCCATCTGCGCCCGCGGGATGATCCCGCCGGTCGGGTTGTGCGGCGAATTCAGGATCAGCAGGCGCGTCTTCGGCGTGATGCGGTCGGCCAGTTCCTGCGGATCGAAGTTGAAGCCGCGCGACTCGCGCAGGTGCAGCGGGACCGGCACGGCGCCGTTCGCCCGGATCTGCGAGTCGTAGATCGGGAAGCCCGGGTTCGGGACGATCACCTCGTGGCCGGCGCCGTAGTCGGTCGTCGAGAGCACGGAGTAGCCGATGAAGGGCTTCGCGCCCGCGGCGACGACGACATCGTTCGCGTCGACGTCGAGCCCGCGCGTGCGCTTCACGTCGCGGACGATCGCCTCGCGCAGCTCCGCGATGCCGGCCGACGGCGTGTAGCCGTGCTTGCCGTCGCGGATCGCCTTCACGGCGGCATCCTGGATGTGCACCGGCGTCGGGAAATCCGGCTGCCCGATGCAGAAGGAGATGATGTCGCGGCCCTGGCGGATGAGGCTGTTGACCTCGGCGAGGACGACGAACGCGTTCTCGGTGCCGAGATCGAGGGCACGCTGGCTGACGGCGGGCATGGGGAATCCTCCGGAAACGAAAAAGCGGGTCGCTCGCGCGCACCCGCCGTGCAGGTTCTCCCGACCGAGGCCCGGTCGGGAGGGCGCCCGTCCGTGGTCCGGACGGGCTGCAATTCAGAGCGCCGGCTTATAGCACAGCGCGAAAAATCGGGTCAACGAAGGGCAGGCGCAACGCGATCGGCGTCATCCGGACTCACGCCGTAAGACCGGTCAGTTCCAGGTCAGCCAGTCCCGCAGCGCCGCACTCACGGCCTCGGGACGTTCCAGCGGCGCCATGTGTCCGCAGTCCGGGATCGAGACCTGACGCGCGCCGCGGATCTCCCGCGCCATCGTGTCGTGGTCGGCGGGCACGGTGCGGGTGTCCTGCGCGCCGCACAGCACGAGCGTCGGACAATGGATCGCGCCGAGGTGCGGCACGCTGTCGACGCGCGACATGATCGCCCGCTGCTGCCGCACGTACGCCGCGGCGCCCACGTGCACGCCCATCTCGCGGACGACGCGCACGAGCGGCTCGTCGTTCACGCGGTCGGGGTGCACGAGGAACGGGACCATCACCCGCGTGATCGGGACGAAGCCGTCGCCCTGCGCGAGTTCGATGAAGCGCAGACGTTCCTCGCGGCGCTCCGGCGTGTCGGTGTGCGGGGACGTGTCGAGCAGCGCGAGCCGCGTGACGCGCTCCGGCGCCTGGCGCATCAGTTCGAGGGCGCAGTACCCGCCCATCGAGAAACCCGCCAGCGCGAAGCGCTCGAACGGGGCCTCGTCGAGAACCCGCCGCGCCATCGCGGCCATCGTGTCGTCGCGCGTGAGATCGGGAACGTGGCAGTCGGCCACGTCGGCGAGGGCCGCGCGCTGCGGCGCCCAGAGGGCGGCGTCACAGAGCAGGCCGGGGAGGAGGATCAGGGGAGTCATGGGCTCTCGAATTCGGGCGTTGGGCGTTAGATCGCTCGCTTCGCGGCGACCGATGCAGACGGGTAGGTCGGATCAGCGGCGTGAGCCGCGTAAACCGACGCGGACGGTGGCGCGAGCGATGGCGTCGGATTACGCGCTGCGCGCTGATCCGACCGACGAAAACCTACGCCTTCACCCACGCCCGCAGGTCCCACGGTTCGTACAGCGTCCAGATGTAGTCGGTCGTCGATTCCTCGCGCAGGCGGTGGATGTCCTGCTTCTCGGCCTCGTCGATGAACTGCTGGAACACGGCTTCGCTCGGGAACTCGACGACGATCATCTGTCGCCGCTCGCGGTCCTCGTGCATCCGGCGGATCGGTTGCCACCCGCTCGAGACGACCTTGCCGCCGAAGCCGTAGATGAGCCGGCCGGCCAGCACGCTGTAGTCGCGGTACTGGCTCTCCTTGCCGGGGACGAAGTTGAAGACGTTCAGCGCATAGACCATGACGGACCTCGGAGTGGGTGCGGGGCGATGGTACGCACGGCGCTGCCGGGCGCCAAACGCGGGCGGACGTCGCGGATCATCCGCATGCAGTCGCCTCCGTCGGACCACCCGACCGCGACGCGGGGATTCGCCGCTCGTGCGACGCCGCTGCCGCACGCGCCGCGCGCGATGCATCCGCGCCGTCGATCCAGCTGGCATCCCCCGCGCGAACTGGCCCTAGAATCCGGGCTCCCCTCCCCGAGACCGATGCCGCCATGAGCAAGAACCTGCAGGTCCTCCTCGCGAACCGCCCGACCGGCGAAGTCACCGAAGCGAACTTCGAGATCGTCGAGCGCGACATCCCGACCGCCGGCCCGGGACAGATCCTCGTGCGCAACCACTGGCTCTCGCTCGATCCGTACATGCGCGGCCGGATGGCGGCCTCGAAGTCGTACGCCGCGTCCGTCGAGATCGGCGAGGTCATGGTGGGCGGCACCGTCGGCGAAGTGATCGCTTCCCAGAACCCGAAGTTCGCCGTCGGCGATTTCATCGTCGGCTCGCTGGGCTGGCAGCACTACGCCGTGTCGAACGGCGACGGCCTCGCGAAGGTCGATCCGAAGCTCGTCCCGCTGTCCGCGTATCTCGGCGCCGTCGGCATGCCCGGCGCGACCGCCTGGATCGGCCTGCTCGAACATTGCGCACCGAAGTGCGGCGAGACCGTCGTCGTGTCGGCGGCGTCGGGCGCCGTCGGCGCGATCGTCGGCCAGCTCGCGAAGATGCAGGGCTGCCGCGCCGTCGGCATTGCGGGCGGCAAGGAGAAATGCGCGTACGTCGTCGACGAACTCGGCTTCGACGCGTGCGTCGACTACAAGGCCGGCAACCTCTACCAGGATCTCAAGGCCGCGTGCCCGGCCGGCATCGACGCGTATTTCGAGAACGTCGGCGGTGTCACGATGGACACCGTCTTCCGCCTGCTCAACCCGTTCTCGCGCGTCGCGCTGTGCGGAATGATCGCGGACTACAACCTGCCCGAGGCCTACGGCGTGCGCATGATGCGTTCGCTGCTCGTCAACCGCGTGAAGCTTCAGGGCTTCATCGTCTTCGACCGTCAGGATCTCTACCCGCGCGCCATCGCGCAGCTCGGCTCCCTCGTCGCGTCGGGCAGGCTCAAGTATCGCGAGACCGTGGCCGATGGTCTGCGCAGCGCGCCGGCCGCGTTCATCGGCCTGCTCGCCGGTCGCAACTTCGGCAAGCAGCTCGTCAAGCTGGTCTAGCACCAGTCACCACGACGGAGGCCACGCGGATCGAAGCCGATCCGCGTGGCACCGCCCCCCTCCTCAGGAATCCCCATGAAGAAACTCACGGCCCTCGTCGCCATCGCAGCATTCGGCACCGCACTCGCGGCCCCCGCCTTCGCCGAGGACGCGCCGGCGTCCGACCGCGCCGCCGAGACCCGCAGGCTGATGGACGCCACGGGCGTGCTCCAGTTCTCGCAGGTGCTCTCGCAATCGATCGTGATGCAGTTCTCGAAGGCGATGAAGGCGCGCCGCCCCGACCTGCCGCCCGAGGCCTACACGATCGTGAACGAGGAAGTGAACAAGCTGGTCGGCGAGGAGATGACCCGCAAGGGCGGCTACATCGACCAGGTGGTCCCGCTGTACAACAAGTACCTCTCGCAGGAGGACGTGCGCGGCCTGCTGAAGTTCTACGCGAGCCCGCTCGGCAAGAAGCTCGTCGCATCGCTGCCGCTGCTCACGCGCGAATCGATGCAGGTGGGCCAGCAGTGGGCGCAGGGCCTCGGACCGAAGCTCGACCAGCGGCTGAAGGTGCGGTTCGCGGAGAAGGGCATCAAGATGGACGCGCCGCCGCCCGCCGCGGCACCCGCGCCGGCACCGGCACCGGCCGCGAAGTAGTCGACGCAGGGCCCGCGTTCCGGATCGGACTGCAAGCCGCCCCGGAACGGCCACGCGACCGGCAGCGCCTGTTCACACGACGGCTGCGTGCGGACAGGCCCTACTCCAGCGGCTCGAACAGCGCCGCGATGTCGTCCGGACCGAGCGGCGCCGTGACCTTGCCGGGCTCGCCCAGGATCGCCTCGGCGAGCGCCGCCTTCTGGGCCTGCAGCGCCGCGATCTTCTCTTCCACGCTGCCGGTCACGATCAGCTTGTAGACGAACACGGGGCGGTCCTGGCCGATGCGGTGCGCGCGGTCGGTCGCCTGGCGCTCGACGGCCGGGTTCCACCACGGGTCGTAGTGGATGACCGTGTCGGCCGCCGTGAGGTTGAGGCCCGTGCCGCCGGCCTTCAGGCTGATCAGGAACAGCGGCACCCGGCCTTCCTGGAATTCGCGCACCGGCCGCTCGCGGTCCTGGGTGTCGCCCGTCAGTTTCACGTACGCGATGCCGCGCTCCGCGAGTTCCTGCTCGATGAGCCCGAGCATCTCGGTGAACTGCGAGAAGAGCAGCACGCGGCGGCCCTCCGCGATCAGCTCGTCGAGCATCTCGAACAGCAGCTCGAGCTTCGCGGACCCTTCGATCTTCCGGGCGACGTCGAGCTTCACGAGCCGCGGATCGCAGCACACCTGCCGCAGTTTCAACAGTGCATCGAGCACGACGATCTGGCTCTGCGCGAGACCGCGGGCCGAGATCTCGCGGCGCACGCGATCGTCGACGGTCGCGCGCACCGTCTCGTACAGCTCGCGCTGGTCGCCGTGGAGTTCGACGAACCGCACGATCTCGGTCTTCGGCGGAAGGTCGGCCGCGACCTGTTCCTTCGTCCGGCGCAGCAGGAAGGGCCGCACCCGGCGCTCGAGACTCGCGCGCCGCCCCTCGTCGGCGTGCTTCTCGATCGGCGTGCGATATGTGCGACGGAAGCTCGCGCCGTCGCCGAGGAATCCCGGCATCAGGAAGTGGAACAGCGACCAGAGTTCGCCGAGGTGATTCTCGAGCGGCGTCCCGGTGAGGCACAGCCGGTGGCGCGCCTTCATCGTCCGGACGACGTTCGCGGCCTGCGTGTGGGCGTTCTTGATCTGCTGCGCCTCGTCGAGGATCAGCAGGTGGAACTCCTGCTCGCCGAGCACTTCGCGATCGCGCGACAGCAGCGGATACGTCGTGATGACGAGATCGGCCTCGCCGATGCGGTCGAGGGATTCCTTGCGCTTCAACCCGTGCGACACGTGCACGACGAGATCGGGCGCGAACTTCGCCGCTTCCGCACGCCAGTTCGGGACGACGCTCGTCGGCGCGACGATCAGGGCCGGCCGGTCGAGCCGCCCGGCGCGCTTCTCGGTGAGGATGTGCGCGAGCGCCTGGATCGTCTTGCCGAGGCCCATGTCGTCCGCGAGGATCCCGCCGACCTCGTACTCGCGCAGGAACTGCAGCCACGCGAGCCCGGCCTCCTGGTAGGGCCGCAGCGTCGCGAGGAAACCTTCCGGCGCGGCGACGGGCGCGATGCCCTCGAAGGCCATCAGCCGGTCGGCGAATCCGCGGACGGCCTCGCCACCGTGCCACTGCAGGACACCCGTGCGTTCGAGTGCGCCGATGCGCGCGGCGTCGAGACGGCGCATCCGGATCTTCGGGCCGCTCGACGATTCGAGCAGCTCGTCGAGGATCGCGACGACCGGCCGGACACGCTCGACGGGCACCGGCAGGATCCGGCCGTCCGGGAGGCGCACGGCAACCATGCCGTCGGCGCCCTCCGCGGTCAGGTCGGGTCGGGTCTTGAGCACCGACATCACGACCGGCAGCAGATCGATGCGACGGCCCTCGACGTCGACGCCGAGACTCACGTCGAACCAGTCGTTGCCCGTGTCGACGATCTCGGCGTGCCATTCGCCGGCCTCGACCGGGCGATAGTCGAATCCGTCGTCGTACTCGACGATCCAGCCTGCGTCGCGCAGCACCGGGACGCGGTCGCAGACGAAGCGGATCCAGTCTTCCGGGCGCGCGAAGACGTACTCGTGCTCGTACTCCTCCGGCAGCCCCGGCACGGTGTCGCGGGCCGGCGCGAGGCCTTCCCTGAGAAGCTCGGCGCGCAACGTCTTCTCGGCCGTGCCGTCGCGGCGGATGCGGCGCAGCACGCCACCGTCGAACTGCCGGACGAGGCCCGGATCGGCGGGTCCGACGCGGGTGCCGCGGTAGTCGAAGCGCAGCACCGCGAGGTTCAGCGGCTCGGCCGTGACGCGGTAGCCGCGACGATTCGGTTCGAGCGACACGAGGCGCAGGCAGGGCACCGGCGCGAGGTCGGACATGTCCTCCTCGTGCGGCACGCCGGGCAGCGGCAGCTCGATGTCGGGCAGGCGGTTCTCGATGGCCGCGCGCACCGTGCCGACGTGATCCGAATCGACCTTGGGCATCGTCCCGAGCAGACCCGCGACGCGGGCAGGCAGGCCGGTCCCGAGCGGACCGCACGCCGAGCGCTCGACGTCGACGTACCACGGCGGCGCGAGCGGCAGGAGGTGCGTGAAGGGCGGCTCGGCGGCCCAGACGAGTCGCTGGTCGCCGTTGGGCTCGGCCTGCCAGCGCGGATTGCCCTGCCGCACTTCGCCGGGGACGAGGGCTGGCGAATCGATGTCGCCGAAGTGGCAACGGCCGGTCGCGAGGAGGTCCGGCAGCAGGACCGCGCCGGCCTCGCCCCGCAGGACGAACTCCGACTCGAAGGGCATGTTCGCGTCGATCATCAGGCGGCGCAGCAGGCGCACGTCCTCGGGCTGCACGAAGCGCGGCGGATCGACGATCGCCGTCCGGGCGCTGTGCCACGGCACCGGCGCCGTGAATCCGCCGGCCTTGCGGGGCCGCGCGCTCACGAGGCGCACCCGCAGGCCCGGCCGCTGCACGCCGGACGTGAGATCGAAGAGGTAGAAGAGCCGCTGGCCGGACACGGGCGACTCGAATTCCGGTTCGGGCTCGAGGGCCTCGGTCGCCTCGTCGAGCCACATCTCCCACTTGCCCGGCAGCGGCGCGGCGACCACGCGACGGACCTCGGGCCGCGCGAGCGCGGTGGCGAGCCCCCAGCCGGCCGGGGCAACGTCGTCGACATCACCGGCATCGCCGAGCACCGCGAAGAGCACGGCCGCGACGTGCTTGCAGTTCATCCCCACGGGGCATGTGCATCGGCCCTGGATGCGCGCACCGCCGCTGCCCGCCAACACCTGGATCTCGACGGCGTAGGGCAGCTTCTCCGAGCCCTTCACGCGCGCGACGAAGCGTCCCTGGTCCGGATGCCCGACGAGGTCGGAGACGCGGCCCTGGCGCGCATAGGCCTGACCCCGCTGGATGAATTCGGGCGGCAGGTTGCGATCGAGGTCGCGGCGGACGATGCGGACGGCTTTCATGCGGGCGATGTGCCCCCGGGTGACGAAGCAACCGGGCAGTTTAGCGGGCTTCGTCCCCGCTGTGCGTTTTCACTTGTCGCGACGGGTCCGCAGCGGTCCGCGTGCCGCAGCGCAGCGACGGAAGTACGGGCGTTCCCGCGGTGTCCGTTGCTAGCATCCGCGCGTCCTCGCACGCCGAACAACGATCAGGAAGGATCGGGGACGCGACCGCCCCGCACGTCATCGGAGAAGGCTTCCGCACCGCACGGGCCGAGCGCCAAATACAGGCGCCTTCCTGGGATCGAGTGGAGAGAGCATTCATGTCGAAGAACATCGGAATGAAGTCGTTCGTGAAATTGTCCGCCCTGTGCGCGGCGCTGGCGTTCTCCGCCGGCGTGATGGCCCACGACCACGGTGCGGAGTGCAAGCCGTCGAAGTGGGGCAAGGACGACCAGATCGGGAACATGAATTACGTCACGCCCGAGAAGACGCTGGCGGCGATGAAGCTGGTCACGAAGGGCAAGGTCTACAAGCTCGGCATCGAGACGAACCGCGCGACGCCGGCCTACCCGCCGCGCAACTACTCGGTGACGGTCGTGCAGCCGGGTCAGGTCAACGGCGTCACGTTCGGTGACAACAAGCTCTCGTACAACGACGACATCGTGATGGGCTGGAACGGCGTCGGTTCCCAGATCGACGGTTTCGGCCACATCGGGACCGAGAGCGTCTACTACAACTGCGCGAAGGGCGAGGACTTCGCGAAGATCACGGGTCTCACGAAGTACGGCGTCGAAACGATGCCGGCGATCGCCACCAAGGCCATCATCCTCGACATCGCCGGCCTGATGGGCGTCGAGTTCCTGCCCGAGGGCACGCCGATCAACGTCAAGGAGATCGAAGGCGCGATGAAGCGCCAGGGCATCAAGTCGATCGAGAAGGGCGACATCGTCATCCTCCACACGGGCTGGCTGAAGGTGCTCGCGACCGATCCCAAGAAGTTCGGGTCCGTCGAGCCCGGCCTGAGCAAGGGCGGCGCGCTGTACCTCGTCGAGAAGGGTGTCGCTGCCGTCGGCGCCGACACCTGGGGCGTCGAGGCCGTACCGTTCGAGAAGGGCGTCGGCGTCTTCGAGGTCCACCAGATCCTGCTGCAGCACAACGGGATCTACATCCTCGAGACGATGAACGTCGAACCGCTCGTGAAGGACGGCGCCTACGAGGTGTTCTTCACACTCGGCGCGGCCCGCCTGACGGGTGCGGTGCAGATGATCGTCAACCCGGTGGCCATCAAGTAGTCGCGCTTCACGCTTCACAAAAAAGCCGGCCCGCGGGCCGGCTTTTTCTTTGGACACCGCACGCCGGTCAGAACCGCAGCGTGCCCTTCGTCCACCACGTCCGACCGTCCCGCGGGATCGACTGCAGCGTCGCGACGTCGTCGCCGGACGTCGGATCGCCGTAGTGCCGGTCGAACAGGTTGCGGATGCCGGCCGAGAACTCCAGCCGCGGCACGAGCCCGCCGTGCACGATCGTGAGATCCGCCACCGTGTAGCCACCGACGAGCGGCCGGCTTCCCGATGCCGATTCACCGAACCGTGCGCCCACCTGCCGCACCTCGAACGCGACGGACGCACGGTCGTCGGCGAAGCGCTGCACGACGTCGACCCGACCGAGCGTGCGCGGCGCGTTCGACAGCCGGGTGTCGGTCGCGTCGTCGCGCGTGTCCTGCAGGGCCACGCTGCCGCGGATCGTGAGCGCGCCGAAACGCGCTTCGACGGCCAGCTCCGCGCCACGCGTCCGGACGCCCGCGAGGTTGCGATACACGAGCAGTCCGTCGAGCGGATCGACCGTCTGCGTGACCATGTCCTTCACGCGGTACTCGTACAGCGAACCCACGAGCCGCCATCGCGGCGGCAGCGCCCGCTCGACGACGAGTTCCGTCGTCCGGATGCGCTCCGGCGTCAGGGCCGTGTTGCCCTTGTTGACCCCGGGGACGCTGTAGAACATCTCGAACGAATTGGGAGCGCGGAACGCCGCGCCGTGCAGCAGCTTCACCGAGAGCAGGTTGTCCGGGGTGAAGACCATGGCGACCCGGGGGCTCATCGCGGTCTCGCCGAGGAACAGCCGGTCGCGCCGCGCACCGACCGTGAGCGTCCACCGGTCGTCCAGCGCGATCTCGTCCTGGGCGAAGAGGCCGCTCGTCGCGAACGGCCGGTCGAGGTCGTAGTAGGCCGTCGCGGGCTCCACGTCGCGCGCGAAGAGCCGGTTCTCGAAATGCCGTGTGTATTCAGTGCCGAGCGTCACGCGATGTCGCGTGCCGATGCGGTGCGAGTACCGCGCCTCGGTCGTCCACCACTGGCTGTCGGCGCCTTCCTCGTACCGCACGCCCGGCGCCGACGGAAAGCGCATCGGACTCCGGTACGAGTACCAGTTCCAGCTCGCCCGGAGCGTCAGCGCACCGGCATCGGTCTCGTGGTCGTACTGGAGATCGAGCGCCTGGTTCGCGTCGCGGGTCTGGTTGTAGGGATCCCCGAACGTCGTGCCGTAGAGCCCTGTCCCGAAGGTCTTGTCCCGCTGCCCCTGCCACGCCATGAACTTCCAGCCGCCAGCGCGCAGACCGACGTACGCGTTGTGCAGGCGTTCCGCATCCGCGGCGCCGGCATGTCCGGATCCGAACCCGGGCTGGCCCGCCAGGTCGGTCAGGGTCAGGCTGCGGTTGCCGGCGCTGTCGCGGCCCGACGCGCTGCCGATGATCTCGAGTCCGCTCTCGAAACGACGCCCCGCGGAAAGCCGCGCCTGCCGCGTCGCGTGACTGCCGACGCGGCCGGCGATCTCGGCGCCGTCCATCTGGCCACCGGTCCGCGGGATCACGTTGACGACACCGAAGAAGGCACCCGACCCGTAGAGCGACGAGCCGGGACCGCGGATCACCTCGATGCGATCCACGAGATCCATGTCGAGGGGGAACGAGCCCTCGATGCTGCCCTGCCCGAAGATGCTGTCGTTCGTGCGATGCCCGTCGATCAGGACGAGCACGCGCGAGTTGTAGTCCCCGGGCCGGTTGAATCCGCGCACGCCCAGGAAGTCGTAGTTCCGGTTGCTGCTCACATCGAACCCCGGGACGCTGCGCAGCGCCTCGGCCAGCGTCTCCCAGCCGTGGCGGCGGATGTCGTCGGCCGTGATGATGACGACCGAAGCGGGCGCACGCGTCGTCTTCTGCGCATGCTTCGACGCCGTGCTCACCTGATCCACCGAGACGGTCAGCAGCGTCTCCATCGACAATTCGGTGAGATCGACCGGAAGTTCGTCCGCCGCTGATGCGACCGACACGGACGCGACCCCGATCAACGCAGCGACGGCGATCCTCGCGACCGTCCGCGCGCCGCACGCAGGCTTGCTGCATTGGCGGGCGATCGGGGGCTCACTCGGAAACGATGCGGACATCTCGGGATTCGGAGGGGATCTGGCGACGCGTCCGTAACGACGCCGATGCCCACGACTTAAGCATGGTCGACCGCGGCCGGCCCGCGCGATCGATCGTCGCGACATGCACGGATTCAAGTCAACGGCATGCGCGCCGTTAGCGCTCGGACGCTGAAGCCTTCACCGCCTGCGACCCATGCCCTCGACGACTCATTCACGCCGCTGCCGACGCACCGACCGACCGATCTCCGGTCCGGAGGCGTGCGTCCCGTGAGCACCCGCATTCCCCGCGCGCTCCTGCACCGCCTCGAGCGACTGCCGCTCGCGATCAAGGTGCTCGTGCTGAACGCGCTCGTCGGCGTCGTGCTGATGGTCTTCGCCCTCAGCCTGATGGTGTGGGTGGAGTACCGCGCGGCGGAGAACGAGTTCCGCGTCGCGGCGGCGTCCGAGGCGCGGCTGATCGGCAAGATGGTGTCGTCGGCCCTCGTGTTCCGGGACGACGGGAGCGCCTCCCGGATGCTCGCCTCCCTGCGGCACCGCGAGAGCCTGGAGACGGTCTGGGTGTTCGACGCCGACAACAGGCCGTTCGCCCACCAGGACGCGGTGGTGGCGGGTGCGCCGCCCGTCAAAAGATCGCAGCCCGATCCGACGGGCGAGACGCACGTCACCGACGGCATCCTCGAGACGCGGGAGACCATCGTCGAGGACGGCACGATCATCGGCGCCGTCGTGACCCGAGTGTCGCTCGCGCCGGTGCGCAGCCGCGTGCTGCGCAGCGCCGTCATCACGGGCGGCATCTTCACCTTCGCCTTCTCGCTCATGCTCGGCCTGCTCGGCTGGCTGCTGCCGCGCCTGCTGCGACGGCTGTCGCAATTGAAGACGCTGATAGCCGAGGTCGCGGAACACCGCGACTACGCGACCCGCGCCCCCGACACCGTGCCGGACGAGATCGGCGCGCTCGCCAGCGTGTTCAACGGCATGCTCGAGCAGATCCAGCGACGCGACATGAACCTCGAGCACGAGCTCGCCGAACGGCGTCGCGCCGAGGCGCAGCTGGCCTACACGGCGCGGCACGACGCCGTCACGGGCCTGCCCAACCGTCACTACTTCAACGAAGCCCTGGCGCAGCTGATGGAAGGCGCGACCGAGCGCGGCCGCCACGTCGCCCTGATGTTCCTCGACCTCGACAACTTCAAGCTCGTCAACGACACGCTGGGCCACGACGTCGGCGACGCACTGCTCGCGGCCGTCGCCGCACGGCTGCGCGAACGCCTCCGTGACGAAGATCTCGTCTGCCGTCTGGGCGGCGACGAGTTCGCCGTCGTGCTCGAGCACGTGAACTCGAACGACGACGCGCTCGAAGTCGCCGCAAAGCTGCTCGAAGCGCTGTTCCAGCCGTTCACCGTCGCGGACCGCAGCATCAACACCGGCACGAGCATCGGCGTCGCCGTGTCGGGCCACCACGCGATGACGGCGGAACAGCTCCTGAAGAATGCCGACATCGCCATGTACCAGGCGAAGTCGCAGGGGCGCGGACAGGTCACGCTGCACCACGCCGCGCTGAACGCGAACATGGCACGCCGCCTGATCCTCGACCGCGACCTGCGCGCCGCCATGGATCAGGCCGGGATGGAGATCCACTATCAACCGCAGATCGACGCGGCGCGCGGCTACCCCGTCGCGTTCGATGCGACGGTCCACTGGATGCATCCGCGGTTCGGCGCAGTCCCCCACGACGAGGTGCTGCTCGTCGCGGAAGAGTCCGGGCAGATCGCGATGTTCGGTGGCTGGCTGCTGCGGACCGCGTGCGCCGACTGCGCGGCGTGGCAGTCGGCCGACCTCCACGGCGTCAGCGTGTCGATCGGGGTGACGGCGCGACAGCTCGCGAACGCCGATTTCCCGGCCGCCGTCGCGGCGGCACTCGCGGCCACCGGTCTCGCCCCGGACTACCTCGAACTCGAACTGAAGGAAGCCGCCGTGCTGTCGCGCAGCGCGAAGGTGATCGCCGGGACGCTGTCGCGGCTCCATGCGATGGGCGTGCGGCTCGCACTCGACGCGTTCGCGAGCGGGCACACGTCGCTCACGCACCTGCGTCGCCTGCCGATCTCGTTCCTGAAGCTCGACGCGTCGTTCGTCTCGGGCCTGCCCGACGACGCCGATGCCCGCACGCTCGCGGCCGGCATCCTGGCGCTCGCGACGAGCCTCGACATCCGGACGAGCGCCGAGGGCGTGCGCACGCGCGAGCAGGCGGACTTCCTCGCATCGCACGGGTGCACCCGCCTGCAGGGCGATTTCGTCGCGAAGCGCCAGCCGCTGCCGGCGCTGCTCGACACCTTCCACGCGACGACGACGGTCTGACGCGACCGACGCCCCGCGCGGAGCGGGCCGGCCGTGCGAATCAACGACGCTTCAGGTCGTCCGCACCGAGGAAGATGCGGTTCCACGTGGGGCTGATCAGCAGCTCGTTGATGCACACGTGCGCCGGCTGCTGCGCGATCCAGAGGATCGCGTTGCCGAGGTCCTCGGGCTGGAGCATCCGCGCGATGTCCTCGTCGGACGGCTTCACCGGACGCTTGTTCATGATCGGCGTCGCCACCTCCGCCGGGCACAGCGCGGTCGCGCGGATGCCGTTGATGCACTCCTCCTGGTTGAGGTGCGCCGTCATCGCGACGACGGCGTGCTTCGCGGCGTTGTAGGCCGGCCCCGTCATGTACGAATCGAAACGGCCCGCCCACGACGAGATGTTGATGATCACGCCGTCGTGCCGCTCGCGCATCGACGGCAGCACCGCCGCGCAGCAGTAGTAGCTGCCGTCGAGATTCACCCGGATCACCTCGTTCCAGCCGGGCACCGACAGGTTCTTCCAGAAGCGCGCCGGGATGTTCAGGCCCGCACTGTTCACGAGGATGTCGATGCGGCCGTGCCGCGTGCGGATCCCGTCGGCGACGCGCGCGACGTCGTCCGCATTCGTCACGTCCAGCGCATCGATCTCGATGCGCCGACCGGCGTCGCGCAGGCGCGCGGCCTCCGCGGCGAGCACTTCCTCGCGCCGACCCGACATCACGACCGTCGCACCGGCTGCCGCCAGCGCTTCCGCGCCCGCGAGACCGATCCCCGAGCCCGCGCCCGTGACCCACGCCACCTTGCCTTCGAGACTGCCCATCGTGTTGCTCCCTCTTGGTTGACCGGGTGATTTCACCACGGTCGGATTCGTTGCGTCCGCTCGTTCGATGCGGTCGTGCGAGGCGACGTCAGGAGAACGCCGCGATGCCCGTCTGCGACCGGCCGAGGATCAGCGCGTGGATGTCGTGCGTGCCCTCGTACGTGTTGACCGTCTCGAGGTTCACGACGTGACGCATCACGTGGAACTCGTCCGAGATGCCGTTGCCGCCGTGCATGTCACGCGCGACGCGGGCGATGTCGAGCGCCTTGCCGCAGTTGTTGCGCTTGATGAGCGAGACCATCTCCGGCATCGCCGTGTGGTCGTCCATCAAACGGCCGACGCGCAACGCCATCTGGATGCCGGACGCGATCTCGGTCTGCATGTTCGCGAGCTTCAGCTGCACGAGCTGGTTCGCGGCGAGCGGCCGGCCGAACTGCTTGCGGTCGAGCGTGTAGCGCAGCGCCGCGTGCCAGCAGAACTCCGCCGCACCCATCACGCCCCACGCGATCCCGTAGCGCGCCTTGTTGAGGCAGGAGAACGGCCCTTTCAGACCGGTCACGCCGGGCAGCAGGTTCGCGTCCGGGACGAACACGTCGTCCATCACGATCTCGCCGGTGATCGACGCGCGCAGGCTCAGCTTGCCCTCGATCTTCGGGGTCGAGAGGCCGGCCATCCCGCGTTCGAGGATGAAGCCGCGGATCACGCCGGCGTCGTCCTTCGCCCACACGACCATCACGTCGGCGATGGGCGAATTCGAGATCCACATCTTGCTGCCGTGCATGCGCCAGCCGCCGTCGACCTTCGTCGCGCGCGTCGCCATGCTGCCCGGGTCCGACCCGTGGTTCGGTTCCGTCAGGCCGAAGCAGCCGACGAGGTCGCCCTTCGCGAGGCCGGGCAGGAACCGGTCTCGCTGCGCGTCGGTGCCGAACGCGTGGATCGGATGCATCACGAGCGACGACTGCACGCTCATCGCCGACCGGTAGCCGGAATCGACGCGCTCGACCTCGCGCGCGATGAGTCCGTACGCCACGTGACTCACGCCGGGGCAACCGTAGCCCTCGATCGTCGGACCGAGGAAACCCATGCGCCCGAAGGCCCGCATGATTTCCCGGTCGAAGTTCTCGTGCCGGTTCGCGAGCAGGATGCCCGGCATCAGTTCGGCCTGGCAGAAGTCGCGCGCCGAGTCGCGGATCATCCGTTCGTCTTCGGTCAGCTGCCCTTCGAGGAGCAGCGGATCGTCCCACTGGAATGCGGCCTTCGCGGTCATGGTGTCACTCCCTTCGGTTGATGCGTTCTCATGCGGCTCGCGCGGGCGCCGACGGTCTCCGCGAGCGGCATGCCGGATTCGTGCTCGACCCACTCGACGATCGCGTCGCTCCAGCGGATGTCGGCCTGGATGGCCTCGCGCGCCGCGACCGCGTCGCGGGCACGCAGCGCGCGGATGACCGGTGTGTGTTCGTGCCCTTCGACGGTCAGCTTCCGGGGCTTCAGCGTCGACAGGAAGACGGCGATCGTCGGACCCATCATCACCCACATGCGTTCGACGATGCCGAACACGATGGGCATGTCGCCCGCGGCCGCGAGCACGAAATGGAATTCGCGATTGCGCTGCGCGACGTCCGGGGCACGCCGCTTCCAGGCGGCAATGTAGTCGCGCTGGATGCGTTCCAGACGGTCGATGGTCGGCGCGTCGATGAGCGAGGCCGCACGTTCGGCGCAGGCGCCTTCGAGCAGGGCGCGGGTCAGCTGGATCTCGCGCAGCTGATGCGCCGTCAGCACCGGCACCGACACGTCGGTCGCGGCGCGCATGACGAGCGCCCCCTCGCTCACGAGGCGGAAGATCGATTCACGCACGGGCGTGATGCTCACGCCGAACTGCTCCGCGAGCATGCCGATGCGCAGCCGCTCGCCCGGCGGATGCTCGCCGTTCATGAGCTGCATCCGGATCTCGCGGTAGATGCTTTCCGAGAGATTGGCGCGTTCGATCTTCACGGCGGCGTCTGGAGTTATCGCGCGATCGACCGCATCGCGCCCGCGATGTCGGCGGCGGACAGCGTCCGCTGGAAATTGCGCGCGTGCGGCGCCGTCATGGTCCCGGCGGCGATCACGTCGATCTCGTCGTCGGTGGCGTCTGGCATGCCGAGATCGGTCAGCGACAGCGGCAGGTCGGTCGCTCGGTAGAACGTCGCGACGTCGCCGACGAAGGCCTGGTCGCGCCCTTCGAGCGCGAGCTGCACGAGCAACGCGTAAGCAACCTGATGACCGTGGAGCGCATCGCGCGCGCCGCGCACGGCGCTGAGCCCGCGGGTCATCGCGTGCGCGATCGACAGGCCGCCGCTCTCGAAACCGAGCCCGGAGTGCAGCACCGTCGCCTCGACGACGCGCTCGACATCTTCCGTGACTTCGCGACGCCGCACGGCCTCGATCGCAGCGACCCCGCGGGACCGCAGCGTGTCGTAGCAGAGTTCCGCGAGCGCCTCGGCCGCGCGGCAGCCCGTGCCGCCGAACATGTTGCGGGCGCCGACGCCGAAGCACTGCGCGACCTCGAAGCGCTTCACGACGGCGTCGCCGATGCCGGCGGAGAACATCCGCACCGGCGCCGTCACGATCACGGCCGTGTCGACGACGACGACGTCCGGACTCGCCGCCATGTGGTCGACCTGCACGAGGCGGTGGCGCTCGTCGTAGACCGCGTAGAGCTTGCTCGTCGGAGCATCGTTCGAGGCCGCCGTCGGCAGCGTGACGACGCGGGCGCCGAGCCGGTCGGCGACGGCCTTCCCCGTGTCGATCCCGCGGCCGCCGCCTGCACCGATCACGAAGGCTGGTGCGAAGCCCCGCGCCACGTCGGCCACGCGCGCGATCTCGGCGAGCGTGATCTCGCCGGAGAACTCGACGGGCTCGCAGCGCACGCCGACGTCCGCGCAGACCTTCACGACGCGCGCGCCGACGAGGTCCAGCACCGGCCGGTCGGCGATCAGCACCGCGGACGCCCCCAGCGGCTGGAGGAATCGACCCATCGCATCGATGGCACCGGCGCCCTGCACGTAGCGTCCGGGACCGCCGAAGACCCGCAGGTTGTCGGACATGGAAGGCGCGCCTGTTTTGGATATATGATGCATCATATATTTTCGACATCGAACGGCGCAACCTGATCCGCGGATGGATGCCGTTGCGGCAGCAACGCCGCCATGGCGGCAGCAACGCCATCGGGTCGGCAGCAACACCAACATGTCGCCCGCAACACCACCCGGCTGCCGGCAATGGCACCGAGTCGCCACCAACGCCACGATGGCACCCATACCACCACGATGACGCCGGCCGCACGACAATGGCGCCCGTCACGACACCACGAGGCCCGCTCCGACATGACGCACCCCACCCCTCCCGTCCCCCGCGAACGCGTCGGACTCATCGGCGCCGGCCTCATGGGCCACGGCATCGGCCGCAACGTCGTCGAGAAAGGCTGGCCGCTCGTCGCGCACGACCCGTACAAACCGGAGAGCGTCGCCGATCTCGTGCAGCGCGGCGCGACGGCCGCTGCGACCGTCGCGGACGTCGGGGCGAGATCCGACGTCGTGATCCTCTGCGTGACGGGCGCGCCGCAGGTCGAGTCGGTCGTGTTCGGCGAAGGCGGACTCCTCGCGACGATGGCACCCGGAAGCGTCGTCGTCGACTGCTCGACCAACGAGCCGCCGATGACCCGGCGCGTCGCGGCGGCGCTCGCGGAACGCGGCATCGACTTCTCCGATGCGCCGCTGTCGCGCACCCCGCCGGAGGCCGAGGCCGGCAAGCTGAACGTGCTCGTCGGCGCGGCGCCCGCGACCTTCGAACGCATCCGGCCGGTGATCGGCGCGTTCGCCGAAAACATCTTCCACATCGGCGCCGTCGGCGAGGCGATCACGCTGAAGCTCATCAACAACTACCTGACGATGGGCATGCTTTCGGTGATGGCCGAGGCCTACGCGGCATGCGTGAAGACGGGCATCGACCCGAAGAAATGGCACGAGCTGACGGCGCCCGGCGTGATGAATTCGGGCCTCTTCCAGATGGTCGTCGGGGGCGCCGTCGCAGGCGAGGCCGACCGCATGAAGTTCTTCGTGTCGAACGCCTGCAAGGACATCACGTACTTCACGCATCTCGCGGCCGATGCCGGGCTCGAATCACCGATCGCGGCGACGGTCCGGGCGAGCATCGAGCGCGCAGTGGCCGACGGCTACGGTGCGAACTTCATGACGGGCCTGCTCGACGCCCAGCTCGCGCGCAACGGCCTGCCGACGGTCGCGTGGAACGACGCCGCGAAGGCGTGATCGCCGGACGCTGCGACGAACGATAGCCCTGACCCGGCTGCATCTGCGACGCCACCGAGGCCGAGCGCATGGACTAACTCGGCCGTGTATACCGCGTGTATCTGAGGGCGACGAACGCCTGACGCTGCAAACCCCCGGAGGTTCCGTCAAGCGAGCGAAACCGCGACCTGCCTGATCCTCTCGAGTACCGCGTCGGTATCGCGAAGCACGTCGTGGTTCCAGAAACGCAGCACCGTGAAACCCTGTGCGCGAAGCCATCGATCTCGGCGGTCGTCGTAGTCCGCTTCGTCAGCGTGCTGACCGCCGTCGAGTTCGATGACGAGCTTCGGGGTCAGGCACATGAAATCGACGATGTAACGACCGACGGGACACTGGCGCCTGAATTTCAACCCCATGAATCGATGCGCGCGCAGGTGATACCAGAGTCGCTGTTCTGCATCGGTCTGTCGGGTCCGCAGCGCCTTCGCGCGATCGAGCAATGTGGCGTCGCCCTCTCCCCCGGCCCCTCTCCCGCGAGCGGGCGAGGGGAGATCGGCAACGCGATGATCACCGCGTGACGCATCGGCGTCGGACTCATCGCACTTCTCGCGCGACGCGCGGGCGGGTTCAACCGCTCGATCTTTCGTCATACCCGGCTCGCCTCGCGGACCCGAGACATTGACCAAGGTCACTCGCGCGCAGCCCTCTCATTGGCGACGACCGCTCCCCTCGCCCGCTTGCGGGAGAGGGGCCGGGGGAGAGGGCCGCCGCCCCCCGCTACTTCCCCAGTTCAGCCGCCGTCACCCCGCCGATCGCCAGGTCGGTCTTCGGCAGTTCCGTGAACCACACCCGGATCGCCTCCGGCTTCGCGCCGAGCGTGCGTTCGAGTGCCCGCGTGACTTCGGTCAGCGCGGCGCGCTTCTGTTCCGGGGTGCGGCCTTCGAGCAATGTGATGTGGACGAGCGGCATGGCGGTCTCCTCGTTGTATGGACCTGCGTCGTATGGAACTGCGTCGTTCAGCGGCGCGCGAACGCGGCCCGCAGCGCTGCGCCCGACTCGGCGACCGCGCGCTTCACGGCATCGACGGCACCGGGCATCAGCAGGAAGCCGTGCACCATGCCCTCGTAGTTGACGAGCGTGCATCGATTGCCGGCCTCGATGAGCTTCGCGGCGTACTGCACGCCTTCGTCCCGCAGCGGGTCGTAGCCCGCGACGAGCACGAAGGCCGGTGGCAGGTTCGAGAAATCCTCGGCGATCAGCGGACCGAACCGGAAGTCGCGCGTGTCGGTCGAGTTGCGGATGTACTGCTTGTAGAACCACGTCAGCGTCTTCCGCGTGAGCAGGTGGCCTTCGGCGAACGCGTAGTGCGACGGCGTCTCGGGCTCCGGCGCGACGCACGGATAGATCAGCAGCTGCAGCGACAGCTTCGGGAAACCCTCGTTGCGCGCGAGCAGTGCACACACCGTCGCGAGATTGCCGCCCGCGCTGTCGCCACCTGTTGCGATGCGGTCCGGGTCGACGCCGATCTCGTGGCCGCGTCGCGCGAGCCAGCGGAGTGCCGCCATGCTGTCGTCGACGGCCGCGGGGAAGCGCGATTCCGGCGCGAGCCGGTAGTGCACGGCGACGACGATGCAGTCGCCCGCCTTCGCGAGCTGCCGGCAGGCCGTGTCGTGCGTGTCGAGGTCACCGATGACGAAACCGCCGCCGTGGTACCAGACGAGCGCCGGCATCAGCTCGCCGCTCTCGGCCTTGCGCGGACGGTAGATGCGCAGCATGAGCGCGCCGCCTTCCGGGCCCTCGATGGGCTTGTCCTCGACCTCGTGGATCGGCTCGTCGCGCACGTCCATGCGCTTGATCCGCTGCTTGTACTGCTCGCGCGCCTGGTCGGGCGTGAGCTGCCAGAACTCCGGCAGCGCGGCGGCCTTCACGGCCTGGAGGACGGTCTGGATCTGTGGATCGAGGGGCATGGATTTCTCAGGTGGGATGGCGGGCGGCGGGGTGCCGGAGCTTGAACGTGCCGGTGGCCTTCGCGAGGAGGTCGCCGCTCGCGCTGCGCACCTCGCCCTCGACGAACACGAGCGAGCGGCCGGCGCGCTGCGCGAAGCCCTTCGCGGTGATGTCGCCCGTGGCGGCCGCGAGGAAGTTCACCTTCAGCTCGACGGTCGTCGCACCGTTGGCCTCGGGGTCGAGCGACTTCGCGCTCATGCCCATCGTCGCGTCGAGGATCGACATGACGGCGCCGCCGTGCGCGACGTGCCAGCTGTTCATCAGTTCGGGATTCACGTGGAGGCCCGTCGTGACGGACCCGGTTTCCTCGGCGAGCTTGCGGATGCCGAGATGCGCGACGTACGGGATCTCGATGTCGAATCCGGCGGCCTTGCTCATACGGCCGAGAACCCGCCGTCCACGGGGATGATCACGCCGGTCATGTAGTCGGACGCCTGCGACGCGAGCAGCGCGACGGTGCCCTTCAGGTCGAAGTCGGAGCCCAGCCGGCGCATCGGCGTGTGATCGAGGATGTACGCCTCGGACCGCTCGATCATCCCCTTGGCCATCTTGCTCGGGAACACGCCCGGGGCGATGGCGTTCACGTGGATGCCGTGCTGCGCCCACTCGGCCGCGAGCGACCGCGTGAAGTTCACGACGGCGCCCTTGCTCGAGTTGTAGGCGATCGTCGGCATGAAGTGCGGGTCGGTGCCCTTCAGGCCCGCGATCGACGCGATGTTGATGATCTTGCCCTGCTTCCGCGGGATCATCGTGGCGTTCGCGACGGCCTGCGACAGCACGAAGAGCGCCGTCACGTTGAGGTTCATCACCTTGTGCCACGCGTCGAGCGGATGCACCTCGGCGGGCGCGCCCCAGCTCGCGCCGGCGTTGTTCACGAGGATGTCGATCTGCCCCCACTTCGCCATCACCGCATCCACGAGCGGCTGCGCGGCCGCGGCGTCGGAGAGATCGGAGACGTGCGTCATCACGTCGATGCCCATGCCCTTCAGGTGCGCCTCGGCCTCGGCGAGCTCGCCGGCCTTGCGGGCCGTGATCGCCACCTTCGCGCCCAGTTCGCCGAGCGCCTCCGCCATCTGCAGGCCGAGCCCGCGGGACCCGCCGGTGACCAGTGCCACCTTCCCGCCGAGATCGAACAGTGTCTTCACGTCCATGGGATTCCCTCACGATGTCGTCGATGCCGCGTCGCCGCGGACGAAGCGGCGAAGTTATCACGCGTTGTCGCAGGACAGCGATCCATCGGACCGGTCGCGTCGTGCCGCGGGCGCCTGTCGTGACCGGGGTCGGGGGCCGGCCGGATTCGACGCGGCCGGCGTGCGTTGTCGGTCTTCCACCGGGACCCGCTGTTCGATGGACACGCAATGCCGGGAGAACACGCGGCGCCGCTGTCGGATCGATTGACACCCGACGCGCACTGGCGCGACACGACGTGCGCAAGTCATTGACGCGGCGTCACCCCGACACGTCTGGCACGGTGCGTGTTTCCGCCGCCCGCCACCGTACCGATCCACTCACCAAGACGACACGATGAGACCTTCGAAACTCGTATCCACGATCGCGGCCGCATGCCTGCTGACCGGCGCCACGATGGCCTCCGCCATCGATCTCGCGTACACCGACTTCGCCGATGTGTCGGGCCTGCAACTCAACGACCGTGCCGCGACGATCGGCAACGCCGTCACCGACGACGCCGGTCGCAAGGTCCTTCGGCTGACCGACAACTACTCCCAGAAGGGCTCCGCCTTCCTGAAGACCGCCGTATCGCTCGCAGACAACGTCTCGTTCTCGACTTACTTCCAGTTCCGCATGACGCAGGGCGACGGCTTCTACGAGTCCGGCGAGTTCCCCGTGAAGGGCGCCGACGGCATCGTCTTCGTCATGAACACCGCCAACAACACGACGGGCACCGCCGGCGAGGGAATGGGCTACCGCGGTTTCTGGTTCGGGGCGGGTGTCGAGTTCGACACGTTCAACAACGGCGCGCCCGTCGACGCCGACGGTAACCATGTGGGCATCGACCTCGACGGATCCGTGCAGTCCGTCGTCGCGAAGAAGATCACCGAAGGCCTCTTCAACAACGGACAGGTCTGGAGTGCATGGGTCGACTACGACGGCGTTGCGGACGTGCTCGCTGTCCGCGTGGCACAGGGCGCCAGCGCCTTGCGCCCGACGGATGCCGCGATCTCGACCACGGTCGATCTCGACGCGAAAGCACTGGGCGACGACGTCTACTTCGGCTTCACGTCGGCCACGGGTTCGCTGCGCAACAATCACGACATCCTGCGCTGGGAGATCGAGACGATCCCCGTGGCCGCGCCCATTCCGGAACCCGGCTCGATCGTCCTGCTCGGACTGGGTGGACTGGTGCTCGCAGCCCGCGCCCGCCGCGCTCGCGTCTGATACGGCGACCCGGTCCGGGCGACCGGACCGGATGCGCTGCCGACGAATTCAGCCGGGCGCGCGAGAGGCAGGCGGCACCCGCCGCCGCGATTTCAGAACCACTCGTCCTGCATCTCGAGGCAGGTCGGGTCCATGTCGTTCAGGAGCTGGTACCACTGCTGTGTCTTCGGCAGTTCCCAGCGGAAGAAGTAGCTGCACGCCTGGAGCTTGCCCTGGTAGAAGTCGCGCTCGGCGCCGTCCACCTCGCCGACGCGGCGCACGGCGACGAGCGCCTGCCGCAGCCACATCCACGCGATCACGACGTGGCCCGTGAGTTCGAGGAACACGTGCGCGTTCGCGAGTGCGAGTTCGGCGTGGCCCTTGCCCGTCGCGCAGAGCGTGTTGCGCACGACCTCCATGATGTTCGCGAAGGCGTCGGTCAGGTGCTCGCCGCAGCGGCGCAGCTCCGCGGAGTCGCAGCCTTTCGCCTCGCGTGCCGTGCGATCGATCTCCATCGCGAGCCGCTGGATCGCGGCCCCGTCGTCCATGCCGACCTTCCGGCCGAGGAGGTCGAGCGCCTGGATGCCGTTCGTGCCCTCGTGGATCGGGTTCAGCCGGTTGTCGCGGTAGAAGCGCTCGACGGGATATTCGCGCGTGTAGCCGTACCCGCCGTGCACCTGGATCGCGAGGTTGTTCGCCTCGAGGCACCACTGCGACGGCCATGATTTCACGATCGGCGTGAGCACCTCGAGCAGCAGCGTGGCGCCTTTCCGGGCACGCTCGTCGTGCGCCGTGTTCGCCTCGTCGACGAGGCTCGCCGCGTAGAGGCACAGCGCGAGTCCGCCTTCGACGTAGGCCTTCTGCGCGAGCAGCATCCGCCGCACGTCGGGGTGTTCGACGATCTTCACCTGCGGCTTCGTGGCGTCCTTCGCGAGCATCGGACGCCCCTGCGCGCGGTCGCGGGCGTACGCGACCGAATGCAGGTAGCCCGTGTAGCCGAGCATCACGGCGCCGAGTCCGACACCGATGCGCGCCTCGTTCATCATGTGGAACATGCACGCGAGGCCCTTGTGCATCTCGCCGACGAGCGTGCCGACGGCGCCGTCCTGCTCGCCGAAGTTCAGCACGCAGTTCGTCGTGCCGCGGTAGCCCATCTTGTGATTCAGACCCGCGAGCGCGACGTCGTTGCGTTCGCCCACGCTGCCGTCGGCATTCATCAGCCGCTTCGGCACGAGGAACAGCGAGATGCCCTTCACGCCGGGCGGCCCGCCGGGGATCTTCGCGAGCACGAGGTGCACGATGTTCTCCGTCAGCTCGTGATCGCCGCCGGAGATCCACATCTTCTGGCCGAAGAGGCGGTACGTGCCGTCCGGCTGCGGCTCGGCGCGCGTCACGATGTCGGACAACGACGAGCCCGCCTGCGGTTCCGACAGGCACATCGTCCCGGAGAACCGCCCCGACAGCAGATGCGGCAGGTACGTCCCGCGCTGCGCGTCCGTGCCGAACTTGCGGATGAGGTTCGCGTTGCCGATCGTCAGCATCGGGTACGCGGCCGTCCCGACGTTCGCCGAGAAGAACAGCGCGAGCGCCGCCTGCGCGACGGTCACGGGCAGCTGCATCCCGCCGAGTTCGGCGTCGAAGCCGGCGGAGATGAAACCTGCGTCCGCGAATGCCTTCAGCGCGTCGGCCACCTCGGGAATCATCACGACGCAACCGTCCTCGAAGCGCGGCTCGTTCTCGTCGGCCTTGCGGGCGTGCGGCGCGAACTTCTCTTCGGCGATCTTCAGCGCCGTGTCGATGACGGCGTCGAAGGTCTCGCGGGAGTGCTCGCGGTAGCGTTCGCGGAAGCAGAGGTTCTCGACCTGGAGCAGCTCGTGGAGCAGGAAGTCGAGATCGCGGCGGTTGATGAGCATCGATTGCATGGCGGGGAGTCGTGAACCTGGAACGTGGTGAATCGGGCGTAGGCGCAGCGAATTCTCGTAGGTCGGATTAGCGGCGAAGCCGCGTAATCCGACGCGGACGATCGTGCGGGCGACGGCGTCGGATCACGCGGCTCGCGCCGCTGATCCGACCTGCGCGTTCGGACCGGCCCGGCGCGCCACTCGGCCCGCGCGAATCACACCACCTCGAACAACCCCGCCGCGCCCATCCCGCCGCCGATGCACATCGTCACGACGGCGTACTTCACGCCGCGGCGCTTGCCCTCGATCAGCGCGTGCCCGACGAGCCGCGCGCCCGTCACGCCGTACGGATGGCCGACGGCGATCGAGCCGCCGTTCACGTTGAGCCGCTCGTCCGGGATGCCCAGCTTGTCGCGGCAGTAGATCACCTGCACGGCGAAGGCCTCGTTGAGTTCCCACAGGCCGATGTCGTCGACCCCCAGGCCGTGACGGGCGAGCAGCTTCGGGATCGCGAAGACGGGGCCGATGCCCATCTCGTCCGGCTCGCAGCCGGCGACCGCGAAGCCGCGGAAGATGCCGATCGGCTGCAGCCCGCGGCGCTCGGCGAGCTTCGCGTTCATCACGACCGCGGCCGAGGCACCGTCCGAGAACTGGCTCGCGTTGCCCGCCGAGATCACGCCGCCCTCGAACGCCGGCTTGATCTGCGAGACACCTTCGTACGTCGTGTCGGCGCGGATGCCCTCGTCGCGATCGGCGACGACCGCCTTCGTCGACTCCTGGCCGGTCGCCTTGTCGACGACCTTCATCGTGACCTCGATCGGCACGATCTCGTCCTTCGTCTTCCCGGCAGCCGCCGCGGCCGCCGCACGGAGCTGGCTCTGCACGCCGTAGCGATCCTGGGCTTCGCGGCCGATGGCATAGCGCTTCGCGACGGTCTCGGCCGTCTGCAGCATGCTCCAGTAGATCTCGGGCTTGTGCTCGACGAGCCAGGCCTCGTTCGCCATGTGCTTGTTCATCTCGTTCTGCACGCACGAGATCGACTCGACGCCGCCCGCCACGAAGATGTCGGCCTCGCCGGCGATCACGCGCTGCGCGGCCATCGCGATGGTCTGGAGGCCCGACGAGCAGAAGCGATTCACCGTCGCGCCCGACACCGTGACCGGCATCCCGGCGCGCAGCGCGATCTGGCGCGCGATGTTGAAGCCGGTCGCGCCCTCGGGGTTCGCGCAGCCCATCAGGACGTCTTCCACCTCGCCCGGCTCGATGCCGGCGCGCGCCACCGCGTGCTGCACGGCGTGGCCGCCGAGCGTCGCGCCGTGCGTCATGTTGAAGGCGCCGCGCCACGACTTGCAGAGCGGCGTGCGGGCGGTGGAAACGATGACTGCGTCGGTCATGGTGGACTCCTCTCGTGGTCTGTGGCTGCGCGGCGGTGCCGGCTCGCAGGCGGAGGCCGAGTGTACTTCGTCGAGACCGGCGCGCGGACGCCGCCGCCCGGGGACGCCGGCACGCCGATGCGCGCCGGTCGACGGGACAGGGCCGCGTTATCCTCCGGGGCTCGCACACCCGGACCGGACGACGTCGCCGACCAGTCCGTCGACACCGTCCGCACCACCGAACAGGATTCCACCCGATGACCCTCCGCATCCTCATCACGAACGACGACGGCATCTACGCCCCCGGCCTCGCCGTCATGGAACGCATCGCCCGCACACTGTCCGACGACGTCTGGATCGTCGCTCCCGACTTCGAGCGCTCCGGCGCCGGCCGCTCCGTCACCGTCGGCGAACCCGTCCGGGTGCGCCAGCTCGACGAGCGCCGCTTCTCGCTCGTGAAGGGCTCGCCGACCGACTGCGTCGTCGTCGCGCTCCAGTCGCTGCTGCGCGACCACCCGCCGACACTCGTGCTGTCGGGCGTGAACCGCGGTTCGAACCTCGCCGACGACCTGACCTACTCCGGCACGGTCGCCGGCGCCATGCAGGCGACGCAGTCCGGCGTCCGCGGCATCGCGATCAGCCAGTGCTTCACGCGTGGCCAGGACATCCGCTGGGACACCGCCGAGAAGCACCTGCCCGACGTGATCCGCCAGATCATCGCGGCACCGACGGCGCCGGGCGTGTTCCACAACGTGAATGTCCCGGACGTCGCCCCCGACGAAGTGCGGGGCGTGCGCGCCGTGCGCCAGGGACGCTGGCAGGAACTGAAGATCGAGGTCACCGAGCGCGTCGACGCACGCGACTTCCCGTACGCGTGGCTCAGCTTCACGCACCAGGTCGGCGCGCCCGATCCGGACACCGACCTCGGCGCGGCGCTCGCCGGCTGGGTGACGGTCACGCCGCTCGGCGGCGATCTCACGCATCACGACAGCCTGGGGGATCTGCACGGGGCGCTGAGCTGAGGACTGGGACGGGCGTCGATGCCGTGACCGGAGTCGACCGACGTGGGGTTCGTGGAGGTCGGATCAGCGGCATCGCCGCGTGATCCGACGCCTTCGCTCGCACAACCGTCCAAGTCGGATCACGCACCCGCGGTCCTGATCCGACCTGCGCGACTGCGGGATTGCTCACCCCCCGTCATTCCAGCGCAAGCTGGAATCCAGTCCGGCGGTGGCCGGCGCGACGTCCGCTGCTGGACCCCAGCGTTCGCTGGGGTGACGGGATGGGGGGCACGCGGTCTCGACAGTCCGGCGCGGCCATGCCGGCGCCCGATGATCACGCGTCCTTGACTTCGCTCAATGGCGCACTGCGGTGCTCTCCCAAACTGGTTCCATCGAACCGCACGGAGGCGACCCGATGACCGATGACGTGATCCCCAAGACCCGCCGCCCGGGCGACCCGCCGCCGCAGCTCGAGGACTACGCGCTCGCCCGCGAACGCTTCTCCTGGACGGCCGCGCGGGCCTCGCTCGAGGGGTTCCCCGACGGCACCATCAACATCGCCCACGAGGCCGTCGACCGCCATGCGCTCGGCCCGCGCGCGAACCATCTGGCACTGCGCTGGCTGGGCCGCGACGGCACCGTCCGCGACTTCACGTACCGCGAGCTGTCGGAGGCCTCGAACCGCTTCGCCAATGTCCTCGACGAACTCGGCGTGCCGCCCGGCGACACGGTCTTCGTGCTCGCGGGCCGCATCCCCGAGCTGTACATCGCGGTGCTCGGCGCCCTGAAGCGCGGCTGCGTCGTGTCGCCGCTCTTCTCCGCCTTCGGCCCGGAGCCGATCCGCACGCGCATGACCATCGGCGCGGGCCGCGTGCTCGTCACGACGACGAGCCTCTACCGGAAGAAGATCGCGCCGATCCGCCAGGATCTCCCGGCGCTGAAGCACGTGCTGATCGTGCACGACGAGCCCGACAACGAACTGCCGCTGCACACGATGGAACTCAGGACGCTCATGGGCTGGTCACCCACGACGTTCGACGTGCGCCACACGCGCCCCGAGGAACCCGCGCTGCTGCACTTCACGAGCGGCACGACCGGCAGGCCGAAGGGCGCCGTCCACGTGCACGGCGCCGTCGTCGCGCACGCGATCACGGGCCGCCTCGCGCTCGACCTCCACGAGGACGATGTCTTCTGGTGCACCGCCGATCCGGGCTGGGTGACCGGCACGTCGTACGGCATCGTGTCGCCGCTCGTGAACGGCGCGACGATGATCGTCGACGAGGCCGACTTCGACGCCGCGCGCTGGTACGACATCCTGCGCGACCAGAACGTCAGCGTCTGGTACACGGCGCCGACGGCCGTGCGGATGATGATGAAGGGCGGTGCCGCGGCCGCCGCGCAGCACAGCTACCCGAAGCTGCGCTTCATCGCGAGCGTCGGCGAACCGCTCAATCCGCAGGCCGTGCGCTGGGGCATCGAGGCCTTCGGCCTGCCGATCCACGACAACTGGTGGCAGACCGAGACCGGCGGAATCATGATCGCCAACTTCGCTGCACTGCCGATCCGTCCGGGGTCGATGGGGCTGCCGCTGCCGGGCATCGAGGCCGCGATCGTGCGTCGCCTCGACGACGGTTCCGTGGCCGCCGTCGACACGCCCGACCAGGAAGGCGAACTCGCGCTGAAGCGCGGCTGGCCGTCGATGTTCCGCGGCTACCTCGGAGAGGACGAGCGCTATCGCAAGTGCTTCTCCGGCGACTGGTATCTCACCGGCGACCTCGCGCGCTGCGACGCCGACGGCTACTTCTGGTTCGTGGGTCGCGCCGACGACGTGATCAAGTCGTCCGGCCACCTCATCGGACCCTTCGAGGTCGAGAGCGCCTTCATGGACCACCCGGCCGTCGCCGAGGCCGGCGTGATCGGCAAGCCCGACCCCGTCGCCGGCGAGATCGTGAAGGCCTTCGTCGCGCTGAAGCCCGGCTTCGACGCGACGCCCGCGCTCGAACGCGAGTTGCTCGCCTTCGTGCGCCGCAAGCTCGGCCCGGCCGTCGCCCCGAAGGAGATCGCGTTCGCGCCGTCGCTCCCGAAGACCCGCAGCGGCAAGATCATGCGGCGCCTGCTGAAGGCCCGCGAACTCGGATTGCCGGAAGGTGACACGTCGACGATGGAAGGCGATGCCCCGGCCGCGAACGGTGTCGCGCACGCGGCTGCATCGCCACACGTCGGGTCCGCGCCGACCGACCCGGAAAGCGCCGCGCGATGACCCCCGACGCCGCCACGCGCCGCGCGCTGCTGCGCGAGATGATCCGCATCCGCCGCTTCGAGGAGAAATGCGCGGAGCTTTACAGCGCCGGGAAGATCCGCGGATTCCTGCATCTCTACATCGGCGAGGAGGCCATCGCGGCCGGCACGATGCCGCACCTCGGCGCCGACGACGCGATCGTCGCGACGTATCGCGAGCACGGCCATGCCCTCGCGCGCGGCGTGCCGGCCCGCGCCGTGATGGCCGAGATGTTCGGCAAGCAGGAAGGCTGCAGCCACGGCCGCGGCGGATCGATGCACCTCTTCGACGTGTCGCGCCGCTTCTACGGCGGCAACGCGATCGTCTGCGGCGGGCTGCCCGTCGCGGTCGGCCTCGCGCTGGCGGACAAGATGCTCGGGCGTCCGCGCGTGACCGTCTGCATCTTCGGCGACGGCGCCGTGGCCGAGGGCGAGTTCCACGAGAGCATGAACCTCGCGGCGCTGTGGAAGCTGCCCGTGCTGTTCCTCTGCGAGAACAACCTCTACGCGATGGGCACGTCGCTCGAACGGTCGGAGTCCGACACCGATCTCGTCGAGAAGGCCGGCAGCTATCGCATGGCTGCCGCGAGCGTCGACGGCATGGATGCAGCGGCCGTGTACGACGCCGTCGGGCAGGCCGTCGCGGAGATCCGTGCGAGCGGCGCACCGAAGTTCCTCGAGCTGCGCACGTACCGGTTCCGCGCGCACTCGATGTTCGACGCCGAGCTGTATCGCGACAAGGCCGAGGTCGCCGAGTGGCGCAAGCGCTGCCCGATCGCCGCGCTGACGGCGCAGCTGCGTGAATCCGACGGCCTGACCGACGCCGACGTCGCCACGATGGAATCCGCCGTCGCCACCGAGATCGCGGACGCCGTCGCGTTCGCCGAAGCGGGCACGTGGGAACCGGTCGAGCACCTGGAGGACGACGTGATGACGCGCGTCGTGGCGGCCCGATGAGCGCGACCTGCAGCGCAGCGATGCGCGCCATCGCAATCCATGTCGTCGACGGAGGCGCCCGATGAGCACCATGATCCGCACGACCTACCGCGAGGCCGTCCGCGCGGCGCTGCGCGAGGCGCTCATCCGCGATCCGCGCGTGTTCCTGATGGGCGAGGACGTCGGCCGCTACGGCGGTTCGTACGCGTGTTCGAAAGGGCTGCTGGAAGAGTTCGGCGAGACCCGCATCATCGACACGCCGCTGTCGGAATCGGCGTTCGTCGGTGCGGGCATCGGCGCCGCGATGAACGGCCTGCGGCCGATCGTCGAGGTGATGACCGTCAACTTCAGCCTGCTCGCGCTCGACCAGATCGTGAACAACGCGGCGACGCTGCGGCACATGTCTGGCGGACAGCTGAGCGTACCCGTCGTGATCCGCATGGCGACGGGCGGCGGACGCCAGCTCGCCGCGCAGCACTCCCACAGTTTCGAATGCTGGTACGCGCACGTCCCCGGGCTGCGCGTCCTCGCGCCGGCGACGCTGGAAGACGCCCGCGGCATGCTGCTCACGGCGCTCGACGACCCCGACCCCGTCATCATCTTCGAGCACGCGATGCTCTACACGATGGAAGGCGAACTCGCGGTCGACGCGGGCGCCGTCGACATCGATCGCGCGGCCGTCCGGCGCGCCGGCAACGACGTCACGCTCGTCACGTACGGCGGCAGCCTCGGCAAGACACTCGCCGCCGCCGACCAGCTCGCGGTGCACGGCATCGCGGCCGAGGTCATCGACCTGCGCACGCTGCGTCCGCTCGATACTTCGACGATTCTCGAATCGATCCGGAAGACGCACCGCGCCGTCGTGATCGACGAAGGCTGGCGCAGCGTGGGGCTGTCCGCGGAGATCTCCGCCCGGATCATGGAAGGCGCCTTCCTCGACCTCGACGCACCGGTCGCGCGCGTCTGCAGCCGCGAGGTGCCGATCCCGTACGCGAAGCATCTGGAAGACGCCGCGCTGCCGCAGATCCCGCAGATCGTCCGCGCGGCGTTCGAGGTGCTGCACCGGGAGGTCCCCGCATCGTGATCGAGTTCCGCATGCCCACGCTCGGCGCCGACATGGAAGCCGGCAAGCTCGTCGAATGGCTCGTGAAACCCGGCGACCTCGTGAAGCGCGGCCAGGTCATCGCGATCGTCGAAACCGACAAGGGCGCCGTCGAGGTCGAGTGCTGGGACGACGGCGTCGTCGAGGCGCTCGTCGTGCAGCCGGTGACGGAAGTCCCGGTGGGGACGGTGCTCGCGACGTTGCAGGAGATCGGGGCGCCGGTCGCGTCCGGCGTCGCGTCGGGCGTGGTGGAGCCCGTCGCGCGCGGCGCGGAGTCGTCCGCCGGTGCGTCCCGGGCCGACATCCCGGAAGCCGCGGGACTCGCCGCCGCCGGGCGTGCGACCGGCGACGCGACGTCGACACCGGCCGACACGACGGCGGCCCCGATCGCGAGCGACGGCGCAGCGACGTCCGCACCTCCCACCGGCCGCCTCCGTGCGACGCCCGCCGCCCGCCGTCGCGCGCAGGAACTCGGGATCGATCTCGCGGCCGTGACGGCGTCCGGTGCCGACGGCGCGATCGCGCTGGAGGATGTGGAACGCGCCGCGGCCGGCGCCGCGAAGTCGGCGACTGGCAACGCGGCACCGACGAGCGCGTCGACCGGTGCTGTCGACGCACCGAAGACAGCACCCGGTGCAGACCCGCGCGCGTCGACGGTCACCACCTCAGCGCCGGCGATGGCGGCGACAACCTCGGACCACTCGGCAGTGTCGACGGGCACACGACCGCCGCCGGCCGAGGCCGCACGCACCACCTCCCCCGCCGACCGCCAGGCCGCCATGCGCGACGCGATCGCCTCCGCGATGGCGAAGTCCAAGCGCGAGATCCCGCACTACTACCTCGGCCAGTGGATCGACCTCTCGCGCGCGACGGCGTGGCTCGCGGCGCGCAACGCCGAGCGGCCCGTCACCGAGCGCGTGCTGTTCGCCGCCGTGCTGCTGACGGCCATCGCCCGCACGCTGCGCGAGGTGGCCGAACTGAACGGCTTCTGGATCGACGGCGGGTTCCGCCCCGCGGCCGCGATCCATCTCGGCGTCGGCATCGCGCTGCGCGGTGGCGGGCTCGTCGCGCCGGCCATCCACGATGCGGGCGAACGATCGGTCGACGACATGATGCGGGCGCTGTCCGACCTCGTGCAGCGCGCACGCGGCGGATCGCTGCGCAGCTCCGAACTCACCGACGCGACCGTGACCGTCACGAACCTCGGCGACCAGGGCGTCGAGACGGTCTACGGCGTGATCTATCCGCCGCAGGTCGCGCTCGTCGGACTCGGCAAGGTCGTGCAGCGTCCGTGGGCCGAAGACGGCGCCGTGAGCGTGCGTCCGCTGATCCACGCGACGTTGTCGGGCGACCATCGCGCAAGCGTCGGTCATCGCGGCGCGCTGTTCCTCGCGGCCCTCGACCGCATCCTGCAATCCCCGGAGGACCTCCGATGAACCCATCCGCGATCCGCCAGGCCGTGATCGACGCGCTGTCGTCGGTCGCGCCCGAAGGCGACTACGACCGCCTCCGCCCCGACCGCGGCCTGCGCGAGCAGCTCGACATCGACTCGTACGACTTCCTGACGGTGATGGTGCGGCTGCACGAATCACTCGGCGTCGACGTGCCGGAAGCCGACTACGGGAAGCTGGCGACGCTGGACGAGGCGGTGGTGTATCTGGCGGCAAGACTCGGGGCGTAGCGGACTTGCGCAGGTCGGCTTGGCGCAACGCGCGTCATCCGACGCAGAACGTCGCATGCGCATCAGTGCGCAGGTCGGATCAGCGCAAAGCGCGTAATCCGACGCGAACCGTCGCGCGGGCGACAGACATCGATTCGACCGAAGATCCGGTCATGCGAACGCCAGCGTCGGATTGCGCGCCTGCGGCGCTGATCCGACCTGCGCACCAATCCAGCCTGCACGCCCCACCCCGTCATTCCTGCGCAAGCAGGAATCCAGTCCGGCCGTGGCCGGAGCCACAATCACTGCTGGACCCCAGCGTTCGCTGGGGTGACGGGATGGGGACCGTCCGGTGCACGGATCGGGTCAGCGCGGACTCCGACGCGGGCCGTCGCCATCGAGGTTCCTCACGCCACCAGCACCACCGGACACCCGACCCGCTCGATCAGCGCCGCCAGCGCGCCCGCGTCGCGCACCGCCGACGCCGCGAGCACCACGACGCCCCGATTGCCAGAAGGTGCGTGCGCGATCAGCGCCTGCGCACCGGCCCGCGGGACCGCCACGATCCTCGGCACGTGCCCCGGCCGGCCGTGCCAGCCGCGCACCATCTCGCGCACCGCGGACTCCGCGTCGTCGCCCTGCTGCACGAGCACCGTGATGTGTTCCGGATGGCCGGGCGCCAGCGTGCGGGCGAAGCGCAGGAGGCCGGCGCACTCGGCGGCGTCGGCGCACGACACCGTGACGCGGAGTCCGCCGTTCGGTGGCGACGCCGCGACACGGCCGGGCATCAGGCGCGCGCCCGGCTGCCCCACCGCACGCGCCGCCTGCCTCGTCGGTGCGCGGCCGAACACCGCGAGGTCCGCATCGACGAACGCGCGGACGAGTTCGTCCTCGAGGCGCCCGCGCGCCACCTCGAAGGTCCACGGCAGGCCCAGCTCGCGCGCCGCGTGGCTCACCGATTCGCGCAGGCGGTCGGCCTGCGTGCGCATCTGGCGCTCGAGATCGTGCGGTTCGAGCGATCGCACGACACCGGAGAACCGTCCGATCTCGCGCGTGCACGGCAGCGCCGCGATGCGCAGCAGGTTGGCGTCCTCGACGAACAGCGCGTTCAGTTCGGCGCGCAGTTCGGCGGCGAGCGCGCGGGCGATCTCGAGCGATCCGCTGTCGAAGGGTTCCATCGCGAGCAGCAGCCGCGCGGGCCGCGGATGCACAGTCGTCGGCTGCCGATTCATCGCGTGCACGCCTTCGATCGCGCGCGGCAATGCGCGGTCGACGAACGCGCGGATCGAGGCAACACGGGCCGCGGATGAACGGTCGCCGGCGCGGCGCTCATTCGTCGACTCCCGGCTTCGGCGGACGCGGCGTCGGACGCTTCGGCACCGCCGGCTTGCGCGGCTTCGCGGCCTTCTCCTTCGCGGGCCGCACCGTCTTCACGCGCACCTGCATCTGCGCGTAGGCCTGCCGCATCAGGGAGAACTCCATCAGCCGCGACGCGACGCGGTAGTTCGCGCTGCCTTCCGGATACAGTCCGTCGCCATCCGGCGCGCCGGCCGGCAGGCCGGTGAGCAGCGCGAGCGCCTCGTCGATCGTCGCGACGGCATGGATGCGGAACTTCCCGGCAGCGACGGCCGCGACGACGTCCTCGCGGAGCATCAGGTGCGCGACGTTCGTCGACGGGATGATCACGCCGTGCTCGCCGTCGAGCCCGCGGCGCGCGCAGATGTCGAAGTAGCCCTCGATCTTGTCGTTCACGCCGCCGATCGGCTGGACGACGCCGTGCTGGTTCATCGAACCCGTGATCGCCCAGCACTGCTTCACCGGGAAGCCTCCGATCGCGGACAGCAGCGCGCACGCTTCGGCGACCGACGCGCTGTCGCCGTCGACCTCGCCGTACGTCTGCTCGAACACGAGGCTGGCCGACACGGCGTGCGGGCGCTCGGCCGAGTAGCGATCGGCGAGGAAGGCCGCGAGGATCATCACGCCCTTCGCGTGGATCGGGCCGGACAGCTGCACCTCGCGCTGGATGTCGGTGACGTCGCCGTCGCCGATGCGCGCCGTCGCGGTGATCCGGACGGGGAACCCGAACGCGTGCTGCCCGACCGCGCCCACCGACAGTCCGTTGATCTGGCCGACGCGCGTGCCGCTCGTGTCGAGCAGCAGTTCGCCGCGCAGCATCATGTCGCGCAGGCGTTCGGGGATGCGGTTCGAGCGCCGGATGCGCGCGTCGATCGCGGCCTGCACGTCGCGTTCGCCGACGATCCCGCCGCCCGCGTCGACGCAGCGGAATGCCGCCTCGCGCAGGAGATCGCCGAGGCCCTCGATGTGCGCCGACAGCCGCTCGGCGTCGCCGGTCCAGCGGGCGGTCTGCTCGATCACGCGCGACACCGCGGCGCGATCGAACGGCGGCAGCGATTCGCGGCGCGCCTGCGTCGCGATCATCCGCGCGAACTCCATCTCGGTGTCCGGCGTGCGCTCGACGTCGTCGCCGAAATCGGCCGCGACCTTGAAGAGTTCCTCGAAATCGGGATCGAACTGCGACAGCAGGTAGTACAGCTCGCGCTCGCCGAACAACACCATCTTCAAGCGCAGCGGGATCGGTTCTGGCTCGATCGCGACGGTGCTGACGAGGCCGAGGCTCTGCCCCGCGGATTCCGGCTTCAGCTCGCCGCCCGACAGCGCGCGCTTCACGGCGTCCCAGGCGAACGGCTGCGTGAGCAGCTTGTAGGCATCGACGAGCAGGTAGCCGCCGTTCGCCCGGTGCAGCGCGCCACCGCGGATCTGCGAGAAGTCGGTCGCGAGCGTGCCGAAGCGCGCCACGAACTCGATGCGGCCGATGAGGTTCGGATGCGTCGGGTTGTCTTCCACGACGACCGGCGCGCCGGCACCGTCGTCGTGGTCGCCGACGATCACGTTCACCTCGAACCGCGTGAACGGCGCGGCCTCGGCCGTCGCGAAACGCATCAGCTCGTTGCCGCCCTCGCCGTCCGCGGTGCGGCGGAAAAGATCGACGTTCTCGAGGATGTCGTCCTGCATCGCGGCGAGGTATTCGCCGATGCGCGGCACTTCACCGTACGTGTGGCGCAAGGGGTCGAGGAGCATCTCGACGACCGACCGCGTCATTTCGCGGCCGAGTTCGCGCAGTCGCGCACGACCTTCCTGCTGGAGCTGCTGCGCGTGACGGATCGTCTTCTGGAGCTTCACCTGCAGGTCGGCCAGCGCGGCATCGATGCGGTCGCGCTCGGCCTCGGGCAGCTTGCGGTAGTCGTCGGGAGCGATGACCTCGCCGTCCTTGACGGGCGCGAGCGAGAAGCCCGAGGGCGTGCGCAGGAGGCCGATGCCCTGCCCCGCGGATTCCGCGCCGAGCGCCTGGAATCCGGCGTCCTGGTGCTCGACGGTCTCGGCACCGATCTGCTCCGCGCGATTGCGGTACTCGTCACTCTCGAAGAGCGAGGGCACGGCGGCGCGGAGGTCCTCGATGGTCCGCGCCATGTCGGTCTTCAGACGCACGCCCATGCCGTGCGGCAGGCGGACGGACCACGGCCGGTGCGGCTGGCGGAAATTGTTGACGTGGACCCAGTCGTCCGGCGGCGGCTCGTTGCGCGCGCGGGCCTCGAGCACCTCTCGCACGAGCGTGCGCTTGCCGAGGCCCGGCGATCCGAGCACGAAGAGGTTGTAGCCGGGGCTCGCGACACCGATCGCGAAGCGCACGGCCTCGCGGGCGCGGTCCTGACCGACGATGCGGTCGAGGCCTGCGAGATCGGCCGTCGTCTGGAATGCCGCCGGGTCGAAACTGCAACGGCGGACGAGTCGATCGGCCGGCAGCGGCGCCGGGACGACGACGGCCGGCTTCGCGACCGGACGCTTCCGCGCGGTCACGGCGAGAGACGTTCGATGTGCCAGCCGGCGCCGGCAGGTCGGTACTGCAGGCGGTCGTGCAGACGGCTCGGCCGGCCCTGCCAGAACTCGAACAACGTGGGCTTCACGCGATAGCCGCCCCAGTGCGGCGGCCGCGGCGGCGCATCGCCCATCTCGCGCGCGATCTGCACGACCTTGTCCTCCAGGAACTCGCGGCTCGGGATCACGGCGCTCTGCGTCGAGGCCCACGCACCGTGGCGGCTGCCGAGCGGGCGCTCCGTGAAGTACGCATCGGACTCGGCCTCGTCCACCTTCGAGATCGTCCCTTCGATGCGCACCTGCCGCTCGAGCCCGACCCAGTGGAACAGCAGGCACGCGTGCGGGTTCTCGGCGAGCTCGCGTCCCTTGCGGCTCGCGTAGTTGGTGAAGAAGACGAAGCCGCGCGCGTCGAACGCCTTGATGAGCACGATGCGCGCGGTCGGCACGCCGGCGCGGTTAGCGGTGGCGAGCGTCATCGCGTTGGCCTCCGGCAGCTCGGCCTTCAGGGCCTCGTCGAACCAGCGTCCGAACTGCTCGAACGGATCGGGGGCCGCGTCGCCCTCGTCGAAGCGCTCGCGGAGATATTCCTTGCGGAGGTGGGAGATGGACATGGGGTGGTGGGCTCCGGTGTTGGGCGTTGGGCGTTGGGCGTTGGGCGTTGGGCGTTGGGCGTTGGGCGTTGGGCGTTGGGCGTTGGGCGTTGGGCGTTGGGTCGCTCGCTTCGCGGCGACCGCTGCAGAAGGCGTAGGTCGGATTAGCGACGCAGTCGC
>CAUJJX010000020.1 GCA_963205165.1 Pseudomonadota bacterium | reverse complement strand
CTGGCGCTGTCGGACAAGGCCTTCGATCAGGCGCTCGAGCACATCGATCGCGCGATCGCGCTGGATCCCTCGATCGCCGCATTCCACGCATCGCGCGCCGAGGTCCTGAACGCGAAGGGTGACCTGGCCGGCGCCGCGTCCAGTCTCGAAGCAGCGCTCGCGCGTGATGACCAGGAGGCCGGGCTGTGGCACCACCTCGGTGACCTGCTCGGCCGGCTGGCGCGCGTCCCCGAGGCGATCGACGTGTTCCGCCGCGCCATCGAACGATTCCCCGACGAGCCGACACTGCACTGGAAACTGGGCACGCTGCTCATCGCGACCGGCGACGATGCGGCCGGACGGACGGCACTGCGTGCGGCATGGGCCGTGGCGCTTCGCACCCGGGACGCGTCATTCCGGTTCCTGTCGCACCTCTTCTCGACCTACCCGCACGATGACCTCGAATTGCGCAGCCGCGAGTTGCTGGCCGCCGACGGGCGCCAGGTGGGCGCCGGGTCCGCTGCGGCGCTCCTGATGCTGATGCGTGGTGACGCGGCCGGTGCCGCCAGCCTGCTGCGCGAAATCTCGGAGGGCGCGGAATCGAGCAGCTTCGTCTGGACCCAGCTGGCCGCAGCCCTGCGCGTCGCGGGGCAGCTCGACGAAGCGATCGAAGTCCATCGGAAGGCGGTCTCGGTCGCGGCCGCCTGCGCATTCGACTTCATGGAATTCGGCACGACCCTGAAGGCAGCGGGTGACCTGGCGGAGGCCGAGGTCCAGTTGAACCACGCCGTGACGCTCGCCCCCGACAACGCGGACGCCCTGTACCTGCTGGCCGACGTGCTCAAGGCGCACGGCGCGACCGACGAGGCAGAGGTGCTCTACCGGCAGGCGAACACGCTCGCCGGCGGACACGCCTCCGCGCTGCTCGACCTGTCGGACATCCTCATCAAGCGCGGCCGGCATCGCGAAGCCTCGGAGGTCCTGTTCACGCTCGTGGCGCTCCGTCCGAAGATGGCCGGCGCCCATCTCAATCTGGGCGTCGCGCTGGTCGGGCTCAAACAGACCGCGCATGCCGTCGACAAGCTGAAGCGTGCGCTCGAGCTCGATCCGGATCTCCGGGTTGCGCACGTGAACCTGTCGAACATCTACAACAGCGACGGCAAGCCGACGGCCGCGGAACAGGAAGCGCGGGCGGCACTCGCCGACAACCCGGACGACCCGTCCGCGCTGCTGTGCCTCGCCAATGCGCTGCAATCTCAGGGCGAGTTCGCGGAAAGCATCCCCGCGCTGCGCCGGATCATCGCGCTCGCGCCGGATTCGCGCGTGGCCTGGAGCAATCTGCTGTTCGGGCTCAACTACCTGCAGGACATCACGCCGGAAGCCCTGGACACCGAGCATCGTCGGTTCGGCGAACAGTTCACGCCGGTGCCGCCGCGCACGCGCGGGTCGTTCCGCCGGGATCGCAATCCGACACGCAGGCTGCGCATCGGCTATGTCTCGCCGGACTTCCGCGGGCACGTCGTCGGCCTCTTCGTGAAGCCCGTGTTCGAGGCGCACGACCGCTCCCAGGTGGAGCTCTACTGCTACTTCACGCACACCGAGAGCGACGCCATGACGCCGCAGTTCCGCGAGCTCGCCGACATCTGGCGCGACGCGAGCGGACTCACGGACGACGAGTTCGAACGCATGGTCCTGGCAGACGACATCGACGTCCTCGTCGACCTGGCAGGCCACACCGGCAGCAACCGGTTGCCCGCGATGGCGCGGCGCCTCGCACCCGTCCAGGTGACGTGGCTCGGCTACCCGCACGGCACCGGCGTCGCCGCGATGGACTGGCGCATCACGGACGATCGCGCGGATCCGGCGCCGGTCGCCGATGCGCACCACGTGGAACGGCTGTACCGGATGCCGAACACGTTCCTGGTGTACTCGCCGATCGCGAACGCGCCCGAGGTGACACCGCCGCCGTCGACGAAGTCGGGTTGCGTCACCTTCGGTTCGTACAACAACTACCAGAAGGTGACCGACCGGACGCTCCGGCTCTGGAAGCGCATTCTCGACGGCGTGCCCGGATCACGGCTGGTCATGAAGACGATGGCCATGGGCGACGAAGGCCTGCAGGCGCAGGTGCGGGCCCGGCTCGACGGTCTCGGCATTCCGGCGGACCGCGTGCAGCTGCTCGGCCCCGTCGCCAGCTACATCGATCACCTCGCGAGCCTCGCCACGGTCGACATCGCGCTCGACACCTTCCCGTACAACGGCACCACCACGACCTGCGAAGCGCTGCTGATGGGCGTCCCGGTGATCGGCCTCGTCGGCGATCGACACGCATCGCGCGTCACGCTGAGCCTCCTCGACGCCCTCGGGCTCGACGAACTGCTCGCGGCCGACGAGGACGACTACGTCGCGAAGGCCGTCGCGCTCGCGACGGATCCGGGTCGCCTCGTCCGGTTGCGCGAGGAGATCCGGCCGCGACTCATGAAATCACGACTCGTCGACATGCAGCGCTTCGTGACCCACCTCGAGACCGCCTACCGGTCCATGTGGAAGGACTGGCTGGACACCACGCAGGACAACGACGCCTGAAATGCAGAGGACGCTGCGACCGATCGATCGCAACGTCCTCTGCGTGCCGCACAAACAGGAAGGGAGGCCGAGGCCTCCCTTCCTGCGTTCCGGATCGATGACCCGGAGCGGTATTACATCTTCGGCAGGTACTTGGTGGGGAAGGAGCCGCCACCGGAGACCGACCAGGCCGTGCCGGCATCGGAGCAGGCGCCGGTGTAGATGATCGTCGCGCCCGTCGGGATGCCGTTGATGTTGCCGATCCCGATGGTCACGGTGCCTTGCGTCGAGCCGCCGGCCGACAGCACGACCGACGTGACATAGCGGCCGGTGATCGTGGTGGGCAGGCCAGCGGTGGCGTTATCGGTAATGCCACCAGCGGACGAGGCACCACCCAAGGTGGCTTCCGAGCAGGCCTGGGCGACAGCGGTACGGGCCGGATCGGAGAGGCTGACGCCTTCCTGAACCTTGGCGCGGACCGTGTAGTCCTGGTAGGCCGGCAGCGCGACGGCCGCCAGAATGCCGATGATCGCGACCACGATCATCAGTTCGATGAGTGTGAAACCCTGTTGAATGCGCTTCATTGAGAATGACTCCTTAACTATTGGGCGGTTGGACCTGGACACAATCGGGCGATGTGCAGATGGCAAAAACGCAAAGCGTGTGCCAGTGAAGAATCGTCGACAGTGGCTGTCGGCAGCTTGTACGACCGACCCGCTTCCGGGTCGGATCCGGTCGGTCGACAACGATCGTCCGGTGCATTTCGGGTCGGCGCCGCGGATTTGTCGCCCGTGCCGACAGGCAGGTTCAGGAGGTGTTCAGACCGCTGACAGTGCCCCGGAGGGGCTTCGTGACGTTTTCCGTCAATGTCCGGCATAGCCGGGAATCCGGCTGACATCGACCTCGTCGATCTGCTCCGGATCGAGGAACTGTTCCGCGTAGCGGAGGTACACGCGGTCCCGGACGAAGATGTCGAAGAGGTCCGGATCGATGTGTCCGTTCAGCTTGAAGCGCCCGAGGATCTGCAGTGATTCCGTCAGCGTCTTGCCCTTCTTGTACGGACGGTCCTTGGCGGTGAGCGCCTCGAAGATGTCGGCAATGCCCATGATGCGGGCCTGCACCGACATCTGCTCGCGCCGCAGGCCGCGCGGATAACCCTTGCCGTCCATGCGCTCGTGATGGCCGCCGGCGTACTCCGGCACATTGCGGAGGTGGCGCGGCCACGGGAGCGCCTCCAGCATCTTGATCGTCACTTCGATGTGGTGATTGATCACCTGACGCTCCTTCGTCGTGAGCGTCCCGGCACGGATCGTCAGGTTCTCGATCTCGTCCGGTGACAGGAAGTCGACATCCTCGCCTTCGGGATTGCGCCAGCGGTACTTCTGCGAGATGCCGGCGATGCGCTGCTGGTCTTCGGTCTGCATGGCCTCGGAACCGACGTTGGCGGCGCGCACGAACTTGCGATCGTCGTCGATCGCACACAGGCGGTCCTGGAAGACGCGCTCCAGTTCGGCGTCAACGGCCGGATCGGTACCCGCGGCACGCGCATCGAGTCGGGCGCGCAGCATCGCGATTTCGGCATCGCGCTTCGCGACCTCGAAGCGGGTATCGACGAGATCGACCCGGTCGAAGAGCGTCTGGAGCTTGGTCGCCTTGTCGACCACATGGACCGGTGTCGTGACCTTGCCGCAGTCGTGCAGCAGGCCGGCGATCTTCAGCTCGTAGCGATCCTGGTCGGTCATCCGCCAGCCCCCGAGCGCGCCGCCCCCGGCCTGATGGGCCGCCTCGGCGAGCAGCATCGTCAGCACCGGCACGCGCTTGCAATGCCCGCCGGTGTAGGGGGACTTGTCGTCGATCGCCTCGTTGATGAGGTTGATGAACGATTCGAACAGTTCTTCGAGCTGCAGGATCAGCAGCCGGTTGGTCAGGGCGACGGCTGCCTGGGACGCCAGCGATTCGGCCAGCTGACGGTCCGCGTCACTGAACGCAACGATCTCGCCCGTGACGATGTCCTTGGCGTTGATCAGTTGCAGGACGCCGATGATCTCGCTCTCGTGGTTCTTGAGCGGCACCGTCAGGAAGGACTTCGAGCGGTAGCCGGTACGGCTGTCGAAGCGCTTCGTGCCGGAAAAGTCGAAGCCCTTCTCGGTGTAGGCGTCCGCGATGTTGACCGTCTGGTCCCGCAGGACCGAGTACGCGACGACGGTCGACGTGTTCTCGCTGCCGTCCTCGTTGTTCAGCGGGATCGGATCGAACGGGATCGGGTTGCCCGTCGTTCCGCCCATCGCGATGCCGAGCACACCGTTCCGGATGATCTCGAAGTGCAGGAGATTCTCGTCTTCCGGATGGCGCCGGTAGAGGGTTCCGCCTTCGGCGCGCGTGATCTTCTTCGCCGCAAGGAGGATCGCTTCGAGCAGGCGGTCGAGATCCTTCTCGCGCGAGAGCGCGATGCCGATCTCGTTGAGTTCCTCGAGTCGCGGCAGGAGGTCGTCGAGGCCGCCTTGACCAGATGGTGCATTCAGACTGGAACTCATCGTGATCTCACCATCCCCGTGACCGTTACTTGATGCAGACCGCGCGCACCTGCTTCATGTCGGTGACGCCCAGCAGGACCTTCTCGATGCCGTCCTGCTTCAGGGTGCGCATGCCTTCGGCGAGCGCCGTCGCAACGATCTCGGAGACACGGCTCCCCTCCTGGATGTGCTTCTTGATCGTGTCGCTTCCGAGCAGCAGTTCGTGCAGGCCGACGCGCCCCTTGTAGCCCGACCCGTTGCAGACGTCGCAGCCCACGGGCGAATACAGGGTGAACTGCCCCTTGTCGTTCGCGAACGTCTGGACCCATTCGCGGTAGAGCGATTCGAACGCCACCTTGGGGTCCCGCTTCCACGACTCGGTGTGCTTCAGCTCGATGCTGTATTCCTCGAGCAGCGCCTTGAGTTCGTCCTGCGTGGCGACGTGCGACTGCTTGCACTTCGCGCAGAGTCGTTTCGCGAGACGTTGCGCCAGCACGCCCAGCAATGCATCGGCGAAGTTGAAGGGGTCCATGCCCATGTCGAGGAGACGCACGACGGATTCGGGCGCGCTGTTGGTGTGCAGCGTCGCGAACACGAGGTGGCCCGTCAGCGAGGCCTCGATGCCGATCGCGGTGGTCTCCTTGTCGCGCATTTCGCCGACCATGATCACGTCCGGATCGGCCCGCAGGAAGGCGCGCATCGCCGTCGCGAAATTGAGCCCCGCCTTCGGATTCATCTGGACCTGCCGCAGTCCCTTCTGCGTGATTTCGACGGGGTCTTCCGCGGTCCAGATCTTCGTCTCGGGCGTGTTGATGTAGCCGAGGATCGAGTGCAGCGACGTCGTCTTGCCGGAACCGGTCGGGCCGCACACGAAGAACAGGCCGTACGGCTTGACGATCGTTTCCTTGACCGCCTTCAGGTTGCGGACCGACAGACCCAGCTTGTCGAGCGGAATGGGTTCGCCGGCCGCGAGAATACGCATCACGATGTCTTCGACACCGCCCTGCGAGGGCACCGTCGCGACCCGCAACTCGATGTCGAGCGGACCGAACTTCTTGAACTTGATCTTGCCGTCCTGCGGCTTGCGCCGCTCGGAGATGTCGAGATCGCACATGATCTTGATGCGGGCGGCCAACGCATTCCGGTACGACGACGGGACGGAGATGTACGGCACGAGCGTGCCGTCCTTGCGGAAGCGGACCTCGGTCTTGCCCTTGCCGGGAAACGGCTCGATGTGGATGTCCGACGCGCCCTGGTGGTACGCGTCGACGATGATCTTGTTCACCAGCCGGACCAGCTCGTTGTCCTGCGCGAGCGAGGCATCGTCGGTAACGCTGCCGAGCGCCTCGAGATCGGATTCGTCGTCGAGCCTGTCGAGCAGCTCGCCGACGTCGGCGACGAAGTCCTCGCCACCGCCACCCGCCCCGCCGAAGAACTGGTCGAGCGTCGCCTCGAACTCGCGCTGCGTCGTGACGGCATAGACGACCTTGGCGCGCGGGAAGACGTTGTTCACGACCCGCGAAGCGCGCAGGCGCTCGGGGTCGGTCGTCATCACCAGGAGGCCGTCCTTGTTTTCCTCGAGCGGAATCCAGCCATTGCTCTCGACGAAATCGCGCTTCAGGTTGCGCAGCAGGTCGACCGGCTTGATGCGGTCGTTGCGGAACGGCTCGTATGGCACGCTGAAATACGCTGCGAGGGCGTCGCCGATGGCCGCAGCCTTGACCTGGAATTCGTCCATCAGGACGTCTTCGGGTTCCAGACCCTTGCGCCGCGCAGAGCGGGTCGCGAGTTCGTACTCCTCCTGGGACAGCACGGCGTTCGCCACGAGGTTGTCGTACTTGCCGCGCAGACCCTGCGCCGGTCGCTGGCGCTGCTTCAGCGCGATCGCGAGCGTCTCGCAGAGATTGACCGCACCTTCTTCCGACGGCGGACCGAACGTGTCGCCGCTCCTGGAGTTGATGATCTGGACCACGCCGATCAGTTCGCCGGTGCCGGTCTCGAGGATCGGCACGACCAGCAGCTGCTTCGTCCGGTAACCCGTGCGCCGGTCGACTTCCTTGAGGAATCGCAGCGACGGGCTCAGGCCACGCAGTTCCTCTTCGTCGTAGACGTCACGGATGTTGACCAGGCGCTTGTTGAGGGCAACGAAGCCGGCAATGCTCTGGTCGTTGATCGGCAGCTTGAGGTCCTTGAAGGACGAGAGGCCCACCTTCACCTTCGACACGATGGAGGACTTGTCCTCCGAGACTGTGTAGATCGTGAGGCGGTCGGCATCGAACAACTCGCAGATGTCCTGCGACAGTTCGAGCATGATCTCGTCGACGTTGGCCGTCGCGTGGATCTTGTTCGTGACTGCCTGCAGCTTGCGCTGGAACTCGAGCTTGCGGCTGATCTCGGCGAGGTTCTGGCCCGCCGCGGGTTTCGCTTCGACGACTGTACTCATCTACCTCACTCCAGGACGCTGCTCCGTGCGGCGGTACGCCCGGCCTCTCGGCCGCTGCATTCCGCGCAGGTGCAACGGACCATCCGGATTGCTTCAGAGCTTGAACACGTGGCCATTCGCGAGCATGCGCGGATTGAATGCCTCGGCGCATTCCTCGATTTCGGCCATCGTGATGGCACCTTCGCCAGGCTTCAGGTGCGTGATGTACACGCGCGCCTTGCGCTGGAGCTTGCCCAGCTCGACGGTGAGCTGATCGGGCCAGAGATGCTTCGAGGCGATGGCGAGTTGTTCCTCGCCGTTGTGGAACGCCGTCTCGATGATGATGTACCGCAGATTCTCGATGCGGTTCGCTACGGCCCAGAGCTCGTCACACGTGGTCGTGTCGCCCGTGAACACGAGACTCGCTGCGCCGCTGTCGAGCCAGTAGCCGACCGCCGGGACCGTGTGGTTGGCCGGCAGCGGCGTGATGCGCCGTTGGCCCAGCGTGACGACCTCGCCCTCGGACACCTCGCAGAACCGCAGCATCGGATTGTGCTCGTCGGGAATCTTCGAGAAGTCGGGCCAGATCTTCCAGTTGAAGATGTGCTCGCGCAGGATCGCGAGGGTCGCCGCAGTCGCGTACACGAGAATCGGCTTGCTGCGCATGCCCCCGACGGTGTCGACGAGAAACGGCAGCATCGCGATGTGATCGAGGTGCGAATGCGTGATGAAGACGTGATCGATCAGCTGGAGTTCGGTGAGACTCAGGTCGCCGACCCCGGTCCCCGCGTCGATCAGGACGTCGTGATCGACGAGCATCGACGTCGTGCGGAGGTTGCCGCCGATACCGCCACTGCAGCCGAGAATGCGGACGAGCATGGTGTCTGCCGTTACTTGGAGTCGAAATCGAAAACCCCGTCCCAGGGAGATATCGGGGGACGGGCGCGCAGATGGGAGATCCGGTCCAGGTAGGTGGCAAGCAATGCGTCGTCGGGAGCCATCCGCTGGAGGTTCAGGAGCTGGAGTTCCGCCTTGTCCCAGTCCTGGGCGCGATAGAACTTCAGTGCCTGCTGGAACAGTTTAAGCCGGTCGAGGACTTCCTTCGGCACTTCGTCGTGGGCACCGAGCGGCTCGTAGATCGTCACGGGGGCGTCCTTGCCCTTGACCCGCACGCGATCGAGCTCGCGGAACACCATGTCGTGAAGGGCAGCACGGGTCGCCTCGCCGACGATCATGGTGACACCGTACTTCTTCGTGAGGCCTTCGAGCCGCGACGCAAGGTTCACGGCATCACCCATGACCGTGTACGCAACCCGCACTTCGGAGCCCATGTTGCCCACGCTCATCCGGCCGGTGTTGACGCCGATGCCGATCTTCAGTGGTGGCCAGCCGCGGGCACGGAACTCGGGCTCGAGGTCCGCCAGCGTCTTCTTCATCTCGAGCCCGGCCATGACGGCGTTCCGGGCATGGCTCTGGTCTTCGACAGGCGCGCCCCAGAACGCCATGATCGCGTCGCCCATGTACTTGTCGATCGTGCCGCGCCGATGGTGGATCACGCGCGTCATGGGAGTGAGAAATGCGTTCATCAGGTGCTGCAGGTCGTTGGGTTCCAGGCCTTCGGAAATAGTGGTGAATCCGCGGACGTCGGAGAACAGGACGGTCATCTCGCGACTGTCGCTTTCCATGGAGAACCGCGACGGATCGCGACTCATTTCCTCGACGAGCTCCGGGGGCACGTACTGACCGAAGCGGCCTTCGATCTGGTGCTTCGCCCGGGACTCCGCGAAGTAGCCGTAGGCCATGTTCACGGCGTAGATGGCGAGGACGAGCAGCAACCCCGATGCCAGCGGCAGAACGAGATTTCCGTAGTGCCAGACCGCCAGGTTCAATCCGGAGATCGTGAAGAGGGTGACGCCGGTGGCAACCGTCGTCCGGAGGGGCGTGAGGAAAGGCAGACCGATCGCCAGCAGGAGTCCGGTCAGCGACAGCAGCACGACCTCCGCGCCGAGCACGTAAGGTGGCCGCTGCTTGATCGTGCCGTCCAGGATGCCGGCCAGCAGGTTCGCGTGGATCTCGACCCCGGGGAACAGCGGTGCCACGGGCGTCGACCGGAGATCCTGCAGGCCGGGCGCGGTGGTGCCGACGAGAACGATGCGGTCCTTCAGGGTCTCGATCGGCGCGCGATCCCGGATGACGTCGGTCGCGGACACGTAGGGGAAGCTTCCCTTCGGCCCGCGATAGGGAACGAGCGCCGTGGCCTGTTCATCGACCGGAACGCGGACGGGCGAGGCCTCGACCCATTCGAGTCCGGGATACCCCTTCGTCAGCACGCTGTCGGACGGATACCCGGGGACGACCTTCGGCGAGTTCAGGAGCAGCCGGACGATCGCGAGCGCGAGCGGCTCGTAGTACGCACCGTTGTAGCGGGCAAGCATCGGCACCCGACGGTGCACGCCATCCGCATCGGTGGACGGCGTGAAGTGGCCGGCCCCCGCCGCCGCGGCCTGAAGCTCGGGCAGGTTGCCGCCGTAGCCCTGGAATGTCGCGAACCCGATGTTGCGTCCGGTGAAGGTGCCGGCCGGCAGGACGGGCGCCGGCAACGCACCGATGGCGAGGCTCTTGCCGCCGACGGACTGATCCGAGAAGTAGTAGCCGAGGACAACCGGCCGGCCCCGGAGTCTCTCGGCGAGGAGGCGGTCGAACTCGAGGCGCGGTGTGATCGCGGCAAGTGCGGCGCGGAACTGCGCGTCGCCCTGCAACTCGTTGTCGCCGAGATCCTTCAGGACCTGGAGACCGGAGCTATCGTCCCGCTCCGCGAAGACCACGTCGAAACCGACGACCGCGGCACCGTAACGATCCGTCAGCTTCTCGACCAGGAGCGCGATGCGGTCGCGCCGCCAGGGCCATCGGCCCTCTTCCGCGAGGCTCTTCTCGTCGATGTCGACGACCACGATCCGCGGATCGAGCGTCGCGGGCATCGTCAACTTGAGCCGCGCGTCGTACATGATGGCTTCGAGCGCGTGAACGAAGCCCAGGTCGATGACGCGCGCGGCCTGCGCAACGAACAGGAGAACCAGCAGAACGCCGAGGAGGATCCGGGCCGCCTGCTTCTTCAAGACGCCACCTCTGGAGGGATGGCGAGCCTGCCTCGATGCACTCGATGATTCGGACTACGTGAATCCGGGCGCATCGTGAAAGTCCGGGCCGGGGTCGCGGACGCGCCTGGCCGCTACACGGCCGGCTTGAAGAAGAACTCCATCTTGACGCCCGCCAGTTCGACGATGTCGTGGTCGCCGAGCAGATGCGCCTGCGAATCGAGCGTACGGCCGTTGACCATCGGGAAATTGACGCCTTCCACGTGGGTGAGGAAGTAGCCCTGCGGCCGCTTGGCGATCACCGCAACCTGCACCCCCGGCTTGCCGAGCGTGGTCAGGGCCTTCACCAGTGCCAGTTCGCGCCCGGCATTGGGCCCGGACAGGATCTGGATCACGCCCTGCTGCACAGCCGGCGCTGCCGCAGCGGACGGTGCGCCTGTCAGTGTGGTGATGGGCCCCACCGCGGGTGGCTGGGTCATGTGGATGGGCGGAGCGGGCGGCGGCGAGAAAGGTGTCGCCTCCGTCGGGGCCTGCGACTGGACTGACGGCTGCGCAGGCATCGGCGGCACAGGACGGACACCACCCGTCTGCGTGGACGTGTTGAACTGGGTATCCGCCTGCGTGGCACGGATATCGGTGCGTACCCCACCTGACTGCGTGTCGCTGGGCCTCGGTTCCTGCGGCCGCGGAGCTGCGCGCAGCACCATGGTCTTCTCGAAATCGGCGGCGCTCGCGCCGGCGCCCTGATCGTTGACGTACTTCAGCTTGTACTTGCCGATCTCGACGAGATCGCTGTTCTGCAGGAAGTGCTTCTTGATCGGCTGACCGTTGACCAGCGTTCCGTTCGTACTGCCCAGGTCCTCGAGAAACGAGTCGTTGAGGATTGTCACGATCGCCGCGTGTTCGCCGCTGACCGCGAGGTTGTCGATCTGGACGTCGTTGTGGGCCTTTCTGCCGATGGTGGTGCGCTCCTTGGTCAGTGCGTACTCTTTCAGTACGACACCGTCGAGCGTGAGTATCAACTTGGCCATAGCTTCAGTCCCTGTAATTACTTGAACCACGACAAGACACGGGAGAGCCACGTGTCGGCGGCGGGGAAATCCCGGAGCACCTTCACGAGCACGACCGACACGTTGTCGCGTCCACCATTGTCGTTGGCCATCTGGACCAGCTGGTTTGCTGCCAGCGGCAGATTGGAGCCCATCGCGTTCAACGTGAGTGCGATGTCGTCGTCTTCCACCATGTCGTTCAATCCGTCCGAACAGAGCAGGTAGATGTCACCGGACTGGGCATCGTAGGTGTGGATCTCCGCTTCAACCTCGGCCTCGATGCCGAGCGCGCGCGTCACCAGGTTCTTGTTCTGCGACCGCCGCGCGGCTTCCTTGGTCAGCATGCCGCTGTCGATCTGCTCCTGCAGCAGGGAGTGGTCCCGGGTGACCTGTTCCAGTTGCTCCCGGCGCAATCGGTAAAGCCTGGAATCCCCGATGTGGGCAACAGACAGGCGATTGTCGCGGAACAGCGCGACGACGAGCGTCGTGCCCATCCCCGCGTACTGCGGCTGGCTGTTGGCCGATTCGAAGATCGATGAATTGGTCTTGGCGATGATGCCCTTGAGCAACCGGACCGCCTGGACATCGCCTTCTTCCTGACCGAGTCCGTGGAGATTCGTCTTGGCAATCGCCTGACGCATTTCCGATGTGATCAGTGCGACCGCGATGCCGCTCGCGACCTCGCCTGCGTTGTACCCGCCCATGCCATCGGCGAGCACGGCAAGTCCGATGGATCCATCGACGGCGATCGCATCTTCGTTGTGGGAGCGCACCATGCCGGTGTGGGTTGCGCTCGCGACTTCCAGTGCCTTGCCGAGATTCATGTGCTCGCCTTACAGCGTCATGTCGAGTTCGGCGTAGCTGCCGCCGCAAGCGCGGATCGCGGCGGCCATTTCCCCGCCGGTCGCAAAGCGCTCTTCCTTGTTCTTGGCCAACGCCCGCTTGATCACCGCCACCAGAGCATCCGGCAAGGCAGGGTTGATCGTCAGGATATCGATGGGTTCCTCGTTGGCAATCTTGTACATCAGCTGGGTCATCGTCTCGCCCTGGAATGGCAGGCTGCCGCATGCGAGCTGGTACATCATGACGCCGAGCGAAAACAGGTCGGACTGCCCATCGATCTTCTTGCCGGCCAGTTGCTCAGGCGACATGAATGACGGCGTTCCCAGCACCATGCCCGTCTTGGTCTTGGACGAATCCGTGATGCGTGCGATGCCGAAATCCGTGACCTTGACCGCGCTCGTTGCGGGGTCGTACATGATATTCGCCGGTTTGATGTCGCGATGCACGACGTTCTGTCGATGCGCGTAATCGAGTGCGTCGGCCACGCTGGCACAGATGTCCATCGTCTTGGGCAGCGGCAGCAAGGCACCGGGCTTGGTGAACGGCGTGAGGTCATGCCCCGTCAGGAACTCCATCGCGATGTAGGCGAGGTCGTGCTCCTCGCCGGCGTCGTAGATCGTGACGATGTGCGGATGATTCAGGCGTCCCGCGGTCTCGGCCTCGCGGAAGAATCGCTGCTTCACTTCCTCGAGTTCGTCGGCCTCGAACTCCTGGGACAGCGCCATCGTCTTGATCGCGACGACCCGACCGATCTTCGGGTCCTTGCCGAGGTAGACAACGCCCATCGCGCCCTTGCCGAGTTCCTTCTCGACCTGATAGCGGCCGAGCATCGGCTTCTCGACCTGACCGCCCTCGACGAAGAGCGTCGACGCATTGGTCTTGCCCGAGGAACCTCCGAGGATGACTGTCTCGGACATCTGTTTCGCGCGCGACAGCTTCTGTTCGAGGTCGCGGAACTTCGGGTTGTGTCCGCCCATGTATTCGTAGACGGACTGCGCCTTGTTGAACTGGCGCTTCCGCTCGAAGTCGAGCCCGAGGTTGTAGAGGTTGTCCATCACGGCGTCGTCGAGCGGGCACTTGCGGAACTTGTCGAAGGCCATGTCGAGCTGACCCTGGCCCTGGAACGCGAGCCCCAGCATGCGGTTGGATTCGGCGGATTCCTGATCGGACTTCAGCTTGCCGCGCTCCGTCACGAGGAACCGCTTCGTGGTCAGCGCGAGGTGACCGACGATCAACAGCACGGTTGGCGCCATCAACGGAATCCACATGAGCTGCGTCGTCATCAGGACGAAATGCGCACTCACGAGAGCCACCACGAATACTGCCGTCAGAGCAGCCGCCAGACCGGCGTTGAGCCGGCCGAGCACCAGTGCGAGATACGCGCCGACGATGACGAACAGAACGAGCACGACCCAGATGCCCCAGGTCGGCGCAACGAAGAAGTTTTCCTGGAGGATGCTCGACACGGAGTGCGCGAGTGTCAGGACCGGCGGCATCGCTGGTGACACTGGCGTGACCTGCGAACTTCCGACGCCGGCTGCCGTGGCGCCGATCAGCACGATCTTGTCGCGATACTTGTCGACAGGAATCTTGCCGCTGATGACGTCGTAGAACGAGTCGATCTGAAATGCGGGTTTGCTGTCGCGATCCTTGTAGAAGTACGTGTACATCTGCAGCGCTGGATCGGTCTGGATCGAGAGGCTGCCGAGCCGCACACCTTCGCCGAGCTGAACATGAATGTCCTTGGCGGCAAGGTTCAGGCTGCGCGCGGCGACCATCAGCGAGAGCGACGGGAAGAAACTGTCGTAGTAACGCAGGACCAGTGGTTCGGTCCGGATGCTGCCGTCGACGTCGGGCGAGCCGTTGAGGTGTCCGACAGCCATCGCACCTGCGCCGAACGCCTCGAGCGGGAACAGTACGCGCGTCGTGGAAAGCGGGTAGGTCCCGGCGGCGGCGGCACCGACGCGGTCCTCGATGTCGACGAGGTTGCTCTTGAGCACGAACTCGGGAAGCGTCGCATCCGGGTTGCCACGCGGCTCGCCGAGTTCGAACAGGATCGGCAGGACTACGTTACCGGCACCGTGAATCGAGGTTGCGAGTTTGCGGTCGGTATTGAGCGACTGCTCGGCTTCGGCAAGCACGGTCTCCATCGGGCCGAGAGGCTCTTTCGCAGGCTCGGGCAAAGCCTGGAACGTCTCCACGAGCTTGGTGATGTAGGCCAGACCCGGATCGATCTGCGGCTCGGAAAAGAACACCGTGTGAGCCACGACCTTCGGTTTTGCCTGGGCAAGTCGGTCGAGCATCCGGGCATGCACATCGCGCGGCCAGGGCCAGCGTCCGATGTTGGCAATGCTCTGCTCATCGATGGCAATTACGGCGACTCGATCGCTCGCAGCGCGCCCCGTTGCGAGAAGACCCATGTCATAGGCTTTGCGCTCGAGGCCCTGGATAAGTTCGCCTTGAGAAAACAACAGCATGGCGACGGTTATCGCCGTCGCCAGAAACCAGTCCGACTTCCAGATCGAGAGCTTCGCCATCCCGGTTGCGCCGCCTTATTTCATTCTCTTCTAGGCACTTATACGTTTCACTTCAACATGGTACGACAATTCAATCGAAACTCTATGATTTTTTTCCGAAACACGGTCGGAAACAGTCGTTTGCACCAAGTCGAAAAATTGAAAGCGCCATTCATGCCAAGGACGTGATGCGGGATGCCCGCCCGACTGGCCGGCGGAGCGTGATTCAGGCGCCCGGAACACCATCGACGATGACGACGTCGGACCGCGCAGTGCGCTGCCGGAGCGCCCTCGCCTCCGAGTACGCGTCCGATTCGTACCACGCCAGCGCATCGGGCATCGTCGGGAACTCCAGAACGACGAGTCGCGACGGGCGCCAGTCGCCCTCGAGCACCCGGGTCTCGCCGCCCCGGACCCGGTAGCGGCCTCCCGCAGCCGCGATCGTCGGTGCAACCAGCGTCCGGTAGACCGCGAAACCGTCGGGATCGGTCACGTCGATGTTGGCGATGAGGAAGGCAGACATGGGACTCCGGAGAGGGATGACGTTGGCCTGCATGCTAGCAAGCAGGCACGCTGCACGTCACGAGGCGCCGCGCCCGGGTGGCTCGTGACGACGAACCGCCCGGACACAACGCCGGACAGGACTCCGGATCAGGCGAGGGCTGCGAGCGCAGCCGCGTAGTCGGGCTCGTCGGCGATTTCCGGCACGAGCTGCGAGTGCACGACCTTGTTGTTCTCGTCGAGCACGACGACGGCACGGGCCGTCAGGCCACGCAGCGGACCGCCGGTGATGTCGACGCCGTAGTGCTCGTGGAAGCCCTTGTCGCGGAAGGTCGACAGCGTGACGACATCGGCCAGCCCCTCGGCGCCGCAGAAGCGCGCCATCGCGAAGGGCAGGTCGGCAGCGATCACGAGGACGACGGCGTTGTTCATCGCCGAGGCCTTCTCGTTGAAGACGCGCGTCGACTTCTGGCAGGTCGGGGTGTCGAGGCTCGGAACGATGTTCAGGACCTTGCGCTTGCCGGCCCACGTCGCGAGACCCACGTCCGCGAGATCCTTGGTCGCGAGATTGAAATCGGGCGCGGCGGCGCCCTTCGCGGGCAGTGTGCCGGCGACGGAAACGGGATTGCCCTTGAGGGTGACGGTTGCCATGAGGTGGTGCTCCAGGTGATGTCGATCGGGGATGGCTCTGGTACGGCGCGGGGTGATGCGCTCGTCGCCCGCTCGCCTCGGCGGTCTCGGGCCGGTGACGCGGACGCTGTCCGGTCGACCCGGGACGCCCGGGGCGGGCGGCGGGAGTATGCCCATCGCCCCGGGCACCGACAACGGCGCAGCGCGCGTGATCTCGGGCGAGTCGACACCACGGACGCCCGTGCGAATGAACGTCTCGACGCGCATGGCCGTGTTGTACGCGCAGCTCGCGCCCTCGCGCGCCGGGGGCGCGACCCGGCCGCGGTTCGCGCATTGCTCGAAGCGTTCGCGCAGGCAACGCTGGCACGCGTGGTGTTGAGAGGCCCTGGTCAGCGGTGGAACAGGTAGAGCCGGTATCCCGCGACGTCGAGATCACCGACGTCGAGCTGCATGCGGATCGCGACCTCGCCGTGCGGGCCGATCCCGGCGGCGACCGCACCGGCGGCATCGAGGTAGTCCTGCGGGGCGAAGACCTTGCGCGCCGTGACCTGATCCCGCGCGTCCGTGAACGAAAGCTCCACGAACGGATGCGCCTGCGCGACGGATGCCGTGTTCCGCAGCGTCGCGATCAGGACGACGCGGTTCGGCCGCGCCGGATCGAGCGCCCGCAGGTCGGATGTCTCGATGACCAGTCGGTCGGAAAGCTCCGGCAGCGGTACGCGACAACCCGCGAGATCGCAGAGCCGCTCGGCCACCGGACGCAATGCCGGCACCGCAGTCGCGATCCGGGTGCGGAATCGGAAAGCCACCTGAACCACGAGGATCAGCAGAAGCAGGGCGACGCCGAACGCAAGCGGCCAGCGCCGCGGACGCCGGACCGTCGTTCGCGCCGGGACCGACATCGGCGGCTCGGGCTCGAACTCCGGGGTCGGCACGATGGCCGGTTCGGACGGCACCGGTGGCTCGGAGACGGTCTCCGGATGATCCGCGACCAGTTCGATGTCGATCGATTCGAACGCCGCGGAGTTCGGATCGAGCGCGAACGCAACACCGACATCCGCTGGATCGATCACGGGTTCCGCGAAAGACGGCTCGACCGGGCCGCCCGCAAGCAGCGCCGCACCGATGGCGTCCACCGACCCGGCAACGGGTGCCGCGGGCTCGACGACGGGTTCCGCTCGCACGACCTCGACAGGCGCGAGCCCCTGGTCGACCTGCGGGGCTCCGGACGAAGACGCAGCGTCGTCCTCGGGGGTTTCGGCGGCACGCAAGTGGACGAACGCGTCGAACGCCTCGTGACACACGCCGCAGCGCACCTGACCACTGGACGACTGCAGCTGGCGCAACGTCACGCGAAACACCGCAGCGCAGTGCGTGCACCGCGTGTGCATGGTCATGGCCGGAGACTCAGCGGCGCGTGCCCCAGAGGCATACCCAGCCCTCTTCCTCCAGCGGCGCCTCGAAATCCACGTGCGGCCGGTAGGCTTCGCGAACGCTCTCGGCCTGGTCGGTGAGGATGCCCGACAGGACGATCCGCCCGCCCGGCTTCGCGAGGCTGCAGATCAGCGGTGCGAGCACGCGCAGCGGGTTGGCGAGGATGTTCGCGACGACGACATCGCCCGGCGCGACGGGTGCAGCGTCCGGTTCGTGGAAGGTCGCGATGACGCCGTTCGCGGTGGCGTTGTCCCGACTGGCGGAAACAGCCTGCGGGTCGATGTCGACGCCCGTGATCTCGCCAGCGCCGAGCAGCCCGGCCGCCACGCCGAGGATCCCGGAACCGCATCCGTAGTCGACGACGCGCTCGCCCGGCACCAGATGCTGGTCGAGCCAACGCAGGCACAGGCTCGTCGTCGGATGACTCCCGGTGCCGAAGGCGAGTCCGGGGTCGAGTCGCAGCACGATGGCGTCGGGCGCTGGCGGTTCGCACCACGTCGGGACGATCCAGAGCCGGTCGGAGATGCGGATCGGCTCGAACTGGCTCTGCGTGAGTCGAACCCAGTCCTGATCGCCCACGATCTCGACCGCCACGGACGGCGGCTCGATACCGACGGCCAGACAGGCCGCCCGCATCACCTCGGACGCATCGATGTCGCCGTCGAAGAGTGCCGAGACCGTGGTGTCGGGCCAGACGGTCGTGTCTGCTCCCGGCTCGCCGAAGACCGGCCGCTCGTCGGGCGTTCCGGCAGCGGCATCCGCGGCATCGACCGAAAGCGCACCCGCCTCGAGCAGGGCATCCGACAATCGCTCGGCGGCTTCGGCACGCACCACCACACTGACCCGCTGCCAGTCCATGTCAGGCTCCGGTGGCCGGGAAGCCGGGGACGAATGCGTCGTGCGACGGGTTATCTGCGCTGCTCACTCGGTCATCCCTCGCCGGCGTGGTTGTCATGGGTCGTGGTTCGCTCGATCGAACGCCGGAGGCCGGTGACGGCGCATCCGGGGCGGTCAGTCGACGCGGCCCGCCTGGGCAAGTTTCTGCTCCAGGTAATGAATGTTCGTGCCGCCGCGGATGAACTCCCGGTCGGCCATGAGCTCCTGGTGCAACGGCAGATTGGTCAGGATGCCCTCGACGACCATCTCGGACAGCGCGATCCGCATGCGCGCGAACGCCTGCTCGCGCGTGTCGCCGTAGGCGATCAGCTTGCCGATCAGCGAGTCGTAGTAGGGCGGCACGAGGTAGTTCGCGAACACGTGGGAATCGACCCGGATGCCCGGTCCGCCCGGCACGTGCCACGACGTGATCCGGCCCGGGGACGGCGTGAACTTGAACGGATGCTCGGCATTGATCCGGCACTCGATGGAGTGGCCGCGGAACTCGATGTCACGCTGGCGGAACGGCATCTTCTCGCCCGCGGCGATGCGCAGCTGCATCTGGACGATGTCGATGCCGGTGATCATCTCGGTCACCGGGTGCTCCACCTGGACGCGCGTGTTCATCTCGATGAAGAAGAACTCGCCCTTCTCGTACAGGAACTCGAACGTGCCGGCACCGCGGTAGCCGATCTTGCGGCAGGCCTCGGCGCAACGATCGCCGATCCGGGTCATCTCGCGCGGCGTCAGCCCCGGGGCCGGCGCCTCCTCGATGATCTTCTGGTGGCGGCGCTGCATCGAACAGTCGCGGGTCCCGAGGGAGACGGCGTTGCGATGCTCGTCCGCGAGGACCTGCACCTCGATGTGCCGCGGATTCTCGAGGTACTTCTCCATGTAGACCGTCGGATTGCCGAAGGCCGCGCCGGCTTCGCCACGCGTCGTGCTGACCGCGTTGAGCAGGGCGGCCTCCGTGTAGACGACGCGCATGCCGCGCCCGCCGCCGCCGCCGGCCGCCTTGATGATCACCGGGTACCCGATGCTCCGGGCGATCCGGATGATCTCCTGCGGGTCGTCGGGCAGCGAACCCTCGACGCCCGGCACGACCGGCACACCGGCCTTCTGCATCGCGATCTTGGCGCTGACCTTGTCCCCCATCATCCGGATGGTGTCGGGCCGCGGACCGATGAAGACGAAACCGCTCTTCTCGACGCGCTCGGCGAAGTCGGCGTTCTCGGACAGGAAACCGTAGCCGGGGTGGATCGCCTCCGCGTCGGTGACCTCGGCCGCGCTGATGATCGCGGGCACGTTGAGGTAGCTGTGGGCGGATGGCGGCGGTCCGATGCAGACGGACTCGTCGGCAAGGCGCACGTACTTGGCGTCGGCGTCGGCCTCGGAATGCACGGCGACGGTCTTCACACCCAGCTCGCGACAGGCGCGGAGGATGCGCAGGGCGATCTCGCCCCGGTTGGCGATCAGGATCTTTTCGAACATGGATCGGAGTTCCGCATCGGTCGGTCCGGAGCTGTCGCGCCGGGCCTGGTCAGGAAGCGCCCGAACGCCGGCCGCAGCCGCGAAGGCCCGCGACAGGCGTCGCTCGAACGCACGGAAGCATCGTGCCGATCAGCCGATGATGAAGAGCGGTTCGCCGTATTCCACGGGCTGGCCGTTCTCCACGAGGATCGCCTTGACCACGCCGCTGCGGTCGGACTCGATCTCGTTGAGCAGTTTCATCGCCTCGATGATGCAGAGCGTGTCACCCTCGGCGACGGTCTGGCCGACCTCGGCGAAGGGCTTCCCGGCAGGCGAGGCGGCACGGTAGAAGGTACCCACCATCGGCGACTTCACCGGATGTCCGTCGGCTTCGGCCGCGGCGGCCTCGGCTGCGCGCGTCTCGGCGGCCGTCGGCGGCGCGGGAGCGGCCACCGGGATCGGGGCCGCCAGGGGGGCGGCCATCATCGCTGGCGGCGCGATCGCGGCCACCGTCGCACGGGAAATCCGTACGCGTTCCTCGCCTTCCGTGATCTCGAGCTCCGAGATCCCGGATTTCTCCACGAGGTCGATCAAGGCTTTTACCTTGCGCAGATCCATGGACGTTCCTTTCTGGTTAGGGCTGCTGCAACGCGTAGTCGAGCGCCAGTTCGTAGCCTCGCGGTCCGAGGCCGCACACGATGCCTACCGCGAGGTCGGTGAAATAGGAGTGATGCCGGAAAGGTTCCCGGGCGAACACGTTGCTGAGATGGACCTCGATGAAGCGCACCCGGACCGCCGCGAGGGCGTCGCGCAGAGCCACGCTGGTATGCGTGAAAGCGGCGGGATTGATGATCACGAAATCCACCGGCTCGTCCATGAGCCGTTGCACGCGCTCGATGAGGGCCGCCTCGCTGTTGCTCTGGAAGGTGTCGACGTCCGCGCCGGCTGCGCTGCCGATCTCGACGAGACGGGCGTTGATGGCGCCGAGCGTCGTCGTGCCGTACTTCTCCGGTTCACGACGCCCGAGGAGATTCAGATTTGGGCCATGCAGAACCAGGATTCGTCGGGCCATCGACGGGACCTCCAGCTGTCGACACCCGGAACTTCCCGGGCAATATCGCCGAAGTTTGCCGCGGTTGCCGGCCCATTGTCCAGAAAATACCGAGAAATGACCGCTTTGTGAGATTTCACCACGCCCCGCGCGGGAGCCGTCCGGCAACGTGCTTCGAAGCACGGGAACCGGGCACGACCGCGTCGTCGCCAAGCCCGCACGACCCGCGGCCGTTCACCGCAATGCCTCGAAGATCGGAACTTTTCGAGCCGGATTACCCTACAGGTAACGGCCCGACGAGCGCGACGACGTCGCCGGTCCGGCGCGCGGCCGGAATCAGTTCGCCGGCGCGTCGAGAAGTGGCTCGACGACCGGACCGAGCTTCGCCTCGTTCGTCCCGCCGAGCTCGGTCCGGACGACCCGGCCCTGCCGGTCGATGATGACCGTGAAGGGCAGCGCCCCGAGTTCGTTGCCGAAAGCCCGGGACACCTCGACGGCGTCGATCTCTCCGACGAGCAGCGGATAGTTGATTCCGACCTCCTGCGCGTAGGCCTTCACCTTGTCCATCTCGTCGATCGCGATGCCGACGAATTGCAGCCCTTTCGGGCCCAGTCGCGACTGCATGCGGATGAACTCCGGGATCTCCTTCCGGCACGGCGCGCACCACGTCGCCCAGAAGTTCACGACCATCACCTTGCCCTTCCAGTCGGACAGCTTCGCCTTCCTGCCGTCGAGACCGGCGAGTGCAGTGTCCATCACCGCGGCCGGCGGCGCCGTGACCGTCGTGCTGACGCGTTCGCCCGAACCGCGGAAATAGAGCCCTGCCGCCAGCGCCGAAAGCGCGACGGCCACCACCAGGAACACCTGTGCCGGCTTCTGCATGAATCACCGTAGAAAATGGAAAGGGAATCGGCTCAGGGCTTGCCGCCGAGCGCGTCGATCAGGGATTTGCCCGACGGCGACCGCTTCATGGTCGCCGGAAAGACTTCGCCGCCACCCGCCGTCAGCGCCAGGACCTCGCGACTCGGCGGATAGCAGACACCCGCGTCGGCGCAGCCCTGGGACATCGCGGTCAGCGTGACCTGCTCGCCGTCGTGGGTCCGGATCGGGATGCGGATGACGACCTCGCCCCGGTAGATCTCGGACTTGCCGAAGAATTCATCGTGCTTCGTCAGACTCTTCGGCAGCCGGGGTTTGCCGCGGACGACAGGGTCCGATTCGAAGCGGATCTTGTCGCGGTACAGGTAGTACCCGTCGGCGACGCGGTAGCGCACCGTGATCCCGTCGGCGTCCAGCTTCGCGCTCACCTGGAAAGCGTCGCGCGCCGGGAGGAGATCCGGCGAGGCCGCGACGACGGGTGCCGTCGACAACATCATCCCGGCCACGACCAGCAGCATCGCCGCGACGGCCGGCCTCACGGGAGAACCTCCGTCTCGTCCGCGACCCACGCGAGGTACGCGGGCAGACCTGCGGCGACGGGCAGCGCGACGATCTCCGGCAGTTCGTACGGATGCAGCGCCCGGATCGCGGACTCGAGCGACGGGTAGCCAGCGCGCGTCGTCTTGAAGAACACCGGCGTCTCGTCCGCCGTCTCGACCTCACCCCGCCAGCGATAGACGGAGCGGCACGGCGCCATCACGTTCGCGCAGGCAGCGAGCCGCTGCTCGACGATCGCGGTGGCGAGGCGCTGCGCGGTCTCCGGATCGGGCAGGTTGATCATCACGACGAGGATCTCGGCGGTCGGATCAGGCGTGGCGGCAATCACGGCACGACCCCGGCGAGGGCGTCCGCGACCGTCGCGTGACGGAGCCTTACCCGCAGCTCGTTCTTGAGCCGGTCGTTCACGAGTCGCCGGGATTCCTGCATGAACGAGAGCAGTTGCGCAGGCATCGCCGCGACGGCGTCCTGCCAGGCGACCCGCGGCGGACGCGGCAGGCCGAAGTGTCCGGCGACGAGATCGAAGTACTCGCCCATCCGCATGTCGCTGTCGTCCGACGCGTTGTAGGCCCGACCCGCCCGCCCGCGCAGCAGGGTCGCGACGACGATCCGGGCGAGATCGTCGGCGTGGATGTGGTTCGTGTACGGATCGGATTCGTGCGCGAGCGCCGGGGTCCCGGCCTTCAGGCGCTCGATGGGCAGACGGTCGGCGGCGTAGATGCCCGGCACGCGGAGGATCGACACCGCGACGCCCGCCGTCCGCCCCCAGCCGCGGAGGCGCATCTCGGCGTCGGCGCGGCGCACGGCGCGGGCCGTTTCCGGATGCAGCGGACGCGTCTCGGGAACCCATTCGCCCCGGCAGTTGCCGTAGACGCCGCTCGTGCTGAGGTAGACAAAACGCTGTGGTAACCTCCCGCGCCGCGCCAGAGCCCGGATCAGTGCTGCGGTCCGCGTGTCGTGCGCGCCGGACGACGGTGGAGGCGCGGCATGCACGACCTCGTGCGCGAGGCCGCCGAGACGCCCCAGGGATTCCGGCACGTCGAGATCCCCCGGGATCGGGACGATACCCAGGCGCCTCAGCGTCGCTTCGCGCGAGGCAGAATGGGTCAGGGCGTAAAGGCGGTAGCGGCCGGCGAGATGGGGCACCATGCGCAGCGCCACGTCACCGCAGCCGATGATGAGCAGTCTTTTCATACCCCTCGAATTCTAATTGATGGTGGTGACGGTCCGGCGACGGACTGGAGCCCGGAACCCGAATCTGCCCATGTCCAAAGTCACGATCCAGAAAACCGGCCACGCCTTCGAGGTCTCCGAGGGTGAAACGGTTCTCGCAGCCGCCCTCGCCGCCGGCATCACCCTGCCCTACGGCTGCCGCAACGGCGCGTGCGGCGCCTGCAAGGGCAAGATCGTCGACGGACAGGTCGACTACGGTGCACACCAGGTCTACACCCTGACCGACGTCGAGAAGCAGCAGGGCTTCGCGCTCTTCTGCTGCGCCAAACCGTTGTCGGATCTCGTGATCGACGCCCGCGAGGTCGGCGGTGTCGGCGAGATCCAGGTGAAGAAGCTGCCGGCGCGGGTGCAGTCGATCGAGCGCCCGGCGGGCGACGTCGCGATCATCAAGCTGAAGCTTCCGGCCAACGAACGGCTGCAGTTCCTGTCGGGGCAGTACCTCGAGATCATCATGCGCGACGGCAAGCGGCGCGCGTACTCGATGGCCAACCCGCCGCACGACGACGAGCACGTCGAGCTTCACGTGCGGAACATGAAGGGCGGTGCCTTCACCGAATACGTGTTCGGCGCGATGAAGGAGAAGGACATCCTCCGCTTCGAGGGCCCGCTCGGCACCTTCTTCCTGCGCGAGGACAGCGACAAGCCGATCATCTTCGTCGCGAGCGGCACGGGCTTCGCACCGATCAAGGCCATCATCGAACACGCGTTCCACGCCGGCATCGTCCGCGAGATGGTCCTGTACTGGGGCGGCCGCCGGCCGTCCGACCTCTACATGATGGAACTCGCGCAGCAGTGGGCCGCCGACCACCCGGTCTTCACGTTCATCCCCGTGATCTCCGACGCGGAACCCGAGGACGCCTGGACCGGCCGCACCGGCTTCGTCCACGAGGCCGTCGTCGCGGACTTCCCGAACCTGTCCGGCCATCAGGTGTACGCCTGCGGCGCACCGGTCGTCGTCGAAGCCGCACATCGCGATTTCACGACCCGCTGCCGCCTGCCCGACGACGAGTTCTACTCCGACGCCTTCACGCCTTCGATCGACCCGAAGAAGACGACTGCGTAGCGGCTGGATTCGTTCTGGTACGAGGGGCCGACTCTTCGTACCATCCGGGCGACCGCACACCCGGAGAAAGCGCGTGGAACAGATCGTCGACATGATCGACGCGCCGGCCCCTCGACCGTCGCCTCGTCGGCAGCACCCGGGACGCCGCCATCGTCGAATGGCCGTGTCGGCATTCGTCGCTGCCGCTACAGCGCTGGGCGCGCATCCAGCCGCGGCACAGTCGCTCGGCGTGCGCGTCGAGGCCGGCTACACGTACGACGACAACGTGACGCGCGGACGCAAGGGCACGGACAACGTCCTCCCGGACCAGAGCCTCGGCCTCAATGTCGCGAAGACGTTCGTCATGCCCGTCTCGACGCACACCCGTCTGATGCTCACGCTGCAGGGCGGCGGCGAGAAGTTCGTCGACTTCGAGGGTCTCGATCGAGCGAGCCTCGGCGGCAATCTCGGCTTCCAGTACCGCCCGTCCGGGGACTTCCTCGCACCCACCTTCACGGTGTTCGGTCGCTGGTTCGCCGACCGCTTCGACTCGGATCTCCGCGATGGCCAGCGATACGCCGTCGGCGTGACGGTCCGCCAGCCTGTCACCGACCGCATCGAACTCTCGGCCACCGGCCAGTACAACCGTCGCGACGGACGCAGCGCCGTGTTCGACGGGTCCGACTGGTCCGGCCGGCTGAACGTCGACTACATGCTGCCC
>CAUJJX010000019.1 GCA_963205165.1 Pseudomonadota bacterium | reverse complement strand
CGCGCGCGGCGCCGTTCGGCGAGCAGCGCGGCGGTGAAGATCAGCAGCTTGTCCTTGTCTCTCGGGGAAAGATCCATCGTTCGTCCTTTCGAAAATTCACCGTGTCGCGTGACGACGGAGGGTAGGTCGGATTAGCGCGCAGCGCGTAATCCGACGCGGACGATGGTGCGGGCGACGGCGTCGGATTACGCGGCTGTGCCGCTAATCCGACCTACGCTCCCCTCGCCCGCTCGCGGGAGAGGGGCCGGGGGAGAGGGCGCCCGACGCCTGACGCCTTTCGCCTGAGACCTGATGACGCCTATCGCCTATTGCCTGCCTTCCTCACACCGCCAGCAACGCCCTCACATTCTCGCGTTCCATCTCCTCGCCCGGACCGCTCTTCACCACGACGCCGCGGTTCAGCACGACGTATCGATCGGCGAGGTCGCGCGCGAAATCGTAGTACTGCTCCACCAGCAGGATCGCCATGTCGCCGCGCTGCGCGAGCTTGCGGATCGCGCGCTCGATGTCCTTGATGATCGACGGCTGGATGCCTTCGGTGGGCTCGTCGAGGATCAGCACGCGCGGACGCATCGCCAGCGCGCGGCCGATCGCGAGCTGCTGCTGCTGCCCGCCCGAGAGGTCGCCGCCGCGGCGATGCCGCATGTCGTTCAGCACGGGGAACATCTCCCAGATCTCCGGCGGGAGATCCTTCAGCCCGCCGGACTGCTTGCCGGCCAGGCCCATCAGGAGGTTCTCCTCCACCGAGAGCCGCGGAAAGATCTCGCGGCCCTGCGGCACGTAGCCGAGACCGGCGCGTGCGCGCGCGAAGGGCGAAAGATTCGTGATGTCGCGGTCGTCGAGCGTGAGCGTGCCGCCGCGCACCTTCTCGACGCCCATCAGGCATTTCAGCAGCGTCGTCTTGCCGACGCCGTTGCGGCCGAGCAGCGTCGTGACGCCGCCGGTCGGGATGTCGAACGACACGTCGCGCAGCGTGTGGCTGCTGCCGTAGTAGTGGTCCAGGTGGGAGATCTTCAGCATGGCCGGTCGCCTTCGTGTCGGCCCGATCGGCCCGCGTCCATCCGTTCGGCGCGACGACGCGCCGCGTGCATTGCGAACACCGCGCGATCAGCGTCCAAGGTACACCTCGATCACGCGGTCGTTGCCCTTCACTTCGTCGAGCGTGCCCTCGGCGAGCACCGAGCCCTCGTGGAGCACGGTGACGGTGCTGGCGATCGCCGCGATGAAGTCCATGTCGTGCTCGACGACGACGAGCGTGTGGCTGCCGGCGAGCTTCAGGAAGAGTTCCGCCGTGCGCGCGGTCTCGTGGTCGGTCATGCCGGCCGCCGGTTCGTCGAGCAGCAGCAGCTTCGGCTCCTGCATGAGCAGCATCCCGATCTCGAGCCACTGCTTCTGGCCGTGCGAGAGCACGCCCGCGAGGCGGCCTGCTTCGGATTCCAGGCGGATCAGCTCGAGGTTCTCGCCGATGCGCGCGAGGTCGTCGCCGGAGAGCTTCGCGCGGAGGCTCGCCCGCACGCGCTTGTCGGTCTTCATCGCCAGCTCGAGGTTCTCGACGACCGTGAGGTTCTCGAAGACCGTCGGCTTCTGGAACTTGCGGCCGATGCCGGCGTGCGCGATCTCGGGTTCGGTGAGCCGCGTGAGATCGATGGTCTGGCCGAAGTACGCCGTGCCTTCGTCGGGTCGCGTCTTGCCGGTGATGACGTCCATCATCGTCGTCTTGCCGGCGCCGTTCGGTCCGATGATGCAGCGGAGTTCGCCGGTCTCGATCGTGAGCGTCAGCTTGTTCAGCGCGCGGAAGCCGTCGAAGCTCACGCCGATGTCCTCGAGATACAGGATCGGCCCGTGGCTCGTGTCCACGCCCGTCGGCATGATGTGGCCGAGGCCGGAGGTCTGGCCCGACCGGAGATCGCCGTTCGTCGTCGTGGTCATGCCTTCGCTCCCTTGCCGAACCGGCGCTCGAACCAGCCCGCCACGCCGTGCGGCAGGAACAGCGTCACGGCGACGAACAACGCCCCCAGGAAGAACAGCCAGTACTCCGGGAACGACTGCGTGAAGAAGCTCTTTGCACCGTTCACGAGACCCGCACCGATGATCGGGCCGAGCAGCGTGCCGCGTCCGCCGACCGCGACCCAGATCGCGATCTCGATGGAGTTGGCCGGCGACATCTCGCCCGGGTTGATGATCCCGACGAGCGGCACGTACAGCGCCCCCGCCACGCCGCAGAGCACGGCCGAGAGCGTCCAGATCGACAGCTTGAACCACAGCGGGTTGTAGCCCGAGAACATCAGCCGGCTCTCGGAATCGCGGATCGCGGTGAGCACGCGGCCGAACTTCGAGCGCACGAGCATCCGCGTGAGGATCAGGCAGCCCGCGAGGTACAGGCCGGCCAGCGCGAACAGCGTGGCACGCGTCTCCGGATCCGAAACGCGCCAGCCGAGCACCTGCTTGAAGTCCGTGAAGCCGTTGTTGCCGCCGAAGCCCGTGTCGTTGCGGAAGAAGAGCAGCATGAACGCGAAGGTCAGCGCCTGCGTGATGATCGAGAAGTACACGCCCTTGATCCGCGAGCGGAACGCGAAGTACCCGAACACGAAGGCGAGCAGGCCCGGCACGAGCACGACGAGCAGCGCGCTGTACCAGAAGTGCTCCGTGAACGACCAGTACCAGGGGTAGGACTTCCAGTCGAGGAACACCATGAAGTCCGGCAGGTCGCTCTGGTACTGGCCCTCGTGCCCGATCATGCGCATCAGGTACATCCCGAAGGCGTAGCCGCCGAGCGCGAAGAACACGCCGTGGCCGAGACTCAGGATGCCGGTGTAGCCCCAGATCAGGTTCATCGCGATCGCGACGACGCAGTAGCACATGATCTTGCCCATCAGCGTGACGAAGTACGCCGACAGGTGGAACGGGCTGGACTCGGGCACCGCGAGGAACAGCGCCGGCACGACCACGACGACGGCGAGCACGAACGCGACGAGCGCGGTCCAGCCCCTGCCGCCGAAGAGCGGCTCGCGGCCGGGAATGGCGAATGTCGGTGCACTCATGCTCCGGCGCCTCCTGAATGACGGATGGTCATGCAACGAGCTGCGTGTCGGCGCCCTGAAGCAATCGCGTGACTGTCGATCCCCGTTGTCACGGGGCCCCTCGCCAGGTCGCTCATGCTTCCACCGACCGGCCCTTCAAGGCGAACAAGCCCTGAGGACGCTTCTGGATGAACGCGATGATGATCACGAGGATCAGGATCTTCGTCGGCACGGCGCCGACGAACGGCTCGAGGAACTTCGCGGCGACGCCGAGACCGAGCGCCGCGTAGACGGTGCCGATCAGCTGGCCGACACCGCCGAGCACGACGACCATGAACGAATCGATGATGTAGCTCTGGCCGAGATCGGGGCCCACGTTGCCGACCTGCGAGAGCGCGCAGCCGGCGAGGCCACCGATGCCGGACCCGAGTCCGAAGGCCATCAGGTCGACGCGCCCCGTGTTCACGCCGACGCACGACGCCATCCGGCGGTTCTGCGTGACGCTGCGCACGAAGAGTCCGAGGCGGGTGCGCGTCAGCATCAGCCACACGAGCAGCAGCACGACGAGCGAGAACCCGATGATCACGATGCGGTTGTAAGGCAGCACGAGGTTCGAGATCTCGATGCCGCCGCTCATCCACGCGGGGTTCGACACCTCGACGTTCTGCGCACCGAAGAGCGTGCGCACGAGCTGGATCAGGAAGAGGCTGATGCCCCACGTCGCGAGCAGCGTCTCGAGCGGGCGTCCGTAGAGCCAGCGGATCACGGTGCGTTCGAGCGCCATGCCGACGAGCGCCGCGGCGAGGAAGGCCACGGGCAGCGCGCACACGAGGTACCAGCCCTCGGCCGCGGGAAACTGCGCACGGAACACCTGCTGCGTCGCGTACGTCGCGTACGCGCCGATCATCAGCATCTCGCCGTGCGCCATGTTGATGACGCCGAGCAGTCCGTACGTGATCGCGAGACCCAGCGCGGCGAGCAGCAGGATGCTGCCGAGGCTCACGCCGGCGAAGAGTCGTCCGGCGAAGTCGTAGAACAGGAGCCGGCGTTCGATCGCGCCGAGCGCCGTCGCGGCGGCCTCGCGCACGCCGACATCGGGCTCGCGCCACGCACCGCCGTCGAGCTTCTCGACGAGCGGTTGCAGCAGTGTCTTGGCGCGCGCATCGCCGCTCTCGGCCAGCACGCCGATCGCCGCGAGGCGCAGCTTCGCGTCGCTGCTCGCGATCTGCGCGGCTGCGACCGACTGCCGCAGGACTTCGCGGATCTCCGGCACGGTCTCGGCGGCGAGCGCCTTCGAGAGCGTCGGCAGCAACGCCTCGGACGGTTCGATGCCGCGCGCCGCCTCGAGCCGCACCTTCGGATCGGGCGACAGCACGCGCAGCGCCGCGACGGCGGAATCCACCTGCGAACGCAGGCGGTTGTTGATCGTGACCTTCTCCAGGTCGTCGGGCTCCGCGTCGAGCGGCTGGCCGGTGATCGCGTCGGTGAGTTCACCGCGCGCCTTGATGACGAACTGCTTCTGCGGCGTGACACGCAGCAGGCCGTCGCTCAGCGCGGAGAGCAGCGCGAGCGCCTGCGGATCGCCGGACGCGGCGATCGCATCGATGGCTTCGCGCTTGTCGGCCGTCTCTTCCGAGGCGAGCCCCGCGACGAGCGCGGCGTCGAGCGCGGCGCTGGCGGTACCCGGAAGCACTGCGACGATCGCCAGCATCAGCGCGATGCAGGTCGAGCGCCATCCTGCCCGGTGACTCGGGTTCGTATGCACGGGATCCTCCTGTGAAGACTCCGCACGCCGTTGCCGGCGCACGGAGACTCGTCTTCGAACTCTGTAACGGGGAGGCGCCGGGGGCGCCTCCCGTGGCCGGCGCATTGCGCGCCGGTGTCGCTCAGAGCTTCTGCTTGTTTTCGTTGCCGGCGATGAAGGGGCTCCACGGCTGCGCGCGGATCGGACCCTTCGTCTTCCATACGACATCGAACTGACCGTCGCCCTGCACTTCACCGATCATCACGGGCTTGTGGAGGTGGTGGTTGGTCTCGTCCATCTTCAGCGTGAAGCCCGACGGCGACTTGAAGGTCTGGCCGGCCATCGCGGCGCGGACCTTGTCGACATCGGTCGACTTCGCCTTCTCGACGGCCTGCTTCCACATGTGGATGCCGACGTACGTGGCTTCCATCGGATCGTTCGTCACGACCGTGTCGAGGTTCGGGATCTTGTTGGCCTTCGCCCACGCCTTGTACTGCTTGATGAATGCGCCGTTCTGGCCGTTCTTCACGGACATGAAGTAGTTCCACGCCGCGAGGTGGCCGATGAGCGGCTTCGTGTCGACGCCACGCAGTTCCTCTTCACCGACCGAGAAGGCCACGACCGGCACGTCGGTCGCCTTCAGGCCCTGGTTGCCGAGTTCCTTGTAGAAGGGCACGTTCGAGTCACCGTTGATCGTCGAGATGACGGCCGTCTTCTTGCCCTCGCCGGCGAACTTCTTGATCTTCGCGATGATGGTCTGGTAGTCGCTGTGACCGAAGGGCGTGTAGTCCTCCATGATGTCGGCCTCGGCCACACCCTTGCTCTTCAGGAAGGCGCGCAGGATCTTGTTGGTCGTGCGCGGGTACACGTAGTCGGTCCCGAGCAGCACGAAGCGCTTCGCGCCGCCGCCGTCCTTGCTCATCAGGTACTCGACCGCCGGGATCGCCTGCTGGTTGGGCGCGGCGCCCGTGTAGAAGACGTTCTGCGAGAGTTCCTCGCCTTCGTACTGCACCGGGTAGAACAGGAGGCTGTTGAGTTCCTCGAAGACCGGCAGCACCGACTTCCGCGACACCGAGGTCCAGCAGCCGAAGACGACGGCGACCTTGTCCTGCGTGATGAGCTGGCGGGCCTTCTCGGCGAACAGCGGCCAGTTCGAGGCCGGGTCGACGATCACGGCTTCGAGCTTCTTGCCCAGGACGCCGCCCTTCGCGTTGATCTCGTCGATGGTCATCAGCGCCGTGTTCTTCAACGCGGTTTCACTGATGGCCATCGTGCCGGACAGCGAATGGAGGACGCCGATCTTGATCGTGTCCGCGGCGGACGCGACGCCGGCGGAGAACATCCAGGCGCTGGCCACGGCGGCTGCCGCGGCTTTCATGACGAGACGACGATTCATTGGTGTGGCTCCCTGTCGAGGTTGATGGCATGACGAGCGCGTCCCGGGGTCCGCGGGCACCGCAGTGCTGCGACGGCCCGGAACGCTCGGGGGCTCTTATGGCAATCGATGTGCCACGACGGGGCATGATCGCGGAAACCCTTGTGGTTACTGGGTTCCCGTGAAATTCGAGGATCTCTTCGCGGCGCTTTCGCGCACCGCCGCGGACTGCGGACGCACCGGAAGCGAGCCGCCCCCGGTGCGCTGCGCACCGTTTCGGCGCGGGAGGCGCACGGTCGGCGGGGTCGGGCGCGTCGTGGGGCGCCGGAAACGCAACGGCCCGCTGCAGGAGCGGGCCGTCGTGTCAGGAACCGGCACCGGCGCGGAGCCGGGACGGTCAGGTCATGCGATCAGTCGTCGGCGTGTTCCGCTGCGTTGTCGAGGTCCTTCTCGACGAGCGGACGGACGAGTTCGAGGGCTTCGCCGAGGAGTTCCTCGGGGAGGGCATCGAGGCACTTCGCGAGCACATCGGCGGCGTCGTACGCGGATTCCGGCAGCGTCTCGACGTCGAGATTGGCGAAGAACACGGATGCCGCACCGATCGTGCGCAGCAGGCTCTCGCGTTCGCTCGCGAGCATCTCGATCTCGGCCAGGAGTCCGACGTCTTCTTGTTCGGGGTGAGCCATGTCGCTCTCCTATGGTCTGGGGTTGGAAACCCGATGGTGCCACAGGGTCATGACGACCGATCGACCGGATTGCACCGGCGACGACGCGCGGGGCCGCCGGCGATCAGCGCAGCGGCACGACGTTCGAGGCGGACAGGATCGCCGTCGACGCGAGCCGCACCGACAGCACGCTGCGTCCGAGGAGCGTGACGCTGCCGGTCTGGCGATCGCCGCCGGTCTCGCTGTACTCGAATTCGTAGATGCGCCGCAGCCGCAGCCGGCCGTCGTCGTCGCGGTCGAGCCGCAGCCGCGACTGCGCGACGGTCCAGTCGAGGAACTGGAAACCTTCGGCCTCGCACGCGCGCTGCCCCTCGGCGAGCGCGGTCTCACGGGCGTTGAGCGTGTCGATCCAGAACCAGCCGGCGGCAAGGGCGATGAAGAGGGCGAGGAGTTCGAGCATGGAGGCGTCAGGCGTTGGGCGTTTGGCGTTGGGCGTTGGGCGTTGGGCGTTGGGCGTCAGGCGTCAGGCGTCAGGCGTCAGGCGTCAGGCGTCAGGCGTCAGGCGTCAGGCGTCAGGCGTCAGGCGTCAGGCGATGAAGCGTAGGTCGGATTAGCGACGCAGTCGCGTAATCCGACGCCGTCGCCAGCACATCCGTCCGCGTCGGATTACGCGGCGATGCCGCTGATCCGACCTGCGTTTCCTCATCCCTCATCGAGAATCCCCACGGTCACCAGCGTCGGCTTCAGCACCCGGATCACGTCCGCCGGCGCGACGCCGACGAGGTAGCCGCGCTTGCCGCCGTTGATGTAGATCTTCGGGAGGTCGACGATCGTCTGCTCCATGTAGACCGGCATCTCCTTGCGGGTGCCGAACGGCGACGTGCCGCCGACCATGTAGCCGGAGTGCCGGTTCGCCGTCTCGGGATTGCAGGGCTGGATCGTCTTCACGCCGATCGTGCGGGCGAGCTCCTTGGTGGACACCTTGCGGTCGCCGTGCATCAGCACGACGAGCGGACGCTTCGCGTCGTCCTCCATCACGAGCGTCTTCACGACGGCGTGCTCGTCGACGCCCAGCTCGCGGGCCGACACCTCGGTGCCGCCGCGGTCCTCGTAGTCGTACAGGTGATCGGTGAACGCCACGCCGTTCGCACGGAGCATGCGGATGGCCGGGCTCACCGGCGTCTTGTCCTTCGCCATCAGTCGTCGGCTCTCAGGATTCGGTAGAGGGAGTGCAGCATGCCCGCCGTCGCGCCCCAGATGTTGCGGCCCTCCCACGGCATCGAGAAGTACTGCCGCGGCCGGCCGTCGCGGACGTCGTGATGGCGGAGGTGATTGGCGGGGTCGAGGATGAACCCGAGCGGCACCTCGAAGATGTCGGCGACTTCGAACGCGTCGGGTTGCAGCGGAAACGGTGGCTCGATCCAGCCGACCACCGGCGTGACGCGGAAGCCCGTCGCGATGTCGAACTCCGGCAGGAAACCCAGCGTGTCGACGAGTTCGCGCGGCAGGCCGGTCTCCTCGACGGTCTCGCGGAGCGCCGTGTCGATGCGGTCGCGATCGCCCGGGTCGACGCGCCCGCCGGGAAAGCTGATCTGCCCGGCATGCGCGTTCAGGTGCGCCGTGCGCTGCGTGAGCAGGATGGTCACGCCCTCCGCCCGGTTGACGAGCGGCACGAGCACGGCGGCCGGCTTCGGCTCGAAGTCGTCCGGATGCCGGTAGAGCTCGATGCCCTCGGGCGGCGGATGATCGCCGACGTCGAGGGAAGACAGCCGCTGTGCCACCCAGTCGCGGGTGATGGTGAAGGAGGTCTCGATCATCTCTGTGTCCGGCCCGCGCGGACTCGCACCGGCGGCCGGGATTCTATGGGAAGGTCGTGACGGGCGGCATGGTCCGCCCGGCAATTCGGGGCAGACCGCGGAAACTCGCCCCGGATTCCGTGTCTATAGTCGCCGGGACGGCCGGAAGGTTCGCCGCCCCCCGCACCGGAGCCGCTCACACGAAGAACATCGCGTGACCGGACATCCGTCGTCAGACCGTTTCGCCCCAGGAGCACTCCATGAAGATCCGTTCACTGTTCGTCGCACTCGCACTCGCCGGCACGACCACCGGCGCATTCGCCAACCACTGCCCCGCCGACATGAAGGCCATCGACGAGGCGCTCGCGAAGAAACCGACCCTGACGACGGCGCAGCTCGAGGAAGTCACGAAGCTGCGCGCCGAGGGCGAAGCCTTCCACAAGGCAGGCAAGCACAAGGACTCCGTCGAGACGCTGGAAAAAGCCCGCAAGCTCCTCGGCATCTGAACACCCCGGCGCGGTCTGCCCGATCGCGGATCGCGCCGTTCCCGGACACGACCATGCGCAAGCTGCTGACGACCACCCTGCTCTGCCTGCCCGCCGCGGCACTCGCCGACTGCCGACTGGAGGTGGAGCTGCTCGCGACGGATCTCAAGGGCGTCCCGCTGACGGAAGCCCAGAAATTCCAGATGGCCCCGCTGATCGACGAGGCACTGAAGCGCTGCCGCATCCAGCGCGAGGCCGCGTCGCTGGAGTACATCGCGAAGGCGCGGCGTGTGGCGGGGGTGGAGCGGAACGAGGAGGGGGAGGTGGTGCGGGCGAAGCGGTGACCGGTGCGTTCGCCGCGCGACGCCACGGGGCTATCCCGGCACCACCCATCACCGCGGCCGGCGCCGGTGTTCGCCGGCTTCCGCACCGTCGCGACCGCGCGGAAGCACGCACCGGCGCCCGTCACCGGATGCGACGTTCAGACGTGGTAGATCCCGGCCCGCTCGGGCTGGTAGGTCACTTCGTCGAGCCGGACCCGCAGCATTTCGCCACCCGGTTTCGGCCACTCGATCTCGTCCCCCTGAGACAGCCCGAGCAGCGCACTGCCCACGGGCGCGAGGATCGAGATCTTCTCGCCGCTCCCGTCGACGTCCTTCGGGTAGACCAGCGTCAGACAGAAGGTCTTGCCCGACGAATCGACGCGGAAACGCGCGGTGGAGTTCATCGTCACCACGTCGGGCGGCACGTCCTCCGGCGCCACGACGTTCGCCCGGGCGAGTTCCTCCTCGAGGTCATCACGGACCGCGACGCCTTCGCGCGGCAGTTGATCCAGCATCTGTTCCAGCCGCTCCGCGTCGAGCGACGAGAGGGTGATGTTCGGTCTCTTCTTCATTGCAGTACTCCGGGAAAATTCGGCGCCGGGCGCCATGCGTGATGGGGTGTGAGTGTTTCGGGGCACGGCAGTTCCGCAGCAGCGCAGGTCGTCGGATGAGATGCGCAGATCGGATCGGCGCACACCGCGTCATTCGACGCGGTGTGCGAGCGCCGGCGTCGGATTACGCGCCTGCGGCGCTAATCCGACCTACGCAACACCCGGAGGCCGCGGTACGTCCACCACCCTCACCCCGTCCCCCACCACGATCCGCCCCGCCTCGCGCACCACCGCCGTCAGCCCGCCGGCGTCGCGCAGCGCGTCCCAGCCGCCTTCGCCCAGCACGTCCTCCATCCGCGCGCACGGATCGCACGGACCCGTCACTTCGAGCAGCGCATCGCCGACGCGAAGCCAGCGACCGCGCGCGGTGTCGAGATCCAGTCCGCGCACGACGAGGTTCCTGCGGAGGATGGCGGGGGCTATCGTGCCGAGACCCAGCTGGCGCCCGACGCGTTCGATGACCGCCGCGTCGATCAGAGTGACCTGGCGGGTGCGATGCGAACGGGCCGACGCGCGATCGCCTTCGAGACCGCGGCCGGCCAGCGCCAGCGCGGTGTCGACGACGACCGCAGGCTGGCGCCGCGCCGGCCGCAGCACGATCGCGGTGACGACGCCGGACGCGGTCGCGCCGGCGTCACCGGATGCGTGACTACCGCTGAGAAGCGGCATCCACCGACGCGAGTGCCGTGATGTTGACGAGGCGGCGCACCGTCGCGGTGGCCGTGACGATGTGCACCGTCTTCGCGGCACCGAGCAGGATCGGACCGACTGTGATGCCCTCGCCGCTCACGACCTTCAGCAGGTTGAACGCGATGTTCGCGGCATCGAGCGTCGGCATGATCAGGAGGTTCGCTTCGCCCTTCAGCTTCGAGTTCGGGAAGATGCGCATGCGGATCTGCTCGTCGAGCGCGGCGTCGCCGTGCATCTCGCCTTCCACCTCGAGCGTCGGGTCGTACTGTTCGATCAGTTCGCGGGCACGGGCCATCTTCGCGGCCGAGGCCGACGGCACCGAGCCGAAGTTCGAATGCGACAGCAGCGCGACCTTCGGCGCGAGGCCGAAGCGGCGGACTTCCTCGGCAGCGAGGCGCGTGATGTCGGCGAGATCCTCGGCTGTCGGGTCCTGGTTGACGTACGTGTCGCAGATGAAGATCGTGCGGTTCTGCAGGATCAGCAGGTTCATCGTCGCGAACTTCTTCGCGCCCGGCCGCAGCCCGATCACGTTCGAGACGTGTTCCAGATGCTGGCGGTGCTCGGCGTACGTGCCGCAGACGAGCGCATCGGCATCACCGAGCTTCACCATCAGCGCGCCGATCAGCGTCGTGCGGCGGATCACCTCGCGCTTCGCCAGCTCGACCGAGATGCCCTTGCGCTGCATCAGGTTGTAGTACGCCTGCCAGTAGTCGCGATAACGCGGGTCCGAGTTCGGATTCACCAGCTCGAAATCGCGACCGGCGCGGATGCGCAGCCCGTAACGCTCGATGCGCGGCTCGACGACTTCCGGACGCCCCACCAGGATCGGCTTCGCGATGCCCTCGTCGACGATCGCCTGCACGGCCCGCAGCACGCGTTCGTCTTCGCCCTCGGCGAACACGACGCGCTTCGGATTGCGCTTCGCGGCCGCGAACACGGGCCGCATGATCAGGCCGGACTGGTAGACGAAGTTCAGGAGCTGCTCGCGATACGCCGCGAAGTCGCGGATCGGGCGCGTCGCCACGCCGCTGTCCATCGCGGCCTGCGCGACGGCCGGCGCGATCTGCACGATGAGGCGCGGATCGAACGGCTTCGGGATCAGGTACTCCGGACCGAAGCGGAGGTCCTCCTGGCCGTACGCGGACGCCACGATCTCGGACTGCTCGGCCATCGCCAGCTCGGCGATCGCGCGGACGGCCGCGAGCTTCATCTCTTCGGTGATCGTCGTCGCGCCGACGTCGAGCGCGCCGCGGAAGATGAACGGGAAGCACAGGACGTTGTTCACCTGGTTCGGGTAGTCCGACCGGCCGGTCGCGATGATCGCGTCGGGCCGCACGGCCTTCGCCTCGTCCGGCATGATCTCCGGCGTCGGATTCGCGAGCGCGAGGATCAGCGGATTCGCCGCCATCGTCTTCACCAGTTCGGGCTTCAGCACGCCCGCGGCCGAGAGGCCCAGGAAGATGTCGGCGCCCGGCATGACGTCGGCCAGCGTGCGCGCGGACGTCGCCTTCGCGTAACGCGCCTTGTTGTCGTCCATCTCCTCGACGCGACCTTCGTAGACGACACCCTTGATGTCGGACACGAAGATGTTCTCCATCCGCACGCCGACCTGCACGAGCAGGTCGAGACACGCGAGCGCGGCGGCGCCGGCGCCGGAGCACACGAGCTTCACGTCCTCGATGTTCTTGTCGACGACCTTCAGGCCGTTCAGGACGGCCGCGCCGACGATGATCGCGGTGCCGTGCTGGTCGTCGTGGAAGACCGGGATCTTCATCCGCTCGCGCAGCTTGCGCTCGACGTAGAAGCACTCCGGCGCCTTGATGTCCTCGAGGTTGATCCCGCCGAACGTCGGTTCGAGCGCCGCGATGATCTCGACGAGCTTGTCGGGGTCGTTCTCCGCGACCTCGATGTCGAAGCAGTCGATGCCGGCGAACTTCTTGAAGAGGACGGCCTTGCCTTCCATCACCGGCTTGGCCGCGAGCGGGCCGATGTTGCCGAGACCGAGGACGGCCGTGCCGTTGGTGACGACGCCGATCAGGTTGCCGCGCGACGTGTAGCTGCGGGCGGTCGAAGGGTCCGCGACGATCTCGTGGCAGGCGAACGCCACACCGGGTGAGTACGCGAGCGCGAGGTCGCGCTGGGTGAGCAGTGCCTTGGTCGGAAGGATCGAGATCTTTCCGGGCGTCGGCAGGCGGTGATAGTCGAGGGCTGCCTTCTTGAGCGTGTCGTCCATGGCGGATGGGTTCTCGTGGGAAGGCGGTGAAGTATACGCGCCAACCTCCGCGGGACCGTGCGTCCGCGACCAGCGGAAACGACGTTCGCGGCAGTCGTCGACGTCGCCGCGGATGTGCGCGATGCGTCCACCCGGCGGTGCGCGACGACGCCCGTCGCACGTGACCTGCGCGACATCCGGTCGTGGCGGCAACGCATCCCGCATCCATCGCGCGAACAGGCCCTAAACTCCGGCGACCAATCCTCTCGGAGTCGCCGTGCTCTTCCGCCTGCTCGCCTTCACCCTCGGCCTCGTCACCACGTTCGCCGGCCATCCGGTCGCGGCCGAGTCCGGCCATCGCGGCCTGCTCTGGACCGTCACCTCGCCGACGACGACGCTGCATCTGCTCGGCACGATCCACGTCGGCAGCAAGGCGTTCCACCCGCTGCCGCCGGCCATCGAGGCGGCCTACGCACAGGCCGACGTGCTCGCACTCGAGGCCGACGTGTCCGACACCGCGAGCCTCATCGCGATCGCGCCGTCGTTCGTCTACACGCCGCCCGACAACCTCGAGCAGCATGTCCCGCCGGACGTCTACCGCGACACGCTCGATGCACTGCGCACGCTCGGGATCCCGGCGGAAGCCGGACGCACCATGAAGCCGCACATGCTCTCGATGACGCTGACGGTCGTCGAGGCGGGCCGGCACGGCATGGATGCCGCGCTGGGGCTCGACCTGCAACTGGCGCAGCGCGCGCATCGCGACGGCAAGCGGATCGTCGAGCTGGAATCCATCGCGATGCAGATGACGATGATGGACAGCCTCCCGCCCGACGTGCAGGTCGCGATGCTCGCCGAGACCGTGCGGGCCGTGCGCGACGGTTCGCTCGGACGCGAACTCGGCGCGATGCTCGACGCGTGGCTGCGCGGCGATGCGGAGCGCCTCGACAGGATCGTCTCGGACGACCTCGATCGCATGCCCGATGCCGTCGCCGCGAACCTGAAGGCAGCGCTGTTCGACGACCGCAACGACGCGATGGTCGAACGCATCGCGACGATGCTCGCGGGCCGCGAGGTCGTCCTCGTCGCGGTCGGCGCGGGCCACATGACCGGCCCCGGCGGACTCGTCGAACGGCTGCGTGCGCGTGGCTTCACCGTCGAACGCCGCTGACGCTTTCGTATGCAGTCACCCCGAACCCCGAGCCCCGATCCGATGACCTCGACCCGCACCGAACTCTTCCCCGACATCGAATCCCACGCGTCCGGCCGGCTCGCGCTCGACGACCGCCACGTCATGTACTGGGAGTCGAGCGGCAATCCGGCCGGCGTGCCCGTCCTGTTCCTGCACGGCGGCCCCGGCGCGGGCGCGAGCCCGGCGCACCGGCGCTTCTTCGACCCGGACCACTACCGAATCGTGATCTTCGACCAGCGCGGCGCGGGACGATCCGAGCCACTCGGCGACGTCGTCGACAACACGACGCCGCATCTCGTCGCCGACATCGAGACACTGCGCGAGCACCTCGGCATCGACCGCTGGTTCGTGTTCGGCGGTTCGTGGGGGTCCACGCTCGCGCTCGCGTACGGCATCGCGCATCCGGACCGCTGCCTCGGCTTCGTGCTCCGCGGCATCTTTCTCTGCCGCGAATCCGAGATCGACTGGTTCCTGTACGGGATCCGCAGTGTCTTCCCCGATGCGTGGCAGCGCTTCGCGTCGTTCGTCACGGCGGACGAGCGCGGCGACCTGCTGACGGCATTCCGGCGGCGGCTCGACGATCCGGACCCCGCGGTCCACATGCCGGCCGCGCGCCGCTGGAGTCTCTACGAAGGTTCGTGCTCGACGCTGCTGCCGAATGCCGCGTCGATCGAGCACTTCGGCGACGACGTCGTGGCGCTGGGCCTCGCGCGCATCGAGGCGCACTACTTCGCGCACGACAGCTTCCTGCCGGTGGGCGGACTGCTTGCGCACATCGCCCGCATCCGGCACCTGCCGTGCGTGATCGTGCAGGGGCGCTACGACATGGTCTGCCCGGCCGTCAGCGCCTTCGACCTTGCGGCAGCGTGGCCGGAGGCGGAACTGCACGTCGTTTCCGACGCGGGACATTCCGCCTGGGAACCCGGCATCCGCGCGCAGCTGATCGCGGCGACGGAACGATTCAAGACCATCACGAAGGAGCAGCAATGAACGACACGACCGTCCCGGCGATCCTGCTGGACTACATCGAAGGACTGAAGACGCACGACGTCGCGCGCATCGCCGCGACGATGGCCGACGACCTCGTCGTGATCTCGTCCGGGAAGACGGTGGCGAAGGCGGATTTCCTGCCCTTCCTGCACGCGCTCTACGCAGGGTTCCCGGACTGGCGCTACGACCACGACGCGCCGGAGCGCGCTGGCGCGGATGCACCGGAAAAGGAGGGTCACTGGTGGTTCGTGCGCTGGCGCCAGGGCGGGACGCACGCCGGCGTCTTCAACATGCCGGGCATGGCGCCGATCCCGGCGACGCATCGCAAGGTGCAGATCCCGGAGCAGCGGTTCTTCTATCGCATCGAAGGCGACCGGCTCGCATCGATCCGTCCGGAACCGATCGAGGGCGGCGCGCCGCGCGGCATCCTGCAGCAGATCGGGGTGGCGCTGCCGCCGCTCTGAATCCGGCAGCCGCACGCGACAAGGGCAAGGGAAAAGAGGGCCGCGTCCCAAAGGGAGACCATGCTTTCCCGATCGACGGCGGACGCCGGGGATCGTTGGACGCGGCCCACGCAGCACACCGTTCGGGGGAACGGGCGCGACGCGTGAACGGATTCTGCGGAGCGCGTCTTTCGGCAACCTTACCGTCGGTGCGAGGCGCGTCCCGACGGCGCGTGCGGCCGGTCAGGCCTTGATGTCGATTCCGGAACGGGCGGGCGCGACGTCGGCATCGCGCTCGCGACGATTGTCGCGGCGGCGATCACGACCGGAGCGCGTGTCGATGAGCACCGGGATCGCGCGCTGGCGACGGTCCTCGGTGCGGCGCGCCGATTCGTCGGCGCGGCGATCGAGATAGGTCGGCCGCGGACCCGCCGGCGTGGGGACCGGCTCGTAGCTGCGCGCAAGGGAACCCATGCCCGGCGCGCCCCCTCCGCTGCCGACCTCGATGGCACGCACCGCGGCGGACGACCGGACTTCGCCGACCACGCCGACCGCGGGGGTCTCCGGAACGGTGAAGACCGGCGGCGGTGCTGCGTTGATCCTCACGGCTGGCGGGGCTGCTTCGCGGCTTTCGCGGACTCCTGGAGTCCGTTCAGCGCGGACCGCTGCATCTCGAGCGTCTTGATGGTCATCTGGAGGAAGGTGAGGTTCATCTTCAGCCAGTTCTCGACGGACTGCAGTTCGGCGATCTTCTTCTCGACGTCTTCCACGTTCATCGTCGGCTGGAACATGCCGGGCATCGGGAAGGACATCGGGTTCCACATCTTGCGGAAGAACTCCAGCGGATCGCCGGCTTCGTTGTTGTCGCTCATGGACTTCCTCCGGGTTGGGATCTGTCGACAGGCCGACGGACCCCGGGTGGGACCGGTGCGACGCAGGACGCGCCGCACCGGGCACTGCCAATTACATCGTCGGGCCGAGGACCCAGGGCGCGAACTCGTCGTCGCCGTAGCCCCACTGCTCGCTCTTCGACGGCTCGCCGGACGCCGTCTTCACGATGATGTCGAAGAACTGCTGGCCGACTTCCGCGATCGAGGCCTTGCCGTCGACGATCACGCCGCAGTTGATGTCCATGTCTTCTTCCTGACGGGCGAACAGCGCGGAGTTCGTCGCGAGCTTGAGCGACGGCGACGGCTTGCAGCCGTAGGCCGAACCGCGGCCCGTCGTGAAGCAGATCATGTTGGCGCCGCCGGCCACCTGGCCCGTCGCGGAGACGGGGTCGTACCCGGGGGTGTCCATGAACACGAAGCCCTTCGCCGTCACGCGCTGCGCGTACTCGAAGACATCCATCATGGCCGTCGTGCCGCCCTTGGCGACGGCACCGAGCGACTTCTCGAGGATCGTGGTCAGGCCGCCGGCCTTGTTGCCGGGCGACGGGTTGTTGTTCATCTCGCCGCCGAGGCGCTCGGTGTAGTCCTCCCACCACTTGATGCGCTTCACGAGCTTCTCGCCGACTTCACGCGTCACGGCGCGGCGGGTCAGCAGGTGCTCGGCACCGTAGACCTCGGGCGTCTCGGACAGGATCGCGGTGCCGCCGTGCTGCACGAGCAGGTCGACGGCCGCGCCCAGCGCCGGGTTCGCGCTGATGCCGGAGTAGCCGTCCGAGCCGCCGCACTGCAGGCCCAGCGTGATGTGGCTGACCGGCGCCGGTGCGCGCGCCACCTTGTTGGCTTCGGGCAGCAGCGCCTTGATGCGCGCGATGCCTTCCTTGACGGTCTTGCCCGTGCCGCCGGTGTCCTGGATGGTGAAGGCCTGGAGCTGGTCGGAGCGCTTCAGGCCCTGCGCGGCCAGCAGGTCGTTGATCTGGTTCGCCTCGCAGCCGAGGCCGATCATCAGCGTCGAGTGGAAGTTCACGTGCGTCGCGTAGCCGCCGAGCACGCGGCGCAGCAGTTCGACCGGCTCGCCCGTCGCGCCCATGCCACAGCCCGTTCCGTGCGTGATCGGCACGATGCCGTCGACGTTCGGGTAGTCGGCCAGGACTTCGTCGGTGAAGTGGCGCGCGATCATCCGCGTGACGTGGGCCGAGCAGTTCACGCTCGACAGGACGCCGATGTAGTTGCGCGTCGCGACGCGGCCGTCGGCGCGGTGGTAGCCCTGGAACATCGCGGGGTTGGCGACGAAGTCGGTCGGACGGTAGTCGGCGCCGAACGCGTAGTCGCGCTCGAAGGCGCCCATGCCGAGGTTGTGCACGTGGACATGCTCGCCCGTGCGGATCGGACGGGTCGCGAAGCCGATGATCTGGTTGTAGCGGCGGACGGGCTCGCCTTCCTTGATGTCGTGGGTCGCGATCTTGTGACCCGCGGGGACGGCGGTCGCGGTGCGGATGTTCTCCTTCGCGATTTCGGTGCCGGCCGGCAGGTCGACGCGGGCGATGACCACGTCGTCGGCGGCATTGAGGCGGATGATCAGATCGGCGGCTTGCAACATGGCGTTCTCCAGAGTCCTGCGGAAGGGCGAGCGGCGGGGGTTGGGACGGCCTCGATCTCCCGGAGGTCCGTGTCCTGCGCTCTCGTTTTGAGGTCGCGGATTATATCGCCGGGCATCCCGAACGGGCGTGTCGATGCGATCTCGCGGCGACTGCCCGGAGTGCCCCGCGGAAGCCCGGCGCGGGCGGCGGCCGCGCGGAGGCCTGTGGCATACTCCGGCCCCTTCGCGCACGCGCTTCGGGAGTGGACATCGTGGCTGGAAGACTCGCCGGCAAGACCGCGGTAGTGACCGCTGCAGCACAGGGAATCGGCCGGGCCACGGCGCTCGCCTTCGCACGCGAAGGTGCCCGCGTGATCGCGACCGACGTCAACGACGCGAAGCTCGCGGAACTCGCCGGCACGCCCGGCATCGAGACCCGCAGGCTCGACGTGCTGAACGACGAGGACGTCGCGCAGGCCGCCCGCGAGATCGGCGCCCCGGACATCCTCTTCAACTGCGCAGGCTTCGTGCACCACGGCACCATCCTCGAGTGCGCCGACAAGGACTGGGACTTCTCGTTCAACCTGAACGTTCGCAGTGCGTACGTGATGATCCGCAGCTTCCTGCCCGCGATGATCGCGGCCGGCGGCGGCTCGATCATCAACGTCGCATCGGTGTCCGGCAGCATCAAGGGCATCCCGAACCGCTTCGTCTACGGCACCACGAAGGCCGCCGTGATCGGCATGACGAAGGCGCTCGCGATCGACCACATCCGCCAGGGCATCCGCGTGAATGCGATCTGCCCCGGCACCGTCGACACCCCGTCGCTCGGCGACCGCATCAACGCGTTCGCCGACCCCGAACAAGCCCGTCGCGACTTCGTCGCCCGCCAGCCGATGGGGCGCCTCGCGACGGCCGACGAGATCTCCGGCACGGCCGTATACCTCGCGTCCGACGAGTCGGTCTTCATGACCGGCCAGGCCGTGATCATCGACGGCGGCATCACGATCTGATGCCGGGCCCGCGCCCGCTCCGGCAGGCGCGACCGCCGCACCGCAACGCTTTCCAGCACCACCAACCGCTTTCACCGATCACGGATCGGCGGCCGCCGACGACCGGCAACCGCGCAGCGATCACGGATCACCGACCAGAGGGAGATCGAAGATGAAACTCGTTCGTTACGGCGCCGCAGGTGCCGAGAAGCCCGGCCTCATCGATGCGAACGGCGCGATCCGTGACCTGTCCGGCGTCCTGAAGGACATCGACGGCAGCGCGCTGAGCGACGAAAGCCTCGCCCGCATCAAGGCGCTCGATCCGGATTCGCTGCCGAAGGTCGACGGCAATCCGCGCTTCGGCGCGCCGGTCGCGAACGTCGGCAAGTTCATCGCCATCGGCCTGAACTACTCCGACCACGCGAAGGAATCGAACATGCCGATTCCCAAGGAACCGGTCGTGTTCAACAAGGCGACGTCCTGCATCATGGGTCCGAACGACACCGTGGTCCTGCCGGCCGGCTCCGTGAAGGGCGACTGGGAAGTGGAACTCGCGTTCGTGATCGGCAAGACCGCGAAGAACGTCTCGGAAGCCGACGCGCTCGACTACGTCGCCGGCTACATGATCTGCAACGACGTGTCCGAGCGCGAATGGCAGCTCGAGCGCGGCCAGACCTGGGACAAGGGCAAGGGCTTCGACACCTTCGGCCCGATCGGTCCGTGGCTCGTGACGCGCGACGAGATCGCCGATCCGCAGAACCTCGCGATGTGGCTCGACGTGAACGGCAAGCGCATGCAGACCGGCAACACGAACACGATGATCTTCAACATCCGCCAGCTCGTGGCGTACGTGAGCTTCCTGTGCACGCTGAAGCCCGGCGACGTCATCACGACGGGCACGCCGCCCGGCGTGGGCATGGGCATCAAGCCGACCGCCGTGTTCCTGAAGTCCGGCGACGTGATGCGTGTCGGCATCGACGGCCTGGGCGAGCAGCGCCAGGAAGTCACCGGCGGCTGATCGACCGGCTGACATGGTTCGCGAAGAACGCCCGGCAATGCCGGGCGTTTTTTTCGTCCGCGTACCAGGGCGGCGAAGAGCGCTCGACGTCGTCGAGCGCGGCAACCAGGTTCCGGCATCGGCACGATCCGATGCACACGTCGCGGTGCGAACGTGCCCGAGCCGCGCATCGACATCCGCCCGGCCCGGATGGACCGGCGCACCGTCCGCTCGGTACCGTACGCAGGCACTGCACGCGACGGCGCATCATCGGTCGCGAGCGTCCGGCCGTCGTAACGCGCCATCCGCCGACCCACCGCGCGCGGATCTGCGGAAGGGCCGCACCACCGTGCGACCGTCGGCGACATCCCGCAATTCCAGAGCACGAGGAGCCATGACCATGCGCATCGGTGTACCGAAGGAAATCAAGAACCACGAATACCGCCTCGCGCTGACGCCGGCCGGTGCCGCTGCGCTGCGAGGCCGCGGCCACACGGTGCTCGTCCAGTCGAGTGCGGGCGGACACGCCGGCTTCGCGGACGACGCCTATGTCGCGGCGGGCGCGACCATCGTCGCGTCGGCCGCCGAAGCGTGGGACGCCGACCTCGTGATGAAGGTGAAGGAACCGCAGCCCGCCGAACTCGGTTTCTTCCGGCGGGATCAGGTGCTGTTCACGTACCTGCATCTCGTCACGTGCCCCGACGTCGTCGAAGCGATGCGCGCGGCGGGCTCGGTCGGCATCGCCTACGAGACCGTCACGAATTCCGCCGGCGGACTCCCGCTGCTGATCCCGATGTCCGAGGTCGCGGGGCGGCTCGCGATCCAGGTGGGCGCGTGGGCCCTGATGCTTCCGCAGGGCGGCAGCGGCGTGTGCCTGCCGGGCGTGCCCGGTGTGCCGCCGGGGATCGGGACGATCCTGGGGGCGGGCACCGTCGGCACGCAGGCCGCGCGCACCGCGATGGGCTTCGGTGCCGACGTCACGATCCTGGACGTGGATCTCGACCGGCTGCGCGCGCTCGACGATCTCTACGGGCCGCGTCTGAAGACGTGCTACTCGGAACCGCAGGCAATCGCGCGCCACATCGCCGCGTCCGACCTCGTCATCGGTGCCGTGCTCGTGCGCGGACGCCACGCACCGCAGCTCATCACGCGCGAGATGCTGCGGGCGATGCGGCGCGGGTCGGTGCTGGTCGACGTCGGCATCGACCAGGGCGGCTGCGCGGAGACCTCGCACCAGACCACGCACGCGGATCCGATCTACGTCGAGGAAGGCGTCGTGCACTACTGCGTCGGCAACATGCCGGGCGCGGTCGCGCGCACATCGACCCTCGCGCTGACGCAGGCGACGCTGCCGTACGCGCTCGCGCTCGCCGATCTCGGATGGCGCGAGGCCGCGCGCCGCGACGCCGGCCTGCTGCAGGGGCTCCAGGTGTGGAACGGCAGCATCACGTACGCGCCACTCGCCGACGATCTCGGCCTGCCGTGCGTGCCGCCGGAGAACGCGATCACAGGATGATCGGTCGCCGCCGGTCCGGTGCGGCGGCACCTGTGCGGCACCGGACCTGCACCGGCGCGGCGACCTCGAACGAGGGCAACGCGCTCGCTGCGGCCCACGCCGCGATGATCGTCCGCACGGCCTCGGGCACTGCGTGCCGGGATACTGCCGATCCGACGATCGGAACCTTGCCGCAGATCCGCGATATCCGGGGAAATCCCGGAGCGGGCGCATCTCGCGCGACTCTTCGTCGCATTGCATGCCACCCGAATGTCATATGGCCACGAGAATTCCGGCGGGACTATGGTCCGCACCGCGCCGGACGATCATGACGGTGCGTCGCCCAGACGCCGCCTGATTCGCCTTGCGCTCCATCCCTTCATGGTGACAAGGAGACAGGCATGAACCCGAGGTCCCGCAGGTCCCAACCGAAGCGCTTCGCACTCGCGACCACGACTGCTGCGCTCGCTGCAATGCTCGCAATCACGACGGCGCATGCGACGACAACGCTCACTGCATCGACGCTGCTGCCCGGGCAGCTCGTGATCAGCGAGGTCATCCCCGACCCGTCGAAGGTCGCGGACACCGCCGGCGAATGGTTCGAGCTCGTGAATCCGCTGGGCGTCGCCGTGGACCTGGGCGGGCTCGTCGTAGAGAGCCAGCGTGGCAGCGGCGTCGAGAACTTCACGATCGCGGGCAGCCTGATCATCCAGCCAGGCGAGTTCGCCGTCCTCGGCGCGAACGCCGACAGCGGTGCGAACGGTGGGGTAGCCGTCGACTACGCGTGGGGCAGCGCCATCTCGCTCGGCAACAGCAACGACTTCGTCCGGATCCGCACGGCCGACGGAACGACGCTTGTACAGGTGAACTGGTCGAGCGCTGCGGCCGGCAAGAGCCTCGAAGTGCGCGGGGGCACCCTGCCGCTCATCGTCGCCGCAGATCTCGCCAACACCCCGGCCGGCATCACTTACGGCCTGGGTGATCTCGGGACGCCAGGCGCTGCGAACAGCGCCGCGGTGGCGGTCGCCGGAATCATCGCGGCGCCAGTGCCCGAACCATCCAGCTACGCGCTCGTGGCTGCCGGACTCGGTCTGCTGGCGCTGTCGCGGCGGCGGCGGGTCGCGCGCTGCGCCGGCTGACGTCCGAGCAACGCACGCCCGGATCCGGTGGCGGGTCCGGGCGTGTCCAGCCGCACGTGCGCCCGGGTCGTCGGGCCGGGTATCCGCAGCGTCTGCAGGAGAGATGGCCACGAAGGCGGAGCCCGTCGCCGGGCGACGACCGACGATCCGCGTGTCGAGCCTGGAGAACCATCGAGCCGGTGAACCATCGAGTAGGTGGAACCATCGAGCCGGCGAACCAGAACATCGGCGAGGTCGACAATCGCGTCCCACCGACAACAAGAAGGGCACCCGCAGGTGCCCTTCCGTGACCGCATCGCAGCGACCTCGCTGCTGCATCGAACCCGTTACGGCGCACTGATCTCGAGATTGTCGATCAGGCGCGTGTTGCCGAGACGGGCCGCACCGAGCACGACGAGATCTCGCTCGTCGGCCTCCGGCTGCATGAGGGTGCGTCGGCTGCGCACGACGACATAATCGACATGCCAGCCGTGGCGCGCGAGCAGCGCATCGGCGGCGAATTCGAGCGCCTCGAAGTTGCGATCGCCCCCCTCGACCGCGACACGCACCTGCGACAGCGCCTGATGCAGGCGAGGCGCTTCGGCACGTTCGGCGTCGGTGAGATAGCGGTTGCGGGACGACAGCGCGAGGCCGTCGTCCGCACGGAAGGTCTCGGCGGCGACGATGCGCACCGGCAGCGCGAGCTGGTCGACCATGTGCCGGACGATATGGATCTGCTGGTAGTCCTTCTTGCCGAACACCGCGATCTGCGGCTGCACGATGTTGATGAGCTTCAGCACGACCGTCGCGACGCCACGGAAGTGGCCCGGCCGGAAGCGGCCTTCGAGCTTGTTGGCGACCGGCGGGGGATCGACCGCGAAGACCTGCGGCTCGGGGTACATCTCGCCCTCGTCCGGGTGGAACACGAGCTTGCAGCCCGCGCCCTCGAGCTTGCGGCAGTCGTCCTCGAAGGTCCGGGGGTAGCGATCGAAATCCTCACCCTGACCGAACTGCAGGCGGTTGACGAAGATCGTCGTGACGACGAACGGCGCCTGACCGCCTGCGAGGTCGACGAGCCGCAGGTGGCCGTCGTGGATGTTGCCCATGGTCGGAACGCAGGACACGGCGGACTCCCGGGCGAGCCGTGCACGCAGTTCCGCGACGGTGCGGACGATTTCCATGGGCAGTGGAACCTCAGTAACAGTATTCGGGGCTGGGGAAGGCGCCGGACTTCACGTCTTTCACGTACGTCTGGAGCGCCGCGAGGATCGAGGGTGCGCCGGTCATGAAGTTCTTCACGAACTTCGCCTTGCGGCCCTGGTAGATGTCGAGCATGTCGTACATCAGCAGGATCTGGCCGGCGACGTCGGGGCCGGCGCCGATGCCGATCACGGGAATGTCGATGGCGTCCTGGACCTGCTTGCCGAGCGCGGACGGCACGGCTTCCAGCACGATCATGCAGGCGCCGGCGCTCGCGAGCGCCTTGGCGTCGTCGATCACGCGCTGCGCGGCCGCGTCCGACTTGCCCTGGACCTTGAACCCACCGATCGTCAGGAAGGACTGCGGCGTGAGACCGAGGTGGCCGGACACCGGGATGCCGCGGGACGCGATGAACTCCACCGCGGGCGCCATCAGGGCACCGCCTTCGAGCTTCACCATCGTCGCGCCGGCGGCCATGAGCTTCGCCGAATTCGTGTAGGCCTGCTCCGGGCTCGCCTGGTAGCTGCCGAAGGGCAGGTCGCCGAGCACGACGACCTTGCTCGTGCCGCGGGTGACGCAGCGGGTGTGATAGACGGCGTCCTCGATGGAGACCGGAAGCGTCGAATCATGGCCCTGGACGAGCATCCCGAGGGAGTCGCCGACGAGAATGATCTCGGCCCCGGCGGCTTCCGCGAGCCCGCCCGTGGCGGCGTCGTAGCAGCAGATCATGGCGATCTTCTCGCCCTGCTGTTTCATGGTCTGAAGTTGTGAAAGTCCGATGCGCATTGGCGTGATCCTCCGTTCGTGGCGGGTGGTTGTGCGGGTTCGTCGTGCCGACCGATACGCCGGCCACCTGTCACGCGCCGCGACCGAAGAACTCGCGCGTGCCCCGCATCTCGATGATGCGGCGCAACAGTAACCGAAAGTCTTCCGGCCGATCAACCAGGTTCAGGCCCTCGGTGTTGACCACCAGCAGGGGGCTCTCGGTGTACTCGTGGAAGTACCTGCTGTACGCCTCCGACAGCCGCGCGAGGTAGTTTTCGGAGACCCCGCGCTCATAGCCGATGCCCCGCTTCCGCACCCGTTCGGCGAGCACCCTGGGCGACGCCTGGAGGTAGATCACGAGGTCCGGCACGGGCGCCTGCGGGGCGAGGTGATCATGGATCTTCCGGTACAGCGCGAACTCCTCGTCGCCCAGCGTGAGCTGCGCGAACAACGGGTCCTTCGCGAAGAAGAAATCCGCTGTCGTCACCCCGCGGAAGAAATCGCCCTGCCGCAGCGCCCGGACCTGGTCGATGCGCTGGAACAGGAAGAAGAGCTGCGTCGCGAGCGCGTGCCGGTCGGGACTTTCGTAGAACTGCGGCAGGAACGGATTCGAGCCCGGATCCTCGAGCAGGAGTTCGCTGTCGATCTCGGTCGCGAGGCGCCGCGCGAGGCTCGTCTTGCCGACACCGATCGGCCCCTCGACGACGACGTACCGGAACCGCTCAGGCCATTCCATCGGGGATCCTGTCGACGCGCTGCGCGTCGTGCAGCCGGGCCGCGATCTCGTGTGCGACGCCGACGCCGGGTATCTCGACGTCCGGCGCGATCTCGGCGAGCGGCACCATCACGAAGGCACGCTCGTGCATGCGCGGATGCGGGATCGTCAGGGACGCCTCGTGAAGGTTCACGTCGCCGTGCAGCAGCAGGTCGAGATCGAGTGTGCGGGGTCCGTTGCGCAGCGCCCGCACGCGTCCGTGATCGGACTCGATGTGCAGCAGCGCGGACAGCAGTTCGCGGGGACCCAGCCCGGTGCGCACCCACGCGACGGCATTCACGAAATCCGGCTGGTCGATGATGCCGACGGGCGCCGTCCGGTAGAACGCGGAGCGGCGCACGAGCGTGGTACCCGACAGGCGGGCGATCGCGTCGAGGGCTTCGGTCAGTTGCCGGACCGGCGTCTCGAGATTGGAACCCAGTCCGACGAAGGCGGAGACCGCCCCGGTCACGCGTCCCCGCCCTCGGGGCCGTTCAGGGACGGTGCGTCACCACCCGCGGCGTCCGCGGGGCGGCGACGCCGGCGACGCTTCTTCGGCGCGCCCTTGTCGGGCGGCAGCAGCATCGTCTCGCGATCACCGTCGGAGGCGTCCTGGAAGCGGGTCCACCAGTCGCCGACTTCTGCATCGACCTCACCGCTCTCGCAGCGAAGCAGCAGGAAATCGTAGCCGGCGCGGAACTTCGGGCTCTCGAGCACGCGATACGGACGCTTGCCCGACCGCTGCTCGAAGCGCCACTGGAGCAGCCAGATCTCCTTCATGTCGACGCCGAAGCGCCGCGGGATCGAGATCTTCTCGGCCTGGACCGACAGCACCTGGTCCATCGCCTCGTGCATGGCCGGCACCGGTGGCACGCCACGGTCCTTGGCGGCATTCCAGGCCGCGAGCACTTCGTGCCACAGCAGCGCCGCGAAGAGGAATCCGGGCGAGACGCCCTTGTCCTCGAGGATGCGCTCGTCGGTGCGGGCCAGCGCCAGCATCACGAAACGTTCTCCGAGCGGCTGCTCGAGGATCACGTCGAGCATCGGCAGCAGACCGTGGTGCAGGCCCTGCGAGCGAAGGCGTTCGACGCAGGCGACGGCGTGGCCGGAGAGCAGGAGCTTGAGCATCTCCTCGAAGAGCCGCGACGCGGGGACGTTCTGCATCAGCGGCGCGAGTTCGCGGATGGGGGCTTCGGTGTGGCGCTCGATGTTCAGACCGAGCTTCGCGGCGAGCCGCACGGCACGAAGCATCCGGACGGGATCCTCGCGGTAGCGCTCGACGGGGTCACCGATCATGCGCAGGGTGCGGTGCTCGAGATCGCGGACGCCGCCGCAGTAGTCGATGACCTCTTCCGTGGACGGGTCGTAATAGAGGGCGTTCACGGTGAAGTCGCGGCGGACGGCATCCTCGGCCTGATCGCCGAAGACGTTGTCGCGCAGGAGGCGACCATGCTCGTCCTTGTGCTGGTGGTGGTCGGCACTCACCTGGCTCGCGCGGAAAGTCGAGACCTCGATGGTGTCCATGCCGAACATCACGTGCACGAGCCGGAAGCGGCGACCGATGATCCGGGAGCGCCGGAAGACGGCGTTCACCTGTTCCGGCGTGGCGTCGGTGGCGACGTCGTAATCCTTGGGAGTGCGGTCGAGCATGATGTCGCGCACGGCGCCGCCGACGACGTATGCCTTGTATCCGTGACTCTGCAGCGTGTCGGTGACGCGACGGGCGTTGTTGCTGATGCGGTCGCGGGTCACGCCATGCTGGCCGACGGGGATGGTGCTGGGCCCTGGTACGACGGGGTGCCTGTCCGGGGCAGCCTTGCGGCCGCGGGAAAACACCTTGTCGAACAGTTTGCGAATCATGCGGAAGGTCGGTCTCGTGATGTACTGCGGGTGGGAAGGCCGCGGATTATACGCACGGGCTCCATGCCACCCGGGTCGGTGCCGGGCTGCGCGGCAGCGGTCGTTGCGGACCGGCGCCGGGCGGCATTGATCAACGCAGGCTGATGATGGTCCAGCCGTGGGCGAGCGCGTGTTCCTCGAGCGTCTTGTCCGGGTCGACGGCCACCGGGTTGGTCACCCGGGACAGCAGCGGCAGGTCGTTCAGCGAATCGCTGTAGAACCAGGACTCCCGGAAGGAATCCCAGCCGAGCCCGCGTTCGGCGAGCCAGGCCTCTACGCGCGTCACCTTGCCTTCGCGGAAGGCCGGCACGCCCTGCACCCGGCCGGTGAACTCGCCGGACGGCAGTTCCTCGGGATCGGTCGCGACGAGGTTCTCGATGCCGTACTCGTTCGCGATCGGGCGCGTCACGAAGCTGTTCGTCGCAGTGACCATCGCCCGCGCATCGTTCGCGTGGCTCGCGACGAGATCGCGCCCCTTCTGGGTCATCATCGGGCGGATCTTCCGCTGCAGGTAGTCCGCGCGCCAGCGATCGAGCTGCACCCGCGGATGCCGCGCGAGCGGCTTCAGCTGGAAATCGAGGAACTCGTGGATGTCGAGCGTGCCGGCGCGGTACTGGTCGTAGAAGTGCTGGTTGCGCGCCTCGTAGACCTCGCGATCCAGCACGCCCTGCTCGATCAGGTACTGCGCCCATTCGAAGTCGCTGTCGCCGGCGAGCAGGGTGTTGTCGAGATCGAACAGGGCGAGTTTCATCGATGCGTTTCCGGTGGAAATGTTCATGAGCGGGAAAGAAGTTCGTCGCGCAGGACTTCCCGCAGCAGCGGGATCGTCAGGGCACGGTGCTGCTCGAGCGACGATCGGTCGAGCGCTTCGAGGGCAGCGACGAGCGACGGCAGGTCGCGTCGCCAGTGCGTGAGCAGATAGTTCGCGACGTCGTCGCCGAGCGGCAGGCCGCGGGCGTGGGCCTGGCGGATCAGCGCCGTCGTCTTGTCGGCATCGAGCAGCGGCTGGACCTGGAACACGAGCCCCCAGGCAAGCCGCGTCGCGAGGTCCGGCCGGACGGCGAGGCGCGCCGGCGCCACCGGACCCGTCGCCACGAGCGCGGCACCGCTGGCCCGCACCTGGTTGCAGCGCGTGAACAGCCGGATCTGGCCCTCGACGTCGAGCAGATGCACATCGTCCGCGAGGACGAGCGTCCGTGCATGGACGGGCGGACCGTCGAAGGGTTCGTCGTCGGGATCGAACCAGATCAGTTCGTGACCGTTCGCGCTCGCATCGTGCGCGCAGGCCCGCAGCCAGTGGCTGCGTCCGGAACCATCGTCGCCCCAGAGATAGACGACACGTTCGCCCGGTTCGCCGCCCGCGACACGCCGGAGCGCATCCGCGAGTTCCGCATTGTTTCCGGCAACGGAGTCGTCGATCCCGAGGGATGCCTCGATCGAGAGGCCTAGTGCAAGCTGCTTCATCGGCCCGATTATACAAAGCGCACCTTCGATGGCCCTGCCCCATCCGGTAGAATCCGCGACCTTCCCACGCTTCGATCCCGCCCATGAGCTCGTCCCAACCGCCCGTCGGCGGACTCTCCTACCGCGACGCCGGTGTCGACATCGATGCCGGTGATGCCCTCGTCGACCGCATCAAACCGATGGCCCGCTCCACCATGCGTGAGGGTGTCCTCGCCGGCATCGGCGGCTTCGGCGCCCTCTTCGAAGTGCCGAAGCGCTATCGCGAACCCGTGCTCGTGTCCGGCACGGACGGCGTCGGCACCAAGCTGAAGCTCGCCTTCCACCTCGACCGCCACGACACGGTGGGCATCGACCTCGTCGCGATGAGCGTGAACGACATCCTCGTGCAGGGCGCCGAGCCGCTGTTCTTCCTCGACTACTTCGCGTGCGGTCGCCTGCACGTCGACACCGCGGCGGCGGTCATCAGCGGGATCGCCGAAGGCTGCCGCCAGGCCGGCTGCGCCCTGATCGGCGGCGAAACCGCCGAGATGCCCGGCATGTACCCGGACGGCGAATACGACCTGGCCGGCTTCGCGGTCGGCGCCGTCGAGCGCTCGGCGATCATCGACGGCAAGTCGATCGTCCCCGGCGATGTCGTGATCGCACTGGCGTCGAGCGGCCCGCACAGCAACGGCTACTCGCTCGTGCGCCGCATCGTCGATGTTTCCGGTGCCGACCTGTCGGCGGACTTCGACGGCCGGCCGTTGGGCATGGCATTGCTCGCTCCGACCCGGATCTACGTGAAGCCTGTCCTCGATCTCCTGCGCACCGTGCCCGTGAAGGGCCTCGCCCACATCACGGGCGGCGGCATCACGGAGAACGTGCCGCGCGTGCTGCCCGCGAACGTCGTCGCCGATCTGCGTCTTGCCTCGTGGGAACTCCCGCCGGTCTTCCAGTGGCTGCAGACGCAGGGCCGCGTCGCCGACGCCGAGATGCACCGTGTCTTCAACTGCGGCATCGGGATGGTCCTCGTGGTCTCGGCGGCCGACGCCGACCGCACCGTCGCCCACCTGAACGCCGCCGGCGAGACCGCCTGGATCGTCGGCGACATCCGGGCCCGCAACGGCGACGAGGCCCAGACGCTCCTCGCATGAAGCGCATCGTCGTCCTCATCTCCGGCCGTGGCAGCAACATGCAGGCGCTGCTCGCCGCCGGGATCCCGCTCGCCGCGGTGATCAGCAACCGGCCCGACGCCGGCGGCCTCGCGATCGCCCGCGACGCCGGTGTCGCGACGGCCGTCGTCGACCATCGCCAGTACCCGGACCGCGCGAGCTTCGATGCGGCGCTCGCCGCGTGCATCGACGGTTTCACGCCCGACCTCGTCGTGCTCGCCGGCTTCATGCGCATCCTGACAGCGGAATTCACGAACCGTTACGCGGGCCGGCTGATCAACATCCACCCGTCGCTGCTGCCGGCCTTCACCGGCCTCGACACGCACCGCCGCGCCATCGACGCCGGCTGCCGTGTCCACGGTTGCACCGTGCATTTCGTCACCGCCGAACTCGACCACGGACCGATCATCGCGCAGGCCGCCGTCCCGATCCTCGACGACGACGACGAATCGCGCCTCGCCGCGCGCGTGCTCGTCCAGGAACACCGGCTGCTGCCGGCCGCCGTCCGCTGGTGCCTGGCGGGTGGCATCGAGATCCGCGGGATGCGCGTCGTGAATCCGGCCGCGGCGAGTGCACCCGACGCCGCCCTGCGTTCGCCGGAACCCGCATGAGATCCCTCGCGCTCGCAGTCGTCCTCGCAACCACGGCGCTGGCGGTGAACGCCGGCCCTGCCGAGATCGTGAAACCGTCGGTCACGCAGTCCGTGGCGGCGCCGGCTCCCCCGCGGTTCGCGCGCGTCGAGAAGGCCCCGATGCGCGTCGAGATGACCATCAACGTCGAGGCGCGCGGCATCACCGTCGGCGAGGGCCGCGATGTATTCGAGTTCGACGGCAAGGAATACCGGGTCTCGAGCGATGCGCGCACTGCGGGCGTCGCCCGGCTGTTCAAGCGCATGGACGAGAAGCGCGAAAGCCACGGCCGCGTGACCGCCACCGGCATCCAGCCGCTGTCGTTCCACCAGGAGCGCACGGGCAAGGCGCCGAAGACCGCGACCTTCGACTGGACCCGACGCACGCTGCGTCTCGAGGAGGGCGACGACAGCGAGACCGTGCCGCTGCCGGCCTTCACGCTCGACCAGACGAGCCTGACGTACGCATTCTTCTTCGTCGAACCGCCGCGCAAGGGCGGCTTCCACGTCCACGTGACCGACGGACGCCGGCTTCCGGAATACGACGTCGTGTTCGTCGGCCAGGAGCGCATCAGGTCGCCGCTCGGCGAACTCGACACGCTGCGCTACCGGAAGGTGCAGGCCGGCGACGACAAGCGCGGCTTCGAATTCTGGCTGTCCATCGCGCATCACAACCTGCCGGTACGCGTGCGCATCGTCGAGAAGGACGGCACGGCCTTCGATTCGAACGTCACCAAACTCAATTTCACCGCGCGGTAGTGCCCGGTCCGGATCGACCCGATCCGGACGATCGATGGGCACGGCGCACAACAGGACCCCGACTTGGATCTCAAATCGTCACAGATTTCCGCCGCCACCGACGCCGTCCGCACGCTGCTGCGGTTCGAGCACCCGGCGGACTCGGTCCTCCGCGGCTGGTTCCGCGAGCATCCCGCCATGGGCGCACGCGATCGTGCCTTCATCGCCGAGACGGCATTCGGCGTGCTGCGTCACCTGCGACGCCTCCAGCATCTCGCGCCGGACCGCGCGCCGCGCAAGCTCGTCCTCGGCTGGCTCGCGATCGTGCAGAAGCGCGCGCTGCGCTCCATGGAAGAGTTGCTCTCGCGTGAAGAAGCCGAATGGCTCGGCAGTGTGAAGGCCGATCAGGAAGCGCTGCCGCCTGCCGTCGCGATGTCGCTGCCCGACTGGATCTACGACCGGCTCGCCGCACGGTTCCCGGCAGAAGAGCTCGCGGTACTCGGCCGCTCGATGCTCGAACCGGCGCCGCTCGATCTTCGCGTGAACACGCTGCTGACGAAGCGCGAGGACGCCCTCGCCGCATTGCGCGCGAGCGAGATCGAGGCGCGTCCGTGCTCGCTGTCGCCCGCGGGCATCCGCCTGAAGGACAAGCCCCAGCTCGAGAAGCACGCGCTCTTCGTCGGCGGTCACGTCGAGGTGCAGGACGAAGGCAGCCAGCTCGTGGCGATGCTCGTCGATGCGCGACGCGGCCAGATGGTCGTCGACTTCTGCGCTGGCGCCGGTGGCAAGACGCTCGCGCTCGGTGCGCTGATGCACTCGGCCGGTCGCCTCTACGCGTTCGACACCTCGGAGCGGCGACTGACGAACCTGAAGCCGCGGCTCAAGCGATCGGGGCTGTCGAACGTGCATCCGCAGCTCATCGATTCCGAGAACGACATCCGCGTGAAGCGGCTCGCCGGCAAGATCGACCGCGTGCTCGTCGACGCGCCGTGCAGCGGCACCGGAACGCTGCGCCGCAATCCCGACATCAAATGGCGCCAGCAGGAAACCGCGATCGCCGAACTCAGCGCGAAGCAGCGGTCGATCCTGTCGGCGGCTGCGCGCCTCCCGAAGATCGGCGGGCGCCTGATCTACGCGACGTGCAGCCTGCTCGCGGAAGAGAACGAGGCGGTCGTCGAAGCCTTCCTCGCCGAGCGTCCGAACTGGACCGTCGTCGACGCTGCCGAGATGCTGCGCCAGGCAGGCGTCCCGTTCGCCGAGGTCGGGCCGTACGTGCACCTGCTCCCCCACCGCGACGACACCGACGGGTTCTTCGTGGCGGTGCTGGAGCGCACGGCCTGACCGCGTCGCTCATGACCGCGTTGCTCGACGGCGGAAATCTCCTCGGGAAACTGATCCGCGAGGCCGAGACGACCACCATGCTGTGGCAGCTGGGGGCCGTCGCCGTCAGCCTCGCACTCGCGTGGGTCGGGGCGCGGCAGCTGCGGCCGATGCTCCAGCGCATGGCGCCGCTTCCCGAAGACGGCATCGATCGCCCGGGTGCGGCTGCCGGCGCTGCGCGGGTGCTCCTGCCGTTCCTGGCGTTCGTGTTCCTGATGTGCGCACGCGGCGTACTGAATCAGTGGATGCCCGTCCGGCTGCTGGATATCGCGGTACCCCTGGCATCGTCGCTCGTGATCATCCGGGTGACCGTCTACGTGCTGCGCCATGCCCTGCCCGCCGGCAACTGGGTTCGCGGATCCGAGCGCGCGATCGCCTGGACCATGTGGACCGGCGCGGTGCTCCACATCACCGGCGTCCTGCCCGGCATCCGGGCGGCGCTCGACGAGATCGTCCTGCCGGTCGGGCAGCACAGCATCTCCGCGCTCAACGTGATCGAAGGATCGCTGTCGGTCGTCGTGACGATGCTCGCCGTGCTCTGGCTCGGTGGCCTCGCTGAGCGACGCCTCATGGCGATCGGCCGCCTGGACGTGAGCCTGCGGGTCGTGGTGTCGAAACTCATCAAGGCAGTGCTGATCGTCCTGGGAGTGCTCACCGCCCTGGCACTCGTCGGTATCGACATCACGGTGCTTTCGGTCTTCGGCGGCGCCCTCGGCGTGGGCCTCGGCTTCGGACTGCAGAAGATCGCCGCCAACTACGTGAGCGGATTCGCGATCCTTCTGGACGGATCCGTGAAGCTGGGCGACCTCGTGACCATCGACAACCGCTACGGCGAAGTGACCCGGCTCACGGCGCGCTACGTGGTCGTCCGATCTCAGGATGGCACCGAGAACATCATCCCCAACGAGACGGTCATCACGTCGACGGTCGTGAACCACTCGTACACGGACAGCAAGGTGCGCATCGACTGCGCCGTGCAGGTCGACTACGACACCGACGTTCGCGCCGCGATGCGACTCATCGAGTCGATCGTGGCGAAGCATCCGCGGGTCGAGCAGGAGCCACCGCCCATGGTGATCCTGAAGGGCTTCGGCGAGAGCGGCATCGATCTGCAGTTCTTCGCGTGGATCCACGATCCGGAGGCGGGGCGCGCCAATCTGCAGTCCGATCTGAATCTGGCCGTCCTCGACGCCTTCCGCGCGCAAGGCATCGGCATTCCCTTTCCGCAGCGCGAATTGCGCATCCTCGAAGACCCGCAATCCACCCGGCCGGCGTCGAGCGGAAGGCCGCTGACCTGAATCAAGTCAAGACCCATCCGGCCGTTTAATCTGGTCATCGGCGGAGTGGGTGTCTCCCATCCGCTACAATCGCGCCCGGTCGTTCGAGTCGGCGGCCGCCATTCCTAGAGGTATGCATGAGCTACAACGGTCTTATCGATCTGCCCTGGTGGGGTTACGTGCTGGTCACGCTGGGCCTGACCCACGTCACGATCGCAGGCGTCACCATTTTCCTGCACCGCCACCAGGCGCATCGGGCGCTGGATCTTCACCCGATCCCCAGCCACTTCTTCCGGTTCTGGCTGTGGCTGACGACCGGCATGGTCACCCGGGAGTGGGCTGCCATCCACCGGAAGCACCATGCCAAGTGCGAGACGGCAGACGATCCCCACAGCCCGCAGGTGAAGGGCTTCAAGAAAGTCATGTGGGAAGGCGCGGAGCTATATCGCGCCGCATCCAAGGATCGCGAGTCGATCGAGAAATACGGTCACGGCACTCCCGACGACTGGCTCGAGCGCAAGATCTACTGCGGCCAGAGCCAGTGGGGCATCGTCCTCATGCTGGCGATCGACCTGCTGCTCTTCGGTCCGATCGGGCTGACGATCTGGGCCGTCCAGATGTTCTGGATCCCCTTCTTCGCTGCCGGAATCATCAACGGCGTCGGCCACTACTGGGGCTATCGCAACTTCCAGTCGGACGATGCCAGCACCAATGTGTTCCCGTGGGGCATCCTGATCGGCGGTGAGGAACTGCACAACAACCATCATTCGTACGGTACATCGGCACGACTGTCGTCCAAGTGGTACGAGTTCGATATCGGCTGGATGTACATCCGCATCCTCGAAATGCTGGGGCTCGCGAAGGTGAAGAAGCTTGCGCCCAAGGTGAACTGGCGCGAGAGCATCGGAAGCTGCGACCTCGCGATGCTCCAGGCCGTGATCACCCATCGCTACGACGTCCTCGCGCGCTACGGACGTTCCTTGCGGACGACCTACCAGGAAGAGTTCGGCAAACTCCGGGATCACGGGCTGTCGACGTCCGATCGATCGGTGGTCGATCGCCTCGTGATCGGCGACGCACGGGTGGCGGACGAAGATCGCGCCCGCGTCGAAAGCGTGCTGAAGCACAGCAAGGTGCTCGAGACCATCTATGCGATGCGCGTGGAGTTGTCGCAGCTCTGGCAGCGATCCACGGCCTCCAAGGAACAACTGGTTCGTCAGCTCGACGACTGGTGCCATCGGGCGGAGACAAGTGGAATTGCGGCCCTCGGCGACTTCTCGAGGCAACTGCGTCGTTACGCCTGACCCGACTCGACGAACGCTGGATCGGAATCATCCATCCGATTCAGCGCCCTCGTCGGTAGACGGCGAAAAAAATAAAGCCCGCGAATGCGGGCTTTATTTTTCAGGCTGAAGTTACGCAAGCGTTACTTCAGCTTCGTTTCCTTGTAGATCACGTGCTTGCGGGCGACGGGATCGAATTTCTTGATCTCCATCTTCTCGGGCATCGTGCGCTTGTTCTTGGTGGTCGTGTAGAAATGGCCGGTACCGGCCGTGGACTCGAGCTTGATCTTGTCGCGCATGATCGGGATCTCCTGCTTGCTTAGACTTTCTGACCGGCTTCACGGAGCTCGGCGAGGACGACTTCGATACCCTTCTTGTCGATCGTCCGAAGGCCCGCTTGACTCACCCGGAGGCTGATCCAGCGGTTCTCGCCTTCCAGCCAGAACTTGCGATAGTGCAGATTCGGCAGGAACCGGCGCTTCGTCTTGTTGTTCGCATGGGAAACGCGATTCCCAACCATCGGCTTCTTGCCGGTAATTTGACAGACTCGGGCCACGGAAAGCTCCGGATGCGGATTTCGAAAGACGCGATTTATAGCATAGTTCCCCGGGTCGCCTCAAGGCTGACGCAGCAGACTCAGAGCAGGCCACGTTCCGCGAACGACACAACGTCTCCCTGGCCGATCACCATGTGGTCCAGCACTGCGATGTCGACCAATGCGAGTGCACTCTTCAGCGCGCGCGTCAGCGCCTCATCCGCATGGCTCGGTTCCGCGACGCCGGAAGGATGGTTGTGCGCGAAGATCACCGCCGCGGCATTGCGCATGAGCGCGCCCTTCACGACTTCACGCGGATAGACACTGGTCTGCGTGAGAGTCCCGCGGAACAACTCCTCGACCAAGAGCACTCGATTTTGCGCGTCGAGGTAGATGGCGACGAAGACCTCGCGATCGAGATGCTGTAGCGAGAGCCGGAGGAATGCCTTCACTCGATCCGGCGACGTCAGGACGTCGCGGGACTTGAGTTCCTCCGCCAGAACACGACGTGCGATCTCCACGACAGCCTGGAACTGCGCCACCTTGGCCTGCTTGAGCCCGGGAAGCGCCATGATCGCTTCGAACGGTGCCGACAGCAGCCCGTTCAGTCCGCCGAAACGGTCGACGAGGGACCTGGCGAGTTCCACTGCACTCTGCCCGGGAATTCCTGTACGCAGCAGGATCGCGAGCAGTTCCGAATCGGATAGCGCAGCGGGTCCGCGCGCAAGCAGCTTTTCACGGGGTCGGTCCTGCTCCGGCCAGTCCTTGATCGACATGAGGCGAACGTCCATCCATCCCGCGGGAACCGCGCGCAGTTTACACTCGGCGACTCGCAGAATGGACCCACACGCACCATGAATGATCCAGTGCAACGCCGCATCGTATTCGGCGTCACCGGCGGCATTGCCGCCTTCAAGGCCGCTGAACTGCTGCGTCTGCTCACCGGCGCAGGTGCGACGGTCGGAGTCGTGATGACCGAGGCGGCAACCCGGTTCATAACACCGGTCACCATGCAGGCGCTTTCCGGGCACCCGGTCTTCACGGACTTGTGGGACGACCGCGTCGGCAGCGGCATGGCGCACATCGACATCTCGCGCGATGCTGACCTCATGGTGGTGGCACCGGCCAGCGCCGACTTTCTCGCGAAGCTCGCACATGGCTCCGCCGACGACCTGCTGTCCACGCTGTGCCTGGCTCGCGACTGTCCGCTGATGGTTGCACCCGCGATGAACCGCCAGATGTGGGAACACCCTGCAACGCAGCGCAACGTCGCACGTCTTCGCGCGGATGGCGTGATCATCCTGGGTCCTGATAGCGGCGCCCAGGCGTGTGGCGAAACCGGCATGGGTCGGATGTCCGAACCGGCAGCGCTCTCCGAGCAGATTCTCGGTTGGTTCGAACCGAAGGTCCTGGACGGCGTGCGCCTCTTGCTGACCGCAGGTCCGACGTTCGAGCGTATCGATGCCGTGCGCGGCATCACGAATCTGAGTTCGGGCCGCATGGGATACGCGATCGCGCGAGCTGCGCGTGATGCCGGCGCTCATGTCACGCTGGTCAGTGGCCCAGTTGCGCAGGCGGTACCGCCCGGTGTGGCAATCGAGAATGTCGTGAGCGCCCAGGACATGCTCATCGCGGTGGAACGCAATCTTGCCGATTGCGACATCTTCGTCGGTGTCGCTGCAGTCGCGGATTACACGCCACTGCACCCGCAAGAACAGAAGCTCAAGAAGGACGCCCGTATTCTCGGGATCGAACTCGCACCGACAGTCGACATTCTCGCGAACGTCGCCAGCCGGGCGAACCCGCCTTTCTGCGTGGGATTCGCTGCGGAAAGCGAACGCCTCGACGAGTTTGCAGAGGCCAAGAGGCGGAGAAAGAACCTGCCGTTACTCGCCGCCAATCTGGCGCAGACGTCCATCGGAACCGAGACCAGCGAATTGGTGCTCTTCGACGACCATGGAAGACACGTGCTGCCCCATGCCCCGAAATCCGAACAGGCTCGCCTCCTGGTGCGGCACATCGCCCAGCTGTATTCCGCCAGCCGCTGAACCATGTCCGCGGCATTCGACAGCCCTTTCGGCAAACTCCGGGGGCCGTCGCACCGCCCCCCATCAGGAATAGTGCCGTGACCACGATCGATATCAAGGTGCTCGACGAGCGCATGCGGGACAACCTGCCCGGCTACGCAACCACCGGGGCCGCAGGACTCGATCTGCGTGCGTGTATCGATGCACCTCTCGTGCTGCAACCGGGACAGGCGGAATTGATCCCGACGGGCCTCGCGATTCATCTCGGGGATCCCGGACTTGCTGCGGTGATCCTTCCCCGCAGCGGATTGGGCCACAAGCACGGCATCGTGCTCGGCAACCTGGTCGGTCTCATCGACTCCGACTATCAGGGGCAGCTGCTGGTATCCGCGTGGAACCGGTCTGCGACGGCCTTCACCATCGCCCCGATGGAACGCATCGCGCAGATGGTGATCGTCCCCGTCGTTCAGGCAAGTTTCCGGGTGGTGGACAGCTTCGAAGGTTCGGAACGTGGGGCGTCCGGATTCGGCAGCACGGGCACCCGCTGAACCGCATGCACGGCCGATCAAATGAAAAGGGCCTGCAACGCTGCAGGCCCTTCTCTTGACGCGTTCGGCGAAACGAAACGTCACCGACGTTCCGTTCACACTGCAACAGCCTTACTTGGGCGCGGCGGCGTCGTCCTTGATCTTCCACTCTTGCAATTCGCGAATGTACGCGACGATGTTCATGATTTCCTCGGAGCTGAGCGAAGAAGCGAATGCGCCCATCTTCGTGTACGGCTTTCCTGCCGCGATGGTCGCGTAGATCTGCGACGAGCGGCTGCCGTGCTTGTACTTCTGGCAGGCGAGGCAAACGCCGCTGCTGCCGCCACGGCCGTCGGGGCGATGGCAATACGAGCAACGGGCCTGGAAACGGTCCTTGCCGTTCTCGAGGGCGGCTGCCTCGGTCGGAAGCGGCATGTCGTTCTCCATGCCGTGGCGGTCAGCTTCGTCGGCCATCGCGGGCGCGACGAATCCAAGGAAGATCGCGGCGACGACCGCCATCACGAGACCGAGCCAGTTCTTGTGTTTCCGCATGATTCTCTCTCTCCGTGCTGCTAGGGTTGGTTATGAAGAAAACGGGGGGTAGAAGGGGACGCCGTAACTCTCGACGATTTCCTTGATCTTTCCGTTGCCGAGCAATTCGTCGAATCCGTCGTTGATGAACTTCACCAGCGTCTTGTCCTCCTTGCGCACAGCCCACGCGCCGTTGAAGCGCAATCCTTCGCCGGGAACGAAGTCCTCGGCCAGCTTGAAGCGAGCCGCAGGAAACTCCATACGCGCCACGCCCAGCCCGGTGGACCACATCATGCCGGCCTCGATCTCCCCCTTTGCCAACGCGCCCATGATGCGTCGGTTGTCAAGGAACAATTCCCGGGGAATCTTGTTCGTGTAGAGGAAGTCGTCCATGGGTGTCGACATCGACACTCCGACCTTCACGTTCGCCGCCTTCACGTCATCGAGCGTCTTGAGGCTCGATGCCTTGCCCTGCGTCACGAGCACGTAGCCCATCCCGAGATACGGCTTCGTGAATACCATCTTGTTCATCAGCATGTCGTCGTCGCCGCTGTCGGAGAGCCCGAGAAAGACGTCACAACGCTTTGCGAGAATGGAATTTCTGAAGGCCTTCGCCGTGCCGCCGCGACTGGCAGTACTGATCCAATGCATCTCGATGCGCATTCCGCCGCGTTTGGCGACAGCACGCAGGATCTCCACATCGAACCCGGGAGGATCTCCGTTCTGGAGTGCGTACGGATAGTCGTACGGATCGGCACATGCCGTAATGATGCCGCGGGACTTCGATCGCCCGAGCGCATCCTTCGGTTCGTCACTGCTGTCATCGTCGGCTCGCGCCGCCGACGTTCCGAGACACGCCGCCAAGGCGACGGCACCGGCCAAAATCAAACGCAACATCTTCTTCAAAATGAACTCCTCGCTGGCCACCCGAGAGGCGACCGCTACCCATCCCGTTCCACATCAAGTCGGCAGGCACACCGAATTGCACCGGAAAGACGGTCTTGTTGTGACCAGCATTCTGGCCATGGGGAACAAGCGGAATGACATCGCTTCCCCAAAAAAACAGGGGAGGGATCAATGATCACCCTCCCCATGTCTCTTGCTGCCTGTTGGCGCTTCAGCAGGCGGGAGAAACCTCTCTCCCGCCTTGGGGCACGACTATCAGTCGTCCACCGAGAAGACCATCAGACCGCCGCCCTTCGACTGCTTCTTGTACCACTCACCGAAGTAGATGGGCCAGATGCCGCCACCACCTGCACCGTACACGATACCGACGTACTGCTTGCCGCCGGTCGAGTAGGTGGTCGGGTTGCCGTACACGCCCGTACCCAGGTTGAAGGACCAGAGGTGTTCACCGGTCTCGTCGTTCAGCGCATTGAAGTAGCCTTCCGGATCACCGTAGAACACGACACCACCGCCCGTGGCCAAGATACCGCTGGTGGCCGGGTAGGACTGCGACTTCGACCAGACCAGCTTGCCCGTCGCGGCGTCGAACGCCTTGATGTGGCCGGCACCGGCATTGAAGTTCAGGACCTTGGCACCGAGGTACCACTCACCACGCTTCCACTCCATCTTCTTGGCTTGGAGGTCCATCGCGAAGTCGTACACCGGCACGTAGACCATCTTCGTGCGCTTGCTGTACGCCATCGGGTGCCACTCCTTGCCACCGTCCAGCGACGGCGCGACGTCGGTCGTCAGCTTGTCGTAGACGACGTCCTTCTCGGGCCAGTTGTAGATCGGCTTGCAGTTGTTGGCGGGAGTGATGGGCTTCGTCCAGTTGACGCGCTGCAGCGGGCTGACCCAAATGCACTTGTTCTCGTTGCCGTACTTGGTCTTGACCGTGTTTTCGCGATCGATGCCATAGATATGGCCGTTACGCGAACCGTGCAGCCACATCTTCTTGCCGCCCAGGTCGACCAGGATCATTTCGTTCACGCCGTCATAATCGTACGGATCGTTCGGCGTGTACTGGAAATAGCTCTTGATCTTGCCGGTGTCGGGGTCCATCACGAGGTTGCTGTTCGTGAAGAGGTTGTCGCCGACGCGGACATGACGGTCGAAGTCGGGACCGGGGTTGCCCACGGGCCAGAACAGCGTGTTCGTTTCTTTATCGTACGAACCCGTGATCCAGGCCGAGCCACCACCGTACTTCCAGGACTCGCCCGGCCACGTTTCGTTGCCGGGTTCGCCCGGGCCGGGAATCGTGTAGGTCTTCCACACCGGGGCACCGGTGTCGGCGTCGATCGCCGCGATCCAGCCGCGAACGCCGTACTCGGCGCCGGCCGTACCGATGATGATCTTGCCACGCAGGGCCATCGGCATGAGGGTGAAGGTTTCAGCGTACGTGTAGTCGCCGATCTTCTTGTCCCAGACGACCTTGCCCGTCGCGCTGTCGAGAGCAACGACGTGTGCGTCGAGCGTCGCGAGGTAGACCTTGTTCTTGTAGACGGCCACACCACGGTTCACGACGTCGCAGCAGAGCTTCGGAAACACATCGCCCGGCAGTTCACGTTCGTACTTCCAGTTGACCTTGCCCGTGGCACCGTCAACAGACCACACCTTGTTGTACGACGACGTCACGTAGACCGTGCCGTTGACGACAACTGTCTGGCTGTCCTGGCCGTCGAGCACGCCGAACGACAGGTTCCAGGTGGCCTTCATCTTCTTGATGTTGCCCTGATTGATCTGGGCAAGTGGGCTGTAGCGAGTGGTCTGGTAGTCGCGGCCGTACAGGAGCCAGTTGCTGGCGTCCTTGTCCGCGTTCAGCAGCATGTCGTCGGTCACGTAGTTCGCATACAGCTTGGATTCTGCCGAGTCCAGGCCCTGCGCCATGGCGCCGCTGGACGCCAGTGCCATTGCCGCGACGAGAGCCGCGCGCTTGTAGTGCTTCACCATTGAAGTACCTCCCGAATTCGCCCTCAGGATGACTCCCGAGGGCCTTGGTTTTTGCAAGACTTCTTAGAGACTCACTGCTAGAACAGCGCGCAGAGATTGAATGTCGCGCCGCGCTGGAAATTAAGTGAATCCCACCCCCTTGTCAACACTGGATCCGGGGCATTTTCAGAGGGAGTTCCGGGGAACGGAGATGCCGGGCGACGGCCGGTTCGACATCCGAATGATGTCCATGCGACGGGCCGCTGGATCTCACCGCCGAACAGCGGTGATGGCACGAAAGTATCAGGGCAGGTCGATCGAAAGGATCGACGCGTCGTCGTGGTTCGCGATGCAGTTGAGGTGCGCGTGCAAGTCGCGCATGACCCGGTCGACACGCCCGGCACCGGGCCCCGACTCCAGGCTGCTGCGCAGACGCTCGAGGCCGAATTGATCGCCCGACGCGTCCTCCGCCTCGATCAGACCATCGGAGTACAGCAGGAGGGCCTCGCCTGCATCGAACGTGAAATCGCGGCAGGTGTCGTCGAATTCGGCATCCTCGAGAATGCCGAGCGCGAGCTGATCGGACGGCAGCTCCTGGGTCACGCGACCACCGGGGTCGAGCACGAACGCGGGAGGCATTCCGCCGTTCCAGTACTGGAGTCGGCGACTGCGCTCGTCGATCGCGACGATGATGGTCGCCAGATAGCGTCCGACCGGAAGCTGTTCCCGGAGGCGCAGGTTCATTTCACGCGCTACGGTGCCGAGAGGCAGTCCCTTGCGCGCCATTCCGTAGAAGACCTGCAGCGCAGGGATCAGGCTGACGGATGCCGCGAGGCCGTGGCCGGTCGCGTCGCCGAGGAGCGCGTACAGCATGCCGGACGCGCTGCGCTCGGCGGCCACGACGTCGCCGCTGAAGCGCGCGGAGGGCAGCACGTGCCAGGACAGAAGCGCGTCGTTGAGCCCCTGCCGCTGGACGATGTTGTTGATCAGTGCCGCCGCGAGTTCCTGCTCGTAGGTCTGTTCCTCCTGGAGCTTCTGGAGCGCGCCGGATTGTTCGAGGATCTCGCCCTGCATCCGCACGATGCGCTGGAACGAGCGGATCTTCGCCTGCATGACCGCCAGGTTGATCGGCTTGGACAGGTAGTCGTCCGCCCCCGCCTCCAGCCCCCGCACGACGTCCTGCTCCGTGCTCAGCGCCGACAGAAGAATGATCGGCACCCAGCGGGAACCGGACGACTCGCGCAGCCTGCGCGTCACCTCGATGCCATCCAGCCCGGGCATGACGACATCCATCAGCACGAGATCGGGCGCGATCCGGTCGAACATCGCGAGCGCCTGCTCGCCGTCGTCCGCCGACGCCACGGCATGCCCCTGGGCCAGCAGGTAGCTGCGCAACAGCGCGAGGATCGACGGAGAATCGTCGACGACGAGGATGTTCAGCCGGTCGGTCGTGACGCGTGCGGGATCGGAAACGAATCCGCCCTCGTTCGCCGCATCACGTTTGCTGAACTGCATGTGGGACATCGAAACGGGTCCCTACCGTCGGGGGACGGAGAAGCGAACTTCGTTGCCCACGCCGAGATACTCCAGGTCGGAGAAGCAGAGCTGGCGAGCCAGCGCGATGCCGCGACCGTTCGGTTCGAACGCACGCGCCGGGTCGAATTCCTCGAAGGCATGCCAGTCGAATCCCTCGCCGCGGTCGCGGATGTGGAATCGCACCGCGTCGGCGTCCCGGCGGAAGCTCACTTCGGCCCACTTCTCGAGATTGTCCGGAAGCTCGAGGCGCTTTGCGACCTCCTCCTCCCAGAGCCCCTGATGGAGCAGCCGCGACTTCTCCTTCGTCGAGATGCCGAGGTTGCCGTGCTCCACGGCGTTCACGAGAAGTTCCAGCAGGCCGAGGCCGACGCTGGTCGGTTCGGGGCAGGCATTCGCGAGGATCTGCGCGAGCGAACGTGCATCCTCGAGTGTGCGGAACTGGAACCGTGCCTCGGACAGCAGCGCGAGCACCTGGCCGTCGCGCTGGGCCGAGCGCGTCAGATCCTTCCAGCCGGCGCGGTCGGCGAGCGCCGCCCGGACGATCGTCGCGAGCACTTCGCCGTCGAACGGCTTGGTCAGGTAGTAGTAGGCCCCGTTCTGGATGCCTTCCATGACCTGTTCCTTCGACGCCGCGGCCGTCTGCATGATCACCGGCACCTGGCGGAAGCGGGCTTCCTGCTTCACCCGCTTGAGCAGCGTGAGTCCGTCCATCCGGGGCATCATCCGATCGAGGATCAGGGCGTCGAACTCGTCCTCGCCGGCGTGCTCCAGGAGATCCCATGCCTCCTGGCCGTCATTCGCGGTGACCAGCTCGTATCCGGCACCGTCGAGGTGCTCGGCGATGATCTCCAGATTGAACGGCTCGTCGTCCACCACCATCAGCTTGGCAACCTTGGGCATCATCGAACTCTCTCCTTTCTTGCTGCGCTTCCGACCGCATCCGCAGTCACGGTTCGCGCAGCATCGACATGACAGACCCTGGCGGCGCCGGGGAATGCTCTTCCGGATCGTATTGCATCGACCCACCGCGCCGGCCGGGGAATCCGGCCCGCGCGCACCTGACCTGCGCTCGACGCGCCGCGAGGACATCACCCTGACGATCGCCGCCAGGGAACACTCTCAACACGCGCAATGCGGTTTTAACGAAACGCCGCGCCGCAACTTGAGGACGCGAAGCACACGGCGGCTCGGCAGGCACCCCGCAGTCGTTCGTCGCCGGCATCACCCGACGTCCCGCTGATCGGACGCGCCGCCCGCATGCTCCGGCAGTTCGAACGTGAAACGCGCACCGGCACCGGGAATGCTGTCCGCCCAGATGATGCCACCGTGCTGCTGCAGTATCTCCCGGCAGATCGCCAGCCCGAGTCCGGTACCGCCGGCGCCGCTCTTCGTCTTGCTGCTCTGGACGAACTTGTCGAACACGGTCTCGAGTTCGTCCCCCGGGATCCCGACCCCCTCGTCGGCGACCGAGAGCCGGGCGACCCGGGTCCCGTCTTCCCGGGTGGCCATCGCAAGCTCGACCACGACGCACCCACCGGCTGGCGTGAACTTCACTGCGTTGGACAGCAGATTCCGCGTGACCTGTCCGATGCGCACCGCGTCGCACCACGCCCGGACCGGTTCCGCCGACGCCGCCAGATCCACCCGCACCTCGCGCTCCCGGGCGTAGGCCGACATCTCCGCGAGCACGGTGGCCGCCACTTCGCGCAGGTCGCTGCGCGCGAAGTCGTAGCGCATCTTTCCCGCCTCGAGCTTCGACAGGTCGAGCAGATCGTTCAGCAGCGACAGCAGGCGCTGCCCGCTCTGCCGGATCCGGTCGAGGTATTGCCCGACCTTCGGCAGGTTCCCGGCCCCACCGACGACACGATCGGACCCGAGCTTCGAGAACGACAGGATCGCGTGCATCGGCGTACGCAGCTCGTGCGACATGTTGGCGAGAAACTCCGACTTCGCCTGGTTCGCCGCCTCGGCCGCGTTCTTCGCGGCGAGCAGTTCCTCGGTGCGCGCGGCGACCAGCGACTCGAGTTCGTCACGGTGACGGCGCAGCGCCTCCTGCGCCTGGCGGAATTCCGTGACGTCGATGTTGGCGCCGACGAACCGCAGCGTCCGTCCATCCGCGTCGCGCTGGATCTGCGCCCGCGCGAGCATGTGGCGCCAGGTGCCGTCGGCGTGCCGCATCCGGTACTCGCATTCGAACCGCCTCGACGAGGAGCGCAGGCATTCGAGCACGACTGCCTCGAGGTTCTTCCGGTCTTCCGGCTCGATGTGGTTCTTCCAGGCATCGTCCGCCTCGAGTTCCGGGCGGGTGCGGCCGAACTGGGCGGCCGCCCGGTCCGAGAATTCGTAGCGCGCCGTCCGGGCGTCCCATGCCCAGAGCCCGAGATCCGCGGCCCAGGCCATCGCCTGCAGCGTCGCCTCGCTCTCGCGCAGCTCCGCCTCGACGCGCACCCGCGCAGCCTCGACCTCCGCGTTGAAGCGCGCCACGGTGAGACTCTCCGCGGCGTCGCGGACCGCCCGGAGTTCGTGCTCGCTCCACGGGTGCGGCAGATCGGCAGCCACCGACAGGAACGCCCGGACGCCGCCCCCGACGCTCGCGCGGATCGGTACGAGCATGCGCGCGCGCGCCCCGGCGAAGCCGACATCCTCGAACCCTTCGAGTCCCGGATCGGCCCCGAGGTCCGCGACGGCGATCGTCTCCCCCGCATCGAGGCGGTCGAAGCAGTCGCCGCCGGCGGCCAGGTCGATCCGGACGACCGGGCCGGCGCAGCCCGATTCGCAGTCGAACACGCGCGTCGCGCCATCGCGCACCCAGTACGACACGTCGACGGGTTCCAGCACCGCGGCGAGGCTCGCGACCGCGAACATCGCGATCTCGCCGAGCGTCGCCCCGTGGATCATCTGTTCGCCGATGCCGTTCAGCATCTCGAGCCGGGCGCGCGCGTCCGACACGGCCTGCTCCGCGAGCCGGCGTTCCGTGATGTCGACGTTCGCGGCGATCACGTAGCGGGACCCGTCCGACAGCGTGGTCGCGACCTTCGTCTTCAGCATCCAGCGCGTCCGGCCGTCCGACATCGGAATCAGCGCCTCGCCGACGATGGGATCGCCACCGGCGAGCAGGTGATCGTCCTCTCGCACCACCGCGTCGGCGTACTCGGCCGCATGCAGGTCGTGGTCGGTCCTCCCCAGGAGCACGTCCCGGCGCAGTCCGTAGAACGCCTCCGCCACGGCGTTCACGACGACGATCCGGTGGTTCGCGTCCTTCACGAACACCGGCACCGGCAGGGCGTTCACGACCGCGTCGAGGAATTCGCGGCTGCGCTCGACCTGGATGGCCGCCGACTTCAGGTCGCTCACGTCGGTCGCCGTGCAGATCAGGTAGCGCGTGCCGCTGGACAGCCGCACCGCGAACTTCGACTTCAGCCACCACTCGGTGCTGCTGGAATCGTCCGCGGTGCGCATCTCGGACACGATCGGCACGGGACTCGCGAACGCCTCCGCGTCCTCGCGATCGAGCTGGTCGGACGCCATCGGATAAGACTCCCGATTGTCGCGACCGATCAGGTCCTCGCGCGCGCGCCCCGCCATCCTCAGGAAGCTGTCGTTGGCCATCACCATGCGCCCCGCCTCGTCCTTCACGTAGATGGCGAGCGGCACGGCGTTCATCATTTCCTGGACGAAGTCGCGGGCCTCGCGGAGATCCTGCTCCGCCCGGCGGCGCTCGCCGATGTCCATCACCGACACGACGATGCAGACCTCGCCGTCGAGCCGGAAGGCGCGCTTGCGTTTCAGGACCCAGCGCCGCACGCCCGTCGCGAACTCGTATTCCTCCTCGAGCTGTGCTTCGCCGAGGGTTTCGCGCAACACGACGTCCTGCGCGGCGCTGCGCTGCACCGACGACTGCGCGAACAGGTCGCTGTCGCCGAGCCCCTGCCACGGCAGCGCCGGATCGTAGCCGCCCATCCGGAGCATCTCGGGATTGATCAGCAGATAGCGGCTCGCCTCGTCCTTGACGATGACGCCGACCGGGATCGACTGCAGCACCATGTCCAGGAACGCGCGCTGCCGCGCCAGTTCGAGCTCGGCCTCCTTGCGCGCCGTGATGTCGAAGCCGGTCGCGATGATGAGACGCCGGCCGTCGTCGAGCCGCAGCGCGCGCTTCGTCTTGATGCGCCATGCCTCGCTGCCGTCGCGGCGACGGAACATCTCCTCGACGGCCGGGGCCTCTTCACTTTCGAGCACGCGGCGATCCTCGTCCGCGAAACGCTCCGCATCGGCGGCGTCCAGCAGTTCGGCGTCGGTCCGGCCGATCGCGTCTTCGCGGGCAAGTCCGAGCACCTCCAGGTAAGCGTCGTTCGCGATGACCCAGCGCAGCGACTCGTCCTTCACGACCACCGGAATCGGCGTCGCGTTGAGCACCTGCGACAGCAGGCGTTCGCTGGCCTCCGCCCGTTGCTGCGCGGCCTTCAGTTCACTGACCGGAATCGACACGCCGACGACGCAGTCGCGGCCATCCGCGAGACGCACCGCCTGCTTCACGACGAGCACCCAGCCGCCGACCCCGTCCGGCAGGCGCATCGGTATCTCGCGCGAGATGGGGGCTGCCGAAGCGAAGACGCGGTCGTCTTCCGCGTACGCGTGGCGCGCCCCGTCCGGCGAGATCAGGTCGGCGTCGCAGTGCCCGAGGATGGCGGACTTCGGCAGCGCCCAGGCCTCCGAGAACGCCCGGTTCACGACGAGGAACCGGTGATCGCGGTCCTTCACGAAGACCGGATGCGGGATCGCGTCGATCACGGTGTCGAGAAACGCGCGCTGGCCGTCCAGTTCGCGCCAGGCGGCATTCCGACTGGCAAATGCAGCCTCGAAGGCGAGATGCGCCGCGACCGTGCCGGCGGCGTCGAACACGGCGCCCACCTCGCCATCGGTCCATTCGCGCGGACCGGCGGCCTCCACCTCGATCACGCCGACCACACGGTCACCGACACGGATCGGTACGCCGATGAGCCCCCCGACCATGCGGTCGTGCAGCGCGGCGGGACCATCGGCCTCCGCCACGTCGCGCAGCACCAGGCAGGGCTTGCCGTCGACCTGCCCGCAATATCGATCGGCGCACGCGATCTCGGCACTTGCCCCGGTCGCCCGGGTCGGGTCGGTCGAACGGGCGAGGCGGGTCAGGCCGTCCGCGTCCACGCGCCAGAAGCCGATGCGCACATCGGCCAGCAGGTTCGACAGACCGCCGAGCGCCAGTTCGAGGACGTCGTCCAGCGACCGCCCGTCGAGCGTCGCCCGCATCACCTCGGAGGCGAGCCGCAGCCGCTCGCGCGAATCGATGAGATCGCGCTCCTGGCGTCGACGCTCGGTGTAATCGAGAAACGAGGCGACGATCAACGAGGTGCCGTCCGCCAGTCGGACCGGGACCTTCGTCTTGTGGAAACGACGCGGTGTGCTGGCCGTGGGTTGCACGAGTTCCACCTCGAGCACCTCGCCGCTCGCGAAGACCGCGTCGTCTTCCGCCTGGTGGCGCGCCGCGTGGTCGGCCGCAAGGACGTCGCCGTCACGACGACCGACGAGTTCCGCGCGGGGACGCCCCGTGATGGCAGCCGCCGCGTCGTTGACGTAGATCCAGCGGTGCTCGCGATCCTTGACGAAGACCGGACTGGGCAGCGCATCGAGCGTCGCCGTCAGCACCTCCAGATCCGGCGCCCGGACCGCGCCGTTCTCCGCGGAGCGCCGTCGACGCCGGATCGCATGCGCGACACCCAGCACCATCGTCGCGCCGAGCCCGGTCGCGAGGAGCGCGAGATTCCCGCGGAAGCGTGGCGGCGCGCCGTCGGCCACGACCGCCGCCGTTCGTTGCACCCCCGGGGGTGTTCGGTCATATTCCGCCGCCACCCATCCGGCCACGGTGACGACGAGCCCGACGAGCACCGTCCGCAGGGACGACTCGAATCGGAAGCCCGCACCGCGGACACTTTCTGCAGGAGGTACGGCGTTGACTTTCACTGGACTCGGGAGATTGTTCGCCCGCCCGGAATCGCGCGGGGCGGAGGGTTTTACGACAGGTCGGCGCCGGGCCTTGAGCGCACTCGCCTGTCTGGCGCTGCCGGTCGGGTCCGCACTGGCGGATCCGCTCTTCACGTTTCCGCTGCGCATCCGGAAGCACACGATCCGGGTGGAAGTCGCCGACACCGACGAATCCCGCCGGACCGGACTGATGGGCCGCCGCAGCCTCGGCGACGATCAGGGCATGGTCTTCGTCT
>CAUJJX010000018.1 GCA_963205165.1 Pseudomonadota bacterium | reverse complement strand
CACAAGACGACGCGACGCGAGGCCTACGCGGCGTTCACGCCGACCGGCGGTGCGTTCGACACGCTGCTCTGGAACGCCGCGGGCGAGCTGACCGAGACGACGATCGGCAATGTCGCGCTGCGCATCGACGGCCGCTGGCTCACGCCGCCGGTCTCGGCCGGACTGCTGCCCGGCGTGTGCCGCGCGGCGCTGCTCGCGGAAGGTCGCGTCGCGGAAGCGCGGTTGCTCGTCGACGATCTCGCGAAGGCCGAGGGCGTGGCGTTCTTCAACAGCGTGCGGGGATGGCTGGCGGCGACGGTGTCGTGACGTCGGCTCAACGCGTGCGTCGCATCCGCGACCCGGAGACTCACGTCGCGAGCGGCCTGACGCACGACGGACACGCTGCGTCGCCGTGCGTCCGGCAAACGTTTACGAACAACGCCCGCTGCGCACATCGTTGAATCCGCGTCGCGCGACGCGAGACCGCGGAACCCCTTCCGGCGAACGTCGCGATCCGCGCACCATGCCGTGGCCGGATCGCTGCATCCCTCACGGCACCGTCGAGTACCGCTCCGCGAGCGCGAGAAACGCGTCCAGCGACGCGCCCGCATCGAACGCCTCGCCGAGTTCCTCCGCAAGAATCTCCGCCACGCGCAGCGCCACCGATGCTGCGAGGCGCGCATCCAGAAACAGCAACCGCGAACGCCGCGCGAGGACATCCTCGACGCTGCGCGCGTACTCGTGGCGCGCGGCGAATCGCACCATCGCCTCGGTGAATCCGGGCGCGAGTTCGACGTCCGCGCCGGGCAGTTGCTGCACGGCGGATGCATCCGAACCGTAGAGGTGGGTTCCGGGCGGACCGGAGATCGCGTGGGTCGCGTTCGTCGGTGCGCCCGCGAGCGGCAGGTGCTCCGTCACACCGGCCGGACGACGCGCGACGAGATCGTGCGCAGCGCACTGGTCGAGGACGTCCTCGGCCATCGCGCGATACGTCGTCCACTTGCCGCCCGTGACCGTGACGAGCCCCGATGGCGCGACGAGCACCGTGTGTTCGCGCGACAGCGTCTTCGTCGCGACGCCGTCGCCGGCCGGCGCGCGCACGAGCGGACGCAACCCGACCCACACGGAGCGCACATCCGCGCGCGTCGGCGGCTTCGCGAGATGGCGTCCGGCCTCGCGGAGGATGAAGTCGACCTCGTCGCGGAACGGCGCGGGCTCGACCGCGACGTCGTTGCGCGGCGTGTCGGTCGTGCCGAGCAGCGTGCTGCCGAGCCACGGCACCGCGAACAGCACGCGGCCGTCGGCCGTCCGCGGCACGAGTACCGCGTGATCGCCCGGCAGGAAGGATCGGTCGACGACGAGGTGTACGCCCTGGCTCGGCGCAACGAGATCGGCGCCGGATGCGTGGTCCATGCGGCGCACGGCGTCGACCCACACGCCGGTCGCGTTGACGACGCAGCGGCTGCGCAGCGTGAAACGGGATCCAGTCGCGCGGTCTTCCACGACGACACCAGCGATGCGATCGGCTTCGCGGACCAGCTCGACGGCCGCGCAGTGATTCACGACGGCCGCGCCGCGCGCGATCGCCGTGCGTGCAAGCGCGACGGCAAGCCGTGCGTCGTCGAACTGTCCGTCGCGGTAGACGACGCCGCCGGCGAGGCCGTCGCGTCGCAGACCGGGGGACAGCGCGAGTGCGGCGGCGCGTCCGAGCAGGCGCGTACCGCCCAGGCCAGCCTTGCCCGCGAGCGCGGCGTAAAGCGCGAGACCCGCGCCGTAGAACAGGCGATCGAACCAGCGTCCGCTTACGCCGTAGACAGGCATCACGAACGAGAGCGGCTGCGCGAGATGCGGTGCGTTGCGCAGGAGCGTCGCGCGTTCTCGCAGCGCCTCGCGCACGAGCGCGAAGTTGCCTTGCGCGAGATAGCGGACCCCGCCGTGCACGAGCTTCGTCGCGCGCGACGAGGTGCCTTTCGCGAAGTCGTCGGCCTCGACGAGCGCCACCGAGAATCCGCGCGCCGCGGCATCGAGCGCGACACCGAGGCCGGTCGCCCCGCCGCCGATCACGACGATGTCCCACGCGGGCGTTTCGCCGAAGCGCGCGCGCATGGCCGTCCGCGACAGCGGACCACGCAGCGACGGCGCGTCGGACGCGTCGTGCGCGTGCGGATCGGAGGGGCGGGTCATGGCCCGATGCTTCGCGACGGGGTCCGTCGGTGTCAAGGGTTGCGCGGCGACCGCGACCTCCGATGGGTCGCACGCGCGGAACGCCGGGCAACCGGAGGGCATCGATCGCGCGGATCGCGTCGAGCGGATGCATCGCAGCGTTCGCAGGCGCATGCGTCGCGCCGTTCGCCTCCACGTCGTCGGTGCGCACCGACCACATCGGTCGGGTCGGCATCGCTCGCACGTGCCATTCCGATCGCTTGCCCGCACCCGTCGGAACGCTCACGATCGCGCCCGGCGCCGCGGCGGCGCGTCCTTCCAATCCGGGGGTGAATCATCGTGAGCGATCACGGCTGCGTCCTGGCGATCGACCAGGGCACCACGAGCACGCGGGCCATCGTCTTCGACGCGCAGTTCCGCGTGCGCGCCACGGGCCAGCAGGAATTCCCGCAGCACTTCCCCGATTCCGGCTGGGTCGAGCACGACCCCATCGACCTCTGGCAGACGACGCTCGCGACCGCGCGTGCGGCCATCGAACGATCGGGCGTGGCGGCGTCCGCGATCGCGGCCATCGGCATCACGAACCAGCGCGAGACGACGCTCGTCTGGGATCGCGCGACCGGCGCGCCGGTGCATCGCGCGATCGTCTGGCAGGACCGTCGCACGGCCGATCGCTGCGCGCAGCTGCGGGCCGACGGCCTCGAAGCGATCGTGTCGGCACGCACGGGCCTCCTGCTCGATCCGTATTTCTCGGGGACGAAGATCGCGTGGATCCTCGATCACGTGCCCGGCGCGCGTGCGCGGGCCGAGCGCGGCGAACTCGCTTTCGGCACCGTCGACACCTTCCTGCTCTGGCACCTGACGGGCGGACGCGTGCATGCGACCGATGCGACGAACGCTTCACGCACGCTGCTCTTCGACATCCGGAAGAACGCATGGGACGACGAACTGCTCGCCGCGCTGCGCGTGCCGCGTGCGCTGCTGCCCGACGTGCGCGACAGTGCGGCCGACTTCGGCTCGACCGACCCGGCGCTGTTCGGCGCGGCGATCCCGATCCGCGGCATCGCGGGCGACCAGCAGGCCGCGACGATCGGACAGGCGTGCTTCGAACCCGGCATGACGAAGTCCACTTACGGCACGGGTTGCTTCGCCGTGCTCAACACGGGCGATGACTTCGTCGCGTC
>CAUJJX010000017.1 GCA_963205165.1 Pseudomonadota bacterium | reverse complement strand
CAGCGTCCGCGGCATGGACCTCGTCTCGACCATGCTGCTGTTCCTGATGGTCGTCGTGCTGACGCTCGGCGCGCTGTTCGTGCAGCAGGCGACGCGCAGCGACTATCCGAGCGCACTCGCGCAGACCGTCGTCGGCATCGGCAGCGTGCTGTTCCTCATCTCCTGGCTGTGGGATCCGCGGGGCGGTTTTGCCGGCATCGGCCAGATGCTCACGCGCTACTTCCTGAGCATGGGCCTGCCCTTCGAGCGCTGGATGCACAGCCTCGCCGATCTCGCGGCGCGCGAGCCCGATCCGCAGCGCTTCGTCGTGCTCGCCGCGGAACGCATGCGCGAGCTGCCCTGGCTGTCCGCCGTGTCGTGGGAATCCACCGGAGGCCACGCCGGACGCGTCGGCGACACGACGTCGCATGCCACCGACTTCGTCTTCCGCGGCCTGCGGCTGAAGCTCTACACGCAATGGCGCCCGGGGCCGGCGCTGCTGCTCCACATGCACCTGCTCGCGCGGCTGCTCGGCGACTATCACGACATGAAGGTGCAGGCGCAGGCGCAGCGCCATCTCGCTTACCTGCAGGCGATCTACGAGACGGGCTCGCGCGTGACGCACGACGTGAAGAACCTGCTCCAGAGCCTGCGTTCGCTGTGCGCCGCCGCCGAGACCAGCGCGGACGACGATGCCGAGGCGCTGCGCGGACTGATCCGGCGCCAGCTTCCGCAGATCGCACAGCGGTTGCAGAACACGCTCGACAAGCTCGACACCCAGGCGCCTGCGGCCGTCACCGACACGTCGGCCGCGGCGTGGTGGCGTGGCCTCACGCAGCGCTTCGCCCACGAGGCCATCGCGTTCACGGCGGACGGGCTCGATGCCGGCATCCGGTTGCCGGCGGACCTCTTCGACAGCGTCGCGGAGAACCTCCTGCAGAACGCCCTCGAGAAGTGTCGCCACGGCGCCGCGCGCGTGGTGACGCTGCACCTCGCCTGCGCCGACGGGCGTTGCCGGATGACGGTGCGGGACGACGGCCTCGCGATTCCGGCATCGATCGCACGGCAGTTGTTCACGGCGCCGGTGGCGTCCGAGAACGGACTCGGGGTGGGGTTGTATCAGGCGGCGCGGCAGGCGACGGCGGCGGGTTACGCGCTCGCGCTGCCAGCGAATGTCGACGGCGATGTGACGTTCGAGCTGGCGCCGGTCGGCAAAGCCTGAGCCCCCGAGCCATCCGGCGAGGGGCCCCACGCAACGGGGATCGACGGTCAGGCGAGCGGGGCTTGGCGCCGACACCACGAACGACGGATGCCGCACGCCTGTCCCGGAGGCGCCGTCCAAGGCTGGTTCACGCTAGGGCAGGGCGCCGCCGGCCGTCATGCGGCTGATGAGCGTCGCGGGCGAGATCCAGACGAGCATGTCGTCGAACTCGGCACCGGCGCGGTCACTCTGCACACGGCTCACGAAGACGTTGTCGCCGACGACGGGCATGTTCTCCTCCTCGTCGTCAGCGCGTGTGCGGACGGTGTCGGTGCCGTTCTTGCCGAGCGAGTAGACGACGGCGATCGCGTTGCCTTTGGCGAGTGTGGCGCCAGCGCTGCACGATGCCGTACCGCTCGACGCTTGCGAGCAGACCCACAGGAGTGATTCGGACGATCCGATATCGCGCATGGCATTGTTCGTGGCCGGCGACGGGGCGGATTTCTTGATTCCGTCGCTGTTGCGGGTGAAGACGTTGTTTGTGCCGGTGAGCCCGATCGGCATCGCGACGGCGTAGCGCACCTGGCCACCGAAGGCATCCAGCAGGAGGCCGCTGCCGTTCAGTCCGTCGAGGCCGAGCACGACAGCCGGGAGGAATCCGGTCGTTGTCGCGCAGTTGCCGTCGCCGACGGAACCCCCGGTCGCAAACGTCTCGATGCCGTTCGTCGCATCGACGGCCGGGCAGGGCAACCGGCCGTTCGCGATCGCGAAGCCGACGAGCGCGTCGCGTGCCGCTTCGAGCGTGCGCTGTGTCTCGACGGTGCGTCGCTGGTCCATCTGGGTCGCGAGCGGCACGAGCAGGGCCGACAGCAGTGTCGCGACGATCACGAGGCCGATCGCGAGTTCGATGAGCGAGAAGCCGCGCTGGCGGCCGGCATGGCGGCGGGTCATGGACATGGTTGCACCGGGAGCGTCAGGACGCCGGTCGCGTCGCGATCGACGCAGTAGAGCACGTCGTTGTAGGGGGTGGCGCTCGTCGTGTCGAAACCGTACCTGCGGTTTTCCATGCAGCTCTCCGTCACGCAAAGGATGCCCGTGATGGGTTCGCCGGACGGGCCGATCGCGACAGGCGACGTGACCCGGGTACGGTTACGGTGCTCGAGGTAGTTGGCTGCGACGACCCGGTCGGCGTCGGCCGTGTTCTCGGCGAGGCTCGCGTCGGAGTTGTTGCGTCGCTGCTGCCCGGGCAATGCAGGCCCCGCGAACATCACGACGGCCGCGTAGCGGTCGACCAGGGATGCGTTCACCTGCAGGCAGCGCCCGAGGCAGGCCTGCCCGCCGGTGGCGGACGTCGGGGGGGAGAAGTCTGCCGAGAGCGCGTAGAAGAGATGGTCGCGCCAGTGCCGCCACCAGTTCTTCATGTTCGGCGTCGATGCGCTCGTGAATGCCGTGCAGGTGTCGACTGCCGTCCCGGCGGGCGAGGTGGCGTCCATGAAGTACTTCCAGGCGGCGGCGC
>CAUJJX010000016.1 GCA_963205165.1 Pseudomonadota bacterium | reverse complement strand
TTCACGCCGGCAACCCGGAGGGAATGAACCTCTCGGCGCGCATGGCGGCGTTGTCCTCCTGGCCCGGACGTCCAGTCCGGGCGGCGTCGTCCGCCTTGCCCTGCACGCCGAGAGGTTCATTCGCACTGGCATCCGTAGTGTCAACAGGCCCTAATCGACGCCGGTGAAGAAATCGAGGAGGGCGCGGTTGAATGCGTCGGGTTCCTCGAGGTTGATCGGATGGCTCGTCTGCGGCACGACCCAGAGCTTCGCCCCTGGGATCGTGCGCTTCAGGAAGACCGCGGGTTCGAGGCAGGGTTCGTCGTCGTCGCCGGTGATCACGAGCGTCGGCACGTGCATCTGCGCGAGCCGCGGTCCGAGTTCGTACACGGTCGGTCGGCGCATCTGGCACCCGCGGATCGTCAGCGCCGTACCCAGCGGCGAGTGCTCGCCGAAGAAGCCGTTGAATTCCTCGAAGCCGCGCGGGTCCTTCTCGGCGAAGCGGCGACGCACGGCGCTGTTGGCGTAATGGCGGATGCCTTCGGCCATGCCGAGGCGCTGGATGCGATCGGCGAGATCGGTGCAGTCGGCGAAGAACTGCTCGCGCTTGTCCGGATCGGACCCGTGGCCCGCGCCCGCGACGACGAGCGAGCGCGCCATCTGCGGATAGGTCAGACCGAAGTTCAGCGCGGCGTACCCGCCCATCGACAGCCCGACGATGTGCGCGCGGTCGATCCCGCGGGAACGCATCACGTTCGCGATGTCTTCCACGGCCTGCTGCTGGCTGTAGGCGTCGGGCGACTCGGGCACGTCGGAGGGCGGATAGCCGCGGGCGTTGAACGTCACGCAGCGGTAGCGCCGGCCGAGGAAGCGCACCTGCTGCTCCCAGCAGCGGGTGTCGCCGGCCAGCTCGTGGACGAACACGACCGGGATGCCGGAGCCGGTGTCCTCGACGTGGAGCTTCACGCCGCCGGAATCTGCGAAGGTCAAGACGGGATCTCCCTCATGGATTGCGACCACCGAGCTGGTGGAGCACGGCGAGCTGGTTGAGCAGGTGGTCGCGCATCGTGGTCTCGGCGCGTGCGGGATCGCGGGCACGCAGCGCGGCCATGAGGTCGCGGTGCTCGTCGATCGAGGACTCGAAGCGGCCCGGATAGCGCAGCGTCTGCACGCGGGCGAGGCGCATCACGATGCGCAGTTCGGCGACGACGTTCGCGAGCCAGCGATTGCCCGAAAGCCGCTGGATCGCGGCGTGGAACTCGACGTTGTTCTCGTGATAGCGGCCGGCATCGTGGGCGGCCGCATGGACCTCGAGCGTCTCGTGCAGCTGCTCGAGGTTCCGCAGGCTGTCGTCGTCGATGCGCGATGCGGCCTCGAACGCGCACCAGCCTTCGAGGCGCGCCATGAGCGCGAAGATCTGATCGACATCCTCGTCGGTGAGCTTCGTGACGTAGCTGCCGCGGCGTGGCTTCACCGTGACGAGCCCTTCGGCCGCCAGGAGCTTCAGACCTTCGCGCACGGGCGTGCGGCTGATGCCGAGTTCCTCGGCGAGGCGCTGCTCGTCGATCCAGTCGCCCGGACTGAGTTCGTACGCGTAGATCTTTTCCCGGATGCGGTTCACGACCCACTCGTAAAGCGCGGCCCGGGGTTTGCGGGACGCCGCGGCTTTCGCACCCCCGGACGGGGCCGTGGATTGCCGTTCGCGACGCGTAGACAAGGCGTTTTTCATGGATTAAATTGTATTCAGAATTGTATTATTTAGACAACCGGTGATGCGCTGCACCGGTTGGTGCCAGTCCCGCGGCCGGGGCGCATCGCAAGGTACGAGCCTCGCGATGCAATGCCCCTGATCCGTGTCAGATTCGCTGCGAAGAGAGGTTCAGGGCCGTCGCGAAGGGTCATCGCGCGGGTCGAGCGTGCAGGCCGATCGCCCGGGGCGATCCGATCGAATCGGTGCTTCGATGGCGCGCTCCGGATGCCGGTGATCCGCCGTGACTTCGCACTCGTTTCCATGCCGTTTGCGGCGGTGCACCGAATCGATCGGACGCCGCCGCGGCCGGTGTCGGAAGTTCGTTCGTACAACAACGACTCGGGAGGTGGTGGAGCATGAAGAGCATCCAGAAGGGACTGGCAGGCGGATTCGCGGTCGCGATCCTCGCGGCGGCATCCGGCGCCGCGCTGGCCCAGGCCGGCAACGAATGGCCGCATTACGGGGCCGATCAGTCGAACACGCGGTACAGCACGCTGAACCAGATCAACACCGGCAACGTGAAGGATCTGAAGGTCGTGTGGGCGCATTCGATGGGCACGCTCGAGAGCCAGGAGTCCACGCCGATCATCATCGGCGACACGATGTACGTGACCAGTTCCACCGGCCCGAAGTACGTGTTCGCGCTCGACGCGAAGACCGGCGCGAGGAAGTGGTCCTACCAACCGGAGCTGCCGTCGGACTACATGTCGACGGTCTGCTGCGGCCTGGACAATCGCGGTGTCGCGGTCGCCAACGGCAAGGTGTTCTACGGCCGTCTCGACGCGAAGCTCGACGCCCTCGACGCGAAGACCGGCAAGCGTCTCTGGTCCGTGACCGTCGCGGACTACAAGAAGGGTTACGCGATCACGTCCGCGCCGCTCGTCGTCAAGGACCTCGTGATCACCGGAATGGCCGGCGGCGAGTACGGCGTGCGCGGTTTCGTCGCAGCGTACAAGCAGTCGACGGGCGAGCAGGTCTGGAAGACGTACACGATCCCGGGCGAGGGCGAGCCGGGCAACGAGACCTGGAAGGGCGACTCCTGGAAGACCGGCGGCGCGTCCACGTGGGGCGTCGGGTCCTACGACGCGAAGCGCAACCTCGTGTACTGGTCGACGAGCAATGCCGGCCCGTGGGGTGCGCACACGCGCGGCTCCGACTCGAGCGACGTGTCGCAGTACCCGAACCTCGGGTCGGCCTCGCAGCTCGCGTTCGATGCCGACACCGGCAAGATCAACTGGCAGTACCAGTACACGCCGCACGACGCGTGGGACTTCGACGGGATCAACGAAGGCGTGCTGACCGATCTCACGATCGGCGGCAGCAAGATCCCGGCGCTCCTGCACGCCGACCGCAACGGGTTCTTCTACGTGCTCAACCGGGATACCGGCAAGGTCGTCGCGGCGGATCCGTTCGTGACGGTCAACTGGGCCACGCACGTCGACCTCGTGACCGGGCGCCCGGTGGAAGCGCCGAACAACGAGAAGCGGCCGCAGCTCGGCAAGTGGGCGCGCAACGTGTGTCCGAACCTCATCGGCGGGAAGAACTGGTCGCCGATGTCGTACAGCATGCAGACGGGGCTCGTGTACCTGCCCGCGTTCAACATGTGCATGGACATCGCGAACCGCGAAGAGGAATACACCCCCGGCAAGTTCTACCTCGCGTCCGAGTTCAACCTCGGGATGCCCGGTGCCACGGGTGACAACCTGGCCGAGTTCATCGCCTGGGATCCGGTGGCGAAGAAGAAGGTCTGGAGCATCCCCGAAGCGAACATGTGGGCCAGCGGCGCCATGACGACGGCCGGCGGTCTCGTGTTCTACGGAAACATCGACGGCATGCTCAAGGCGCTCGATGCGAAGACGGGCAAGGTGCTGTGGCAGTTCCGTGTGGGCACCGGCATCACGCAGAGCGCCGTGACGTACGCCATCGACGGCAAGCAGTACCTCGCCATCGTGGCCGGCCGCGTGAAGGGCCCGCCCTCGTTCTTCGGCAAGCTGGGCCAGAAGATGATGGAAGCCAGCCCCGAGGGCGGCATCCTGATGGTCTTCGCGCTGTAAGGCATCGAAGGTCGCCTGTCTCGAACGAAGCGGCGGGGCTTCCGGCTCCGCCGCTTCTTCGTGCGGCGCAGTTTCATGTCGATCCCGGACGGCCAGCGGTCGAGTACAAACCGAGCCTCGAGTACGAACCGCGCCGCGCGATCGATCCCATCGGCTGCTCATGGGGGAATAGCCGTGTTCTCGAAGTCCCGAATCAACGTGCTGGTACCGGCGGCGCTTGCCGCGGTGCTCGCGTGTTCGCCGACGTTCGTCCGGAGCGACGACGCGGCGGTCCGTCCCGTCAATCCGTATTCCGGTGACAAGGTCGTCGCGAAGGAAGGCGGCAGCCTGTTCAACCAGTTCTGTTCGCACTGTCACGGCCCCTGGGCCGAACAGGGCGAGCGGCCGCGCGATCTGCGTCGCCTGCGCATCCGCTACGACGCCGACGCGATCGCGATGTTCTACAAGACCGTCAACGAAGGCCGTCTCGACAAGGGCATGCCCATCTGGAAAGGCGTGCTGCCCGACGCGACGCTCTGGAAGATCTACACCTTCCTCGAGACCGTCCAGGAAGAGGAATAGCGGCGATGACGTTCACCCGCATTCGACGCCGTGTCCTCGGTGCGCTGCTCGCGCTGTCGCTGCTGCCCGCGCACGAGGTCGCGGCGCACGGCGTGTCGCTCGAGATCCATCATCCGAAGCCGGCCGATTCCGCCTTCCACCGGAACTTCCTCGTGCCGTGGACGCAGAAGGTCGAGCAGGACGCCGGCGGGCGCATGCGATTCCATCCGCATCCGACGAGCACGTCCGGTGGCGCGACGGGTCTCTACGATCAGGTGCAGGCCGGTGATATCGACGTCGCGTGGACCCGCATCCGGACCTCGCCCGCGCAGTTCCCGCGGATGTCCGTCGTCGAGTTCCCGTTCACGGTCCGTCGCGCGCATGGGGCGAGCCGCGCCGTGTCGGAATTCGTGCGGACCAATGATCTGTCCGACCGCGATTTCGACGGTGTTCGCCTGCTGGCCGTCCACGTCGGCGACGGATCGCAACTGCACTGGGGCAGCGCGATCGCCGAACCGCCGGCCGATGTGAAGGGCCGGCGCGTTGCGGCCGCCACGCCGGGCGATGCCGCGATGCTGGCCGCGATGGGCGCCGTACCGGTCGAGATTCCGCTGCCGAAGATGGCCGAGGCCATGAGCGGCGGTTCGGTCGATGGCGCGCTGCTGTCGTGGAGCGACGCGCAGGCCGCCGGCGTCGATCGCGCGGCGCGATCGCACACGGAGTTCGGCCCCGGGAACGGCGGACTCGCGTCTTCGCTGTTCGCGCTCGTCATGAGTTCCGGCAGCTTCGGCGCGCTGGCCGATGACCTGAAGACGGTGGTCAATGCCAACAGCGGCGCGGACACCGCCGCGTGGCTCGGCCGCGTGATGGACGACGCGGCGACGCAGGCCCGCAAGGCGGCCGCCGCACGCGGCGACGCGATCCGGGTGCTCACGCGGGAAGAGCGCGATCGCTGGATCGCCGCGGCGCGCACCGTCGCGAACGCCAGGATCGATGCGCTGGAACAGGCCGACGTGCGGATGAAGGGGTTTGTCGAACGACTGCGCGAGCAGCTTCGGGAATTCGACGCGGCGGACTGACGCAGTGGTTGTGGATGCCCAGGGTGCCGGAGGCGACTCGTCGGCAAGCCCCGGACGCTCAGAACCGTTTCGCCGGATTCGTCCGCCAGAGCGCCGGGCTGACCGTGGTCGCCAGGGCATCGAGATACTGCGAGGGGGCCATATCGTAGGCATGCGCATCGAGACGGCCGAGCAGTTCCCGCACGCGGTCCGGATAGGCCGCCGCCTGGTTCTCGGCCTCCTGCGGATCGTTCGCGATGTCGAACAGCTCGATCCGCGCCGGCAGCGCCGCGTGCACGACGAGCTTCCATTCGCCCACCCGGATGGCGCCGTGGAAGTCCTCGACGTTCAGCAGCAGTTCCGTGCGCGACGTTCGCTGCCGTTCGGCGAGCACCGGCCACACGTCGACGCCGTCGGGGCGTCGCGCCGCATCGGGCTGCGCGCCCGCCAGCCGCAGCAGCGTGGCGGTCAGGTCGGTCACGTGCAGCACATCGGTCACGACGGTCTTCGGCGGGATCCGCCCGGGCCAGTGCGCGAGCGCCGCGACCCGCACGCCACCTTCGTACAGGCTGCCCTTGCCCTCGCGGAAGCTGCCGTTGTCCGCGGCGGGCGAGCGCACGTCGCCGTCGCCGGTGGCGAAGCGCGTCGGTATGGCGCCGCCGTTGTCGCTGTGGAAGACGACGAGCGTGTCGTCGAGCATCTTCCGTTGTTCGAGTGCCGCGACGATCCCGCCGATCGCGGTGTCCATCGTCGTGACGGCGGCGGCGTAGCTGCGGCGCGTGTCGTCGGCGATGTCGTGGTACGCGTCGAGCGCGGACTTCGGCACGTCCGCGTATCGCGCGGGGGCGTTGAACGCGACGACGAGGAACAGCGGCGTCGACGCGTCGTGACGCCGGATCACGTCCGACGCTTCGCGGCCGAGCAGTTCGGTGACGTAGCCGGCGTCGTTCGCGGCCTTCTCGCCGCGGCGCCAGTCGACCTTGCCGCCCTTGCGCAGCAGCGACGCCTCGGTGCCGGCGAGCGATCCGTAGAACGCGTCGAAGCCGCGGCGCGTCGGCCAGAACGCAGGCTTCGCGTGACCCAGCAGCCATTCGCCGACGAAGGCCGTGCGATAGCCCCTGTCCTTCAGGGCCTGCGCGATCGTGCGTTCGTCCGTGGAGAGCCCCCAGCCGCTCGCGCGCGTGATCGACAGCGTCTGGAGTCCGTAGCGCATCGGGTAGCGGCCGGTCATCAGCGCCGCGCGGGTCTGGCTGGAATGCGGCTGCACGTAGAAGGCATTCAGGACCGCGCCGCCGGCGGCCAGCCGATCGAGGGTCGGCGTCTTCACGGCGCCGCCGCGGAAGCCGGCGTCGCGTGCGCCGAGATCGTCCGCGAGCACGTAGACGATGTGCGGACGATCCGCGGCGGACACGCCCGATGCCGCGGCGACGAACAGCGCGAGGGCTGCGAGACAGCGGCGCATCGTGATCGATGCGGGTTCGGACATTCCCATCGTTGCCTCTCCGGTGCGGTGCTGCGCGACGGCCGGATCATACGGTCTCGTCGTGCGCGTCTCCACGCGCGGCGCGCGTCGTCGCGCGTCGCCGGGATGCGTGCGTC
>CAUJJX010000015.1 GCA_963205165.1 Pseudomonadota bacterium | reverse complement strand
CTCGACGCCGACAGCGAAGGACTGATGGTCCTGACGAACGACGGTGCGCTTCAGGCGACGCTGTCCACCCCGCGGCACAAGCAACCCAAGACGTACCTGGCGCAGGTCGAGGGAATCCCGACGGACGAAGCCCTCCGGCATCTCCGCGAGGGCGTGCGTCTCGGTGACTTCACGACGCAACCCGCTCAGGCACGACGCACCGAAGAACCCGCGTGGCTCTGGCCGCGCCAGCCGCCGGTACGATTCCGCGCGCAGATCCCGACGAGCTGGATCGAACTCATCCTCACCGAAGGCAAGAACCGGCAGGTGCGTCGGATGACGGCAGCGGCTGGCTTTCCGACCCTGCGGCTGATCCGCTACGCCATCGGCCCCTGGACGCTCGACGGACTGGCTCCGGGCGCATGGCGCGACGTCGAAGTGCCCGCCGATCTTGCCGGCCGAACGAACTCCACCAAAAGAAAACCCGCCTCGCGGCGGGTCTTCGTTCGCGGTCGCGGCTGAAAGTACATCAGCCGCGCCGCGTGCCTGATGAGTCCCGGTCAGGCGACCCGACGACGCCGCGAGAGCGCGACCGCCGCGCCAGCGCCGAGCACGAGCGCAAGGCCCGCCGGCTCGGGGACGCCTGTTCCCCCGTTGCCGCCACCACCCGGATTCGTCGCGCCGAGCACACGGCCGAACAGGCCGATCCCGGCGGGGTAGAAGTAGTTCGGGTCGACAGCGGCGCCGAAATCGAAGGTACCGAGCAGCGAACCTTCGCTTCCGATCGCGACCGACGAGTGCCGATAGGCCAGGACCGATTCGGGGAACGACCCCGAGTTGCCGGGATCATTGCGATCCTTCTGGCCCGGCTTCAGCACGCCGACGATATCCAGCGTCTTGGCGAGGTTCTTGTCGGCGAATTCCTGAGCGTTGTCGACCAGCGGATCGTCGATCGCCGGATCGATCCGGGCCGCCATGCTGAACGATCCCGTGGGGGCATCGGCCCCGCTGTCGATCGAGCGGTCGGTCAGGAGGTAGTCCAGGACGATCTGGTCAGGTGCCGGCGAGTCGGTGCGACCGTCGATCTCGCCGAGGAAGACCCACTCGCTCGCTGTACCACCCCAGCGGTTCGCCAGGATCTCGAGGAATGCCGTCAGGGCATCGGCGGTCCAGGTGGGCTGGGCGGAGTTGTAACCGCCAGCGATCTCGACACAGTCGGAGGACGCCGTGGCAAGCTGGCCCGGTCCGGCGATGGACATGCCACCAGCGGAAGCACACGTCGGGAGAGCATGGGAGGACTGAGCGCCGACGAGCGCACCGAATCCGAGCAGCGCAGCCAGCACAGGCTTCAAGAGAACTTTCATCGCAGCAACCCCGCTAGACAATTCAGAACGATCGCGCTCCAGCAGCAGTAAATGGGCCATATGAAGAAACCGTCCCTTCTTCAATGCGTTGGCATCTTCGGAGCCCCGGGGACGACGGCCGTCGTAAGCAGCACCGACACAGCCGGACGACACTCCGGCAACGATCCCGACGCATGGTCGCGGGCGGACACCCGCTGCTTTGACGACCGAAGCACGAGACCGTATCCTCGATCGCACGATTTCCCCGGAGAAGGGCTGCCCGTCGGCGGAGCCCGACGCTGCTGTCGACGATCACGACCGACGGTCGCAGTCGGGCGCCGGGATCACCACCCGGAGGGCGCCGGCAGCACATCGAGCGCCGTCCGATGTCGAACACGGAGCACACGCACGAGGGCCGGACACCGGCCGTTCTCGATCTCCGATGCGTGCGAAGGCAGGGGTCTTCCCCCTGCCTTTTTCATTTTCGGCGCAGAGCAATGAACCACTGGAACGAAGTGTTCAAGATCACGATCGCCCTGATGGCCATCGTGAATCCTGTCAGCGCCATCCCGGTCTTCCTCGGCACGACCGCTGACTGGTCCCTGCCCGACCGCCGCCGGACCGCGCGCACGGTCGCAATCACCGTCTTCATCGTGCTCACGATCTCGGCGCTCGTCGGCACGTACGTGCTCGAGTTCTTCGGCATCAGCGTCGCCTCGTTCCAGGTCGGTGGCGGAATCCTGCTGCTGCTCCTCGCGGTCTCGATGATGCAGGCCCGCGAAAGCGGCCTCCGGCAGACGCCCGAGGAACAGCTCGAAGCCGCCGATCGCCACGCCGTCGCCGTGGTGCCGCTGGCGATTCCCCTGCTCGCCGGCCCCGGCGCGATCAGCACGATGATCATCGCCAGCCATCGCGTTCCCGGGGTCGTCTTCCAGCTCAAGCTGCTCGTGCCTGCCGGTGCGATCGCCCTCGCCGTCTGGCTGACGCTGCTCGTGTCGTCCCGCCTCGCGAACCGCCTCGGCACGACCGGGATGAACGTCATCACCCGCCTCATGGGCCTCATGCTCGCCGCGCTCGCCATCGAGTTCATCGTCCGCGGAATGCAGGAGCTCATCCCCGCGCTCGGAGTCGCATCATGATCTGGAAACCCCACGTCACCGTCGCCGTCGTCGTCGAACGACAGGGTCGCTTCCTCCTCGTCGAGGAACAGACCGAGGATGGCATCCGCATCAACCAGCCCGCCGGGCATCTCGAGGCCGACGAGTCCATCGTCGAGGGCGCGGTGCGCGAAGCCCTCGAGGAGACCGCCCACGAGGTCGTCCCCGAGGCACTCGTCGGCATCTACCGCTGGGCGAAGCCGGACACCGACGTCGTCTACCTGCGCTTCGCCTTCGCCGCGCGATCGATCGCCCACCACCCGGACCGCCCGCTCGACCGGGGCATCCTGCGGGCGATCTGGCGCACGCCGGATGAACTGCGCGCCGAGCACGCGCGGCACCGCAGCCCGCTCGTCATGCAGTGCGTCGAGGACCACCTCGCGGGTCGACGCTATCCGCTCGACCTGCTCGTCCACCACGCATGAGGGCCGGCACATGACCACGAGGAAACGCGTCGTCGTCGGGCTGTCCGGCGGCGTCGATTCCGCAGTGGCGGCCCACCTGCTGAAGGAGCAGGGCTACGAGGTCATCGGGCTCTTCATGAAGAACTGGGAAGACGACGACACCGACGAGCACTGCACGACCCGGCAGGATCTGATCGACGCCGTGTCGGTCGCCGACGTGATCGGCATCGACGTCGAGGCCGTCAATTTCTCGGCCGAGTACAAGGACCGCGTCTTCAGCCATTTCCTCGCCGAGTACCGCGCCGGCCGCACGCCCAATCCGGACGTGCTCTGCAACAGCGAGATCAAGTTCAAGGCCTTCCTCGACCACGCCATCGGACTCGGTGCCGAGTGCATCGCGACGGGCCACTACGCCGGCGTGCGGCAGAGTGCCGACGGACGGTTCGAGCTGCTCAAGGCCTCGGACCGCTCGAAGGACCAGAGCTATTTCCTGCATCGCCTCAACCAGCAGCAGCTCTCGCGCACGCTCTTCCCGCTCGGCGACTGGCTGAAGCGCGACGTTCGCACGCTCGCCGAACGCATCGGCCTGCCGAACCACGCGAAGAAGGATTCCACCGGGATCTGCTTCATCGGCGAACGCCCGTTCCGCGAATTCCTCAATCGCTACCTGCCGCGCGAACCCGGCGACATGGTCACGCCCGAAGGTCGCGTCGTCGGACGCCACATGGGATTGATGTACTACACGATCGGGCAGCGCCAGGGTCTCGGCATCGGCGGACAGGGCCTGCCCTGGTACGTCGCCGGCAAGGACATCCCCGCGAACCGCCTCGTCGTCGTCCAGGGTCACGATCATCCGGCGCTCGCCGCCGCCGGACTCGAAGCCGCCGATCTCTCCTGGACCGCCGGCACACCCCCGACGCCGGGATCCGGCTACGCCGCGAAGACGCGCTATCGACAGTCCGACGCACCGTGCGACTTCACGTGCGACGCCGACGGCACGCGGCTGACGATGCGATTCGCGGACGACCAGTGGGCCGTCACGCCGGGCCAGTCGGTCGTGCTGTATCGCGGCGACGTCTGCCTCGGTGGCGGTGTCATCGAGCGCGCGCTCGGTCGCGATGCGCTGTCCGCGGTGGCCTGATCACGCCCGAATCGCTGCCCCCCGAAACCGCCGTCGCGAGTGCGCCATGCCAGATTCGGCGATCGCGGACAGTGCGTCCACGCACCGCGCACCACGTCACTACCCGAGCAGCGTCGCGACCCTCCGCCGCAGTTCCGGCAGCACATCGCCCTCGAACCACGGATGCCGCGCGAGCCACGCCGTGTTCCGCCAGCTCGGATGCGGCAGCGGCAGCACGTCCGGCAGGTAGCGCTCGAACGCCTGCACCGTCTCGGTCATCGTCCGCAGGCGACGCTTCGCGAGGTGGTAAGCCTGCGCGTGCGATCCGACGAGCAGCGTCAGCTCCACGTTCGGCAGGTGCGCGCGCAACCGCGCCTGCCAGAGCGGCGCGCATTCTCGCCGGGGCGGGCGATCCGCGCCGTCGACCGTCCCGGGATAACAGAGCCCGATCGGGATGATCGCGATGACACGTTCGTCGTAGAACCGCTCGCGCGAAACGCCGAGCCATGCGCGCAGCCGGTCGCCCGACGGATCGTTCCACGGGATGCCCGTCTCGTGGACGCGCCGCCCGGGAGCCTGCCCGACGATCAGCAGCCGTGCACTCGATGCGACGCGCAGCACCGGCCGCGGTTCGTGCGGCAGGCTCGGGGCACAGACGCGGCACGCGCGCACCTCGGCCAGCAGCGCGTCGAGCGTCGTCGCCGTGTCGCCGGACCTCGGCTCGCGCACCCCATCCGCTAGAATTCGCCCTTTTCCAGGACCGTCCCGCGCCATGCCTCTTTCCTCCCTCACCGCCATCACCCCGCTCGACGGTCGCTACCGCAACAAGGTCGCCCCGCTCGCCGACCACTTCAGCGAATACGCACTGATCCGCTACCGCGTCCGCGTGGAGGTCGAATGGCTGAAGGCGCTCGCGGCGGAACCCGGCATCCCGGAACTCCCGCCCTTCTCGCCCGCGACGATCGACGTGCTCGACCAGTGCGTCAAAGGGTTTTCGGTCAACGACGCCGAGGCCGTCAAGACCATCGAGGCCCGCACCAATCACGACGTGAAAGCTGTCGAGTACTGGCTGCGCGACCGCTTCTCGAGCGATACGGAACTCGCGCGCGGCAACCAGTTCATCCACTTCGCCTGCACGTCGGAAGACATCAACAATCTCTGCCACGCCCTGATGCTCGGCGAGTCGCGCACGGCCGTGATGCTGCCGGCGCTCGACGCGCTCCTCGCGCAGCTGACCGACCTCGCCCACGAGCACGCGTCGCTGCCGATGCTGTCGCGCACGCACGGGCAGTCCGCGACGCCGACGACGCTCGGCAAGGAACTCGCGAACGTCGTCGCCCGGCTGCGCAAGGCCCGCGCACGCCTCGCCGAGGTATCGGTCGCCGGCAAGATCAACGGCGCCGTCGGCAACTACAACGCGCACGTCGTGGCCTACCCGGACGTCGACTGGCCCGCGCTGGCCCGCCGCGTCGTCGAAGGCCTCGGCGTCGAGTTCAACCCTTACCCGACGCAGATCGAGCCGCACGACGGCATCGCCGAACTGTGCGATGCGTTCGTCCGGGTGAACACGATCCTGATCGACCTCGACCGCGATCTCTGGGGCTACATCTCGCTCGACTACTTCAAGCAGCAGCTCGCTGCCAACGAAGTGGGCTCGTCGACGATGCCGCACAAGGTCAACCCGATCGACTTCGAGAATTCGGAAGGCAATCTCGGCGTCGCGAACGCGCTGCTGCAGCACCTCGCGATCAAGCTGCCGGTCTCGCGCTGGCAGCGCGACCTCACCGACTCGACGGTCCTGCGGACCCTCGGCACGGCCCTCGGCCACACGCTGCTCGCCTGGGATTCCTGCCGCCGCGGCCTGCGCAAGCTGCTCGCGAACCCGACGCGCATCACCGACGATCTGAACGACAACTGGGAAGTGCTCGCCGAGCCGATCCAGACCGTGATGCGTCGCTACGGCGTACCGGAGGCCTACGAGAAGCTGAAGGCACTCACGCGCGGCCAGGATGGAATCACGCAGGCGACGCTGCACGCATTCATCGCGACGCTGCCGATTCCGGACGCCGAGAAGGCGAACCTCCAGGCGCTGACGCCGGCCACGTACATCGGCCACGCGGCGGCGCTGGCGAAGGCAATCTGAGTCGGAAGGAAGGCTTCGTTCACGTCGCAGCCGCGATGTGAACGAAGCAGAGCGCAGCCCGCGTCAGGCGGCTGCGCCCCGCGCCCCGATGTGTCAACGGGCAGGCGCCCTAGTGTGTCAACGGGCAGGCGCCCTCGTGTGTCAACGGGCAGGCGCCCTTTTCGCCCGCACGTATTCGAAGACGCCCGGCAGCACCGACAGCACGATGATTCCGATCACGACGAGCGAGATGTTCTGCTTCACCCACGGGATGTTGCCGAACAGGTAGCCGCCGTACACGAGCATCAGCACCCAGACGAGTGCACCGCCGACGTTGAATCCGATGAAGCGCCGGTAGTCCATCGCGCCGACGCCGGCCACGAACGGTGCGTACGTCCGGACGATCGGGACGAAGCGCGCGATCACGATGGTCTTGCCACCGTGATGCTCGTAGAACGCATGGGCGCGCGACAGGTGCTTCGGATTGAAGAACCACGATTGCGGCATCCGGAACACGCGCGGACCGATCCAGCGACCGATGCCGTAGTTCACGGAATCCCCGAGGACCGCCGCCAGCACGAGGATGCCGGCCAGCCAGTGCACGTCGATCGCGCCGGACGCCTGCACGGCTTCGCTGGCGGCGACCGTGCCGGCCACGAAGAGCAGCGAATCACCCGGCAGGAACGGCGTCACCACCAGCCCCGTCTCGCAGAAGATGATGACGAAGAGCAGCCCGTACACCCAGGCGCCGTAGTTCGTCGCGAACTCGAGCAGGTGCCGGTCGAGGTGCAGGACGAGGCCTGCGACCTGGGTCAGCCATTCCATGCGGGGCTCCGGCAGCCGCGGATCAGACGACCGCTTCCTCGCGCTTGCGCTCGGGCTTCACGAGATCCTCGCGCTTGATGCCCATGTACATCACGAGCGGGCTCGCAACGAGCACCGACGAGTAGATGCCGAACAGGATGCCGATCGTCAGCGCGAGCGCGAAGTAGAACAGCGTGTCGCCGCCGAAGAACAGGATCGAGGTGACCATGAGCTGCGTGCAGCCGTGCGTGATGATCGTCCGCGAGATCGTGCTCGTGATCGCGTTGTTGATGACCTCGGGAACGGTGGCCTTCCGCATCTTGCGGAAGTTCTCGCGCACCCGGTCGAACACGACGACCGATTCGTTCACCGAGTAACCAAGCACCGCAAGCACGGCGGCCAGCACCGGCAGGGAGAACTCCCACTGGAACAGCGCGAAGAAGCCCAGGATGATCACGACGTCGTGGAGGTTCGCGATGATGGCCGCGAGGCCGAACTTCCATTCGAAGCGCAGCCAGAGGTACAGGACGATCCCGATGGCGACGAGCGCGATGGCGATGAGGCCGTTCTCGACGAGTTCCTTGCCGACCTGCGAACCCACGTAGTCGACTCGACGCAGTTCGACGGTCGGATCGTCCGCGCGCAGTGCGCCGACAACCTGCTCCGACATCTTCGTGCCGCTCACGGCCTTGTGCGACGGCATCCGGATCAGCACCGACTGCGCATTGCCGAAGTTCTGCACCGACGCATCGGCGAAGCCGGCCTTCGCCACGACGGCACGCACCTTCTCGATGTCGGGCGCCTTGGCGTAGCCCACCTCCAGCACCGTGCCTCCGGTGAACTCGACCCCCAGATGCAACCCCCGGGTCACCAGGAAGATCACGGCCAGCACGAACGTGACGAGCGAGATCACGTTGAATGCCAGCGCGTAGCGCATGAAGGGAATGTCTTTGCGGATGCGGAAAAATTCCATCGTTCGATCCTAGGTGCGTGTGTTCGCCGGGAGGCGTCGGGTCAGGCCGCCGCGGCGGAGCGCTTGTGCCAGTCGGTGTTGCCGATCGAGAGTCCGTCGAGCTTGCGGCGGCTGCCGTAGAGCAGGTTCACGATGCCGCGGGACACCAGCACGGCGCTGAACATCGAGGTCAGGATGCCGAGGCAGTGCACGACCGCGAAGCCGCGGACCGGCCCGCTGCCGAACATGAACAGCGCGACGCCCGCGATCAGCGTCGTGATGTTCGAGTCGAGAATCGTCGCCCACGCGCGCTCGTAGCCCGCCGAGATCGCCGCCTGCGGCGTGGTCCCGTTGCGCAGTTCCTCGCGGATGCGTTCGTTGATGAGCACGTTCGCGTCGATGGCCATGCCGAGCGTCAGCGCGATGGCCGCGATGCCGGGCAGCGTCAGCGTGGCCTGCAGCATCGACAGCAGCGACACGAGCAGCACGAGGTTCACGGCGAGCGCCGCGACCGAGATCCCGCCGAACACCATGTAGTAGATGATCATGAAGAGGCCGATCGAGCCGAAGCCGATCAGCGTCGACTTCCAGCCCTTCGCGATGTTCTCGGCACCGAGGCTCGGGCCCACGGTGCGCTCCTCGACGAAGTCCATCGGGGCGGCCAGCGAGCCGGCGCGCAGCAGCAGCGCGAGCTTGGTCGTCTCTTCGGCGGAGAACATCCCGGTGATCTGGAAGCGGTTCGAGAACTCGCTCTGGATGCGGGCGACCGAGACCGGTTCGCCGACGTCCTTCCCGCCTTTCCGCTCGAACAGGATGATGGCCATCATCTTGCCGACGTTCTCGCGGGTGAGGTCGCGCATGATCCGGCCGCCGGCGCTGTCGAGGTTCACCGACACCGCGGGGCGCTGGTTCTGGTCGAACGTGGGGCCGGCATCGGTGATGCGTTCGCCGGTCAGGACGACCTGGCGTTTCACGATGACCTTGCCGGACGACCCGTCGCGGCGATGCTCGACGAATTCCTCGCTGCCGGGCGACGGAACACCGGACTGCGTGGCTTCCTCGTCGACCATCCGGATCTCGAGCGTCGCGGTACGGCCCAGGATGCCCTTGGCCTCCGAGGCGTCCTGCACGCCGGGGAGCTGCACGACGATGCGGTCGGCACCCGCCTGCTGCACGATCGGTTCGGCGACGCCGAGTTCGTTCACGCGGTTGCGCAGCGTCGTGATGTTCTGCTGCACGGCCGAATCCTGGATGGCCTTCTGGGTCTCGGGCCGCAGCGTGAGCACCAGGAAGAAGTCGGTGCCGTCCTCGCGGGCCTTCACCGTCACGCCCTGGATGTCGCGCTCGATGACGGCCAGCGCCTTCGCGCGGGACTCCGCATCACGGAAGCGCACCTGCACCGACTGCCCGTCGCGCGTGACCCCGCCGTAGCGGACGTCCTTGTCGCGCAGGAGCTGCCGCACGTCACCGACGTAGCGATCGGCCGCCTTCGACAGCGCGCCGTTCATGTCGACCTGCAGCAGGAAGTGGACACCGCCGCGCAGGTCGAGGCCCAGGTACATGGGCAGCGCATTGATCGAACGCATCCACTGGGGCGCGTTCGACAGCAGGTTCAGCGCGACGACGTACTCCTCGCCGAGCGCCTTCTGGATGATGTC
>CAUJJX010000014.1 GCA_963205165.1 Pseudomonadota bacterium | reverse complement strand
GCTCGCGACCGATCGGATCTACGACGCGTTCTACGACGACTCGGCGGCGCGCGGCTTCCTGCATTCGCACTCGTACACGGGCAATCCGCTCGCGTGCCGCGCGGCGCTCGCCGTGCTCGACATCTTCGAATCCGACGACGTCGTCGCGACCAATCGGGCAGCCGCGGAACGCTTCGCGGCGATCTCGGCGCCACTCGCCGCGGATTCGCGCGTCGCGCACTTCCGGCAGCGCGGGATGATCCAGGCGTTCGACGTGCCGGAGGCCCCGCGCGGTTTCGCCCGCCGCTTCACGACGGCCGCGCTCGACGCCGGCGTGCTGCTCGTGCCGCTCGGACGCACCGTCTACTTCATGCCGCCATACGTCGTCGACGACGCAGGCTTCGCGCAGATCGTCGATGCGGCACGGCGCGGACTCGACGCGGCGTTCGCCCGATGACCACAGGCATCTTCGTCACCGGCACCGATACCGGCGTCGGCAAGACGCGCGCGGCGTGCGCGCTGATGCGCGGCTTCGCAGCGCGCGGCCTGCGCGTCGCCGGGATGAAGCCCGTCGCGGCCGGCGGACTCGTCGCGACGCCCGACGGCATGCTCAACGAGGACGTCGTCGCGCTGCGCGCCGCCGCGACCGTCGATGCACCGCTCGACGAAGTGAATCCGTACTGCTTCGCGGAGCCGATCGCGCCGCACATCGCGGCGGCGCGGGCCGGCATCGCGATCGATCTCGACGTGCTCAGCGCACGCTTCGATGCCCTCGCCGCGCGGAGCGACGTGGTCGTGGTGGAAGGCGCCGGCGGCTTCCTCGTGCCGCTCGACGCGCACCACGATTTCGGCGACCTCGCGCAGCGGCTGGCACTCCCCGTCGTGCTGGTCGTCGGGATGAAGCTCGGCTGCATCAATCACGCGCTGCTCACGCAGGCCGCGATCCGCGGTCGCGGGCTCGTGCTCGCCGGGTGGATCGCGAACCGCATCGATCCGGCGATGGATTCGTTCGACGACAACGTGGAATCGTTGCGCGCGCGGCTGGATGCGCCGCTGCTCGCGACGATGGCGTGGGCGCCGGACGGCGACGGTGAACTCGCGATCGGACTGCCGGGGACGTAGGGCCTGCGGAGGCCGCCGATCCGGGACGCTTCGTCAGGCCCCGGACCGGTCTGCACGGCGCGGACGCACCGGCACTTCACCAATCACGCGAGGCGACACCGGAACGGACGGCCGTGCCGCCGATCCGGCGCACGCATCACTGCACGCGGACCATCTTCCCCCGCAGTTCCGCCGGCACCTGCTCGATCAACATGATCGACAGCTCGCCCTTCTTCCACTGCGTCGCCTCGCCGGTCTTCGCCTTCACCGTCGCCTTGATCTCCTTCGGCGACAGCGTGTACATGTCGCCGTTGAGCGGGTCGACGATGAACCAGCCGATCAGCCCGCCGAAGATGATGTTGCCGGCGATGTACCAGCCGTTCGCGCTCGCCGTGATCGTCACCGAATGGCTCTCGAAGCCGTCCTTCGACATCGTCACGGTGTAGCGCTTCTTGCCCCAGTAGGACCCGTCGCTCTTCGGCAGATTCACCGTTGTCGGCGTCCTGCCCTTGAACACCTCGTTGTTCTTCTCGTCGACGATCGAGATCTCGGCATCGGCCGGCTCGCTCGCGATCGGGATGAGCTGCGTCGGCGTGCCGACGATCGTCGCGCAGCCGGCAAGGCCGGCGAGCATCAGTACCGGAATCAGTTTCGCGATGCTGCGCATGGGTCCCTGCATGGTGCTCTCCTCGTGGTTCGATCTCGTGGTGGCGCGCATCACAGCCGGACTGCATCTGCACGCCGATGCAGATGGTCCGACATCGGCAAGGGCGCATCCATGATCCCGGGCAAGGTCGCCGCGAATCCGGCGTGCGACTCGAACCTCGACCCCGCTCGTCCGATCGCCGCGCGCCCGTTGGCGGATCGGTCCCCGATCCGTCAACCCCGCAACCGTAGCGTCCGGCGTACCGGTCACGGCGACATCGATCGCCGGTCCGGCACACCACGGACCACCAACGCACGGGAGCATCGCCATGAACGCACGTCGCCTCACCTGCTGTCTGCTCGTCCTCGCCGCCGGTCCGCTGCACGCGGGTGTCGAGGTCGCCCCGAACGGGAAATACGAAGGCACGCTCTGCCTCGCGGGGCCGCTGCCGGCCGTCGTGCAGTCCGAGAAGGAAGTCGCCGGATCCTTCGACCTGATCGGCACGATCGTCACGAAGCCCGGCGCGATCTATCACCTGACCAACATCCACTGCCTCGGTGCGTGGAGCGTGATCGACGGCCAGTACAACGAGAACGGCTACTGCCAGGTCGTCGACAACGACGGCGACAAGATGTAGGGCCTGTTCTCCCTGCGGATGCCAGTGCGTTGCCGGCGCGAACGCTTCGAGCAAGGCGCGAACCGGAGCCGGGTTGAACACCCGGCGAGGATTTGCAACGCGGCGCGGGGCGTTCACGCCAGCAACCCGGAGGGAACGAACGTCTCGGCGCGCATGGCGGCGTTGTCCTTCTTGCCCGGACGTCCAGTCCGGGCGGCGGCGTCCGCCTTGCCCTGCACGCCGAGACGTTCGTTCGCACTGGCATCCGCAGGGAGAACAGGCCCTGGCAAGTTCACGCGGACGAACGCCGACGGCCGCTGGGACGTCGTCTCCGGCAGCGGCAAGTACACCGGCGTCACGAGCGGCGGTCCGTACGGCCCCGTCGGACAATTCCCGCAGCCCGTGGCCGGCACGCTGCAGCACTGCAACCGCATCACCGGAACCTGGAAGCTGCGCTGATCGCGTGACGGCGCGGGTCCGTTCGCGCCGCGCCACCGGGCGCGCGGACCCGCACCGCAGCACGGATCCTCATTGACGGCGCCGACGCGGGCCTCCGATGATCCCGCCGCGCGGCGGCATCGACCGCGCATCGGGGAGGTCGCGGACGTGACGGAGAAGCACACGACGCTGGCAAAACTGTCCGCCCCGCGGCTGCATGCGGCCGTGCGGCGCGAACGTCTTTTCACGCGGCTCGACGCGCTGCGCGCACTGCCGGCCTCGTGGGTCTGCGGA
>CAUJJX010000013.1 GCA_963205165.1 Pseudomonadota bacterium | reverse complement strand
AACAATGATGTTTCACGTGAAACATCATCCGTCCTCACCTGGGCGGAAGAGCGGGAGCGGGTCAAAACGCATCTTCGATCTTAGCGATCCAACGGGGGCAGCGCGTTGCTTCAGCACTACCATGCCCGCTTGTCCGCATTTTCAGATGCTCGCATCCGGCTACGGCATTGCACCCAATTCAACCACTCATTCAAGAACAGGTCATCGACGTCGCGACATGGACCGTCGACGAACACGCGGTATATCCGCAAGGCGCGCGGCCGAAGAGTTCGTGTTTCGCACCTGACGACACCGACAATCCAGTTCTCAGGCCCGGCAAACGATACCTTTTCAAACGTTCGAAAAATTCCTATCCCGACCACTTCTGGATTGAGATTGCCGCGTACCGGGTGGGGTGCGCCCTTGGTGTTCCGGTTCCTCCCGCATTCGCAGCCATGAACACCACGACCGGGGAGTGCGGGGCGTTGATCGAATGGTTCTACGACGAGTCGACAGAAACGCTCGTGCATGGCGGCGACTTACTTCAGCGCAAGCTCCAGCCGAACATCGATCGAAAGACCGCAAGCAATCACAACCTCAGCACCAACATCAGTCTATTGAGATCCTTGGTGTTCAAACGCCAGCTCCAGGGAGACTGGCGTCAATGGCTGGTCGACACGTTTCTGTTCGACGCCTTGATCGGCAACACAGATCGTCATCAAGACAACTGGGGAATGATCTTCTGGTCGCTGCCAACCGGCGAGCCTCAGTGCCGGCCGACCCCACATTTCGACAACGGTACGAGTATGGGGCACGAACGATTTCCCGCACTTGTCGCTGGGTGGAGTCCGGAGCAATGGACTCGCTACGTCGCGAAAGGAAAGCAGAGGATTTCGATCCACCTGAACCCATTCGCATTCGCGAAACATCACGAACTGCTCGTGCACTGCTTTGAGAAGTACCCAAAGACGCGCAAGGTCGCAAACGCGCGATTGGCGCTGTTACCCGCAGATTTTCGACCGATGTTTACGGACATGCTCAAGTTGATCTGTCCCGAACCGTTCACCCCGGGTCGGGCTATGATTTGCTCTTCCCTGTTGACGATTCGAACGCAGCAACTCCGGGCACTGTTGGAATGATCTTCATTGAGCACATCGTCGAGCCAGTCAAGCTGCTACTCACGTGGCAACCGCGATTGGACCAAAAGCCGCGCACGCGACGGGTCATCGGTGAAATCACGCCCGGCCTAGACGGGTCTGTCACGTTCCGATATCTCGACGACACAGAGGACTATCGCGAGGCAGAGGCTGCTGGATTCGTCGGATTTCCCGCTTTCGATCCGCATACGACAGTGACCAAGCACGGCGTTCTCGACGCCCTGCTTCGTCGCCTTCCGCCGAGAAATCGTGACGATTTCGGGCGATTCCTCACGCAGCATCGATTGGTCGAACCGTTCCAACACTCGGACATCGCTTTACTCGGCTACACGGGTGCGCAGTTGCCCGGTGACGGATTCTCAATCGTTCCGGTCTTTCCTGACGACGTTGACGAGTGCGAGTTCATCACCGAGATCGCTGGGGTGAGGCACGTTGCCGGAACGAACATCGCCGATATTTCACTCGGCGATAAACTGTCACTCTCACGCGACCCGGTGAATCCCATCGACCCAGCCGACGCCCTTCACGTGCTGCACAACGGGCGCCCCATTGGCTACATCAATCGCGCTATGCGGTCGAGCTTCATAACGTGGATGAAGACGCACGACATCGACATCACCGTCGATCGACTAAACGGAAAGCCTGACCGACCTTTGATTTACGCGCTGGTTCGGCTTACTCATCGGACGGTTCATCCCGCCCTTGCCTGAGCACGCGAATAGTCATCGCCGATACCGAGACGGCTCGACGACTGGTTGGGATGAATGCCTGAATCTCTACGACGCCTACGCGACGTGCCGAAACCGTCCGAGGATCACCTGCCCGGTACGCATCACCTGCTCGACGTAGTCCGACCAGAATTGCAGCATCTCGCGCCGCTGCGGGGCGTACTCGGCTCGGTTGTAGACGCCGCGCACGCCGCCGATCGTGTGATTGAGGGCCTTCTCGACGGCGTCGGACGGCCAGCCGTTTTCGTGGAGCAACGTCGACGCCGAGCGTCGCAGGTCGTGCACGGTGAACGCAGGAATCGCCTGACCGGCGAGCGCAATCTTCAGTGCGGTGTTGATCGAGTTGTGCGCGAACGGCTTGGTCAAGGTTCCCCGTCCCGGCATCACGAAGTCGCTACCTCCGGCAAGGGCGTGCAGTTCCTTGAACAGCCCGATCGCCTGCCGCGATAGGAACACGATGTGCGGCTTCCCGGTCTTGGAGTGCTCGGCTGGGATGTGCCATTCGGCCTGTTCGAAATCGACGTGCTCCCAGCGCGCCATCAGCAACTCGGACTTGCGCACCATCGTCAGCAGTATCAGATGCAGCGCGACCTTGAATTGCCGACGGATGTTCGACTCGAAGGCCGCCTTCAGGAACACCCGAATCTCTTCGGGCGACAGCGCGCGCTCGCGTGACTTCGCCTTGTGGACGTGGCGCATCGGAAGCGCCAGCACGGGATTCGTCGTGACGAGACCGGCGGTGATGGCGTAGTCGAACATCCGCCGCAGCACTCCTCGAAGCTCGCCCGCGGCCGCGTCGAAACCTTCGTCCTTCTTCTTCCAGATGATCGCCCGGACATCCTCGGTGGTGACGTCGCGAACAACCTTCGTCCCGATCGCCGGCAGGATGGACTTGTCGAGATAGCGCCGCGGACTGCTCGGGTTGCGTCGGTCCTTCGCCACCACTTCATTGAAGAACCGTTCCGCGAACTCCGACACGGTCGTCTCGTCTGCCGCCGCCACCTTCGCCAGTTGTTTCTGCTTGGCCGGCGACTGGCCCAGCGCCACCTGCGTCGCCCGCTCGTCGCGTTGCGCCCGGGCCAGTTTCAGCGACAGGGCAGGGTAGCGCCCGAGCGTTACTCGCTCCTGCTTCCCGTTCAGCCGGTAGCGGTAGTGCCAGAGCATCCCGCCGGTCGGAAACACCTCCAGGACCAACCCCTTCTCGTCAGTCACCGTGTAGCGGGTGGTCTTGGGCTTCAGAGCCTTGATGGCGGTATCGGTCAGCGGCATGGCGAGGTCTCCGTGTACACATCAGAGGGGTTCGGTGAGTATACCCACCATGTAGTCCCACATGTGTACACGATAGTCGCCGGCTTCTGCAAGCCGCATCAAGACGTCGTAGGAACAAAAAAGCCCGCTGGTGCGCGGGCTTAGTGGTACTCGTCGGACTTCTTCGGAACGCGCCGGAACCCGCTTTATTTCCCGATGCAGAAACTCCGGAAAATGTCGCCGAGGAGGTCGTCCGAAGTTCGACGCCCGAGAATGTCGCCCAAGCGAACCTCTGCGTACCGAAGTTCTTCCGCGACAAGTTCAAGGCCGTCCCGCCCAAACGAGCCTGCTTGCCGGAGATTCGCGCTCGCCGCTCTCAGCGCTTCGACGTGGCGACTCCGGGAAAGATACACACCTTCGAGCGCCTCACTGTCAGCACCAACTGACTCTGCCAGAGCTGTCCTCAGAAGATCGAGCCCTTCCCCCGTTCTGGCAGAGACCGAAAGGACCGGAATGCCTTCAAGCTTCACGGTGCTCGCCGGCTCCCCGCGAAGATCGATCTTGTTGCGGACAACGATTCTGCGTCGCGGCAACGTGACTGGAACGACGAACTCCGGGTCTACCGCGTTCGGCGCCATGGGTCCGTCGACGACCTGAAGTACGAGGTCTGCCGTCTCTGCTGCCGCAACGGCACGTTCGATACCCATTCGTTCAACAACGTCTGCCGTCGGGCGCAATCCCGCGGTGTCGATGATGGTGAACGGGATGCCGTTGACCAGTACAACTGCTCGTACCAGGTCTCTCGTTGTGCCGGGAACATCCGTCACGATCGCGAGCTCGTCGCCCGCGAGCGCATTCAGCAGACTCGACTTCCCGACGTTGGCTTCACCGAGCAGAACCACCCGGGCGCCCTCACGCAGAAGCTTTCCCTGCCCCGCTCGGCGGATGATGCCGTCGAGTTCCAACCGCAAGTGCGAAATTCGCTCGTTCAGATCATTCGTCGAGATGACGCCGGCATCGTCCTCGGGAAAATCGAGAGACGCTTCAACGAGGATTCGAAGGTTGATGAGCGCCTGTCGCAAGGCGACCAGTTCCTTGGAGAACGCACCCTCGAGGGATCGCACCGCCGATCGCGCCGCCTGTCGGCTGCTCGCGTCGATGACATCCGCGACCGCCTCGGCCTGCGGGAGATCCAGCTTTCCGTTGAGGTATGCGCGCTCGGTGAACTCCCCGGGTCGCGCCGTGCGAGCGCCCAGTTCCACGCAACGATCCAGCACCATCGACAGAACCACCGGACTGCCATGGCAATGAAACTCAGCGCTGTCCTCGCCCGTGTAGGAGGCAGGCGCCGCAAAGTAGAGAACCAGCCCTTGGTCAAGAGGCTCGCCGTCGCTGTCGCGGAAGTACGCGAGGTCGGCGCGCCTCGGGACGAGAGTCCGAGCCGTCAACGTTTCGGCGATGACTCTGGCGTCGGCGCCCGACAGCCGCACGATGCCGACTGCTCCGCGTCCAGGAGCAGTGGCAACGGCGACGATGGTGTCAGCGTTTGGCGACCCCAAGCCCGGCCGTCTCGAGCTGACGCGTGATGTACCACTGCTGTCCGATGGACAGGATGTTGTTCACCAGCCAGTAAAGCACCAGACCGGCCGGGAAGAAGAAGAAGAACACACTGAACGCAACCGGCATGATCTTCATCACCTTGGCCTGGATAGGATCGGGGGGCTCCGGATTCAGACGGCTCTGAATGATCATGCTGATGCCCATCAGCACCGGCAGGATGTAGATGGGGTCGGGACTGGAAAGATCGGTGATCCAGAGCGCGAATGGCGCCTGGCGCATCTCGACACTACCCAGCAGCACCCAATAGAGGGAAATGAACACCGGGATCTGGATCACGACCGGAAGACAACCACCAAGCGGATTGATCTTCTCGGTCTTGTACAACTCCATCATCGCCTGATGGAGTTTCTGGCGATCGTCACCATGGATCTCCTTGAGCTTCTGGAGCTTGGGGCCCATGACCCGCATCTTCGCCATCGACTTGTACGACGCGGCCGAGAGCGGAAAGAACGCCAGCTTGATGAGGAGCGTCAACAGGATGATCGTCACGCCCCAGTTCTGGGAAACCCACTTGTGGATGGCCGAGAGCAACCAGAACAGGGGAGTCGCGATGACAGTCAGCCAACCGTAATCGACGGTCAGTTGCAGCCCGTCCGCGAGCGTCTTCAGCTTCTCCTGCTCCTGCGGTCCCACGTAGAGCGGCACCGTCACCTGCCAGTTTCCATCGGCAGCCTTCGCCATGGGAACCATGACCCCAGCTGCGTACAGCCCCTGATCGAGGTTTCGCGTGAAGAAGTCGCGGCGGCTTCCCTTCTCGGGCAGCCAGGCGGAGACAAAGTAGTGCTGGACCATGCCGATCCAGCCGTCATTTCCGTCGCTCGTGTGGCTTGCCTTGCCCTTCGCGATGTCTTCGAAAGAGACCTTCTGGTACTTGTCCTTCTCCGTATACACGGCGACGCCGTTGTACGTGGGTACCCATCGGGAGCCACCTACCGGCGGCTTTTCGTCGCGGACCAACTGGAAATACGCGGTGGGTGACGGAGATTCTTCAGGCAGTCCAACAACGCGCTGCGAAAGCGAAAGCAGGTACTCTCCGCGCTTGAGTGAGTAGCGCTTCGTGACGATCGAGACGCCGTCCGCGCCGGACGCTGTCAGGTCGACTGACACTTCGTTCTGCCCTTCTGCCAGCCTGGTGTCCTTGCTGGATGCCGTGAACACGGTCTTGTGGTTCGGCAGACCCTTCGCAGTCAGACCGGACTGCGCGAGATAAGTGTGATTGCCACCCGTTTCGAGCAGGACAAACGGCTTTCGCGGATCCAGTGTGTCGCCGTGCTTCAGCAGGACAGCACGCCGGATGTCGCCTCCGATCGTGCTGATCTCGAGTTCGAGGACATCGTTGCGGAGCGTGATGGTCTCACCGGCTACCGGTGCCGGAGTCGATGCCGGAACAGTCGGACTTTCCTTGACCGTGACCGGGCTCTGGCTGGTCGTCGGGGAAGGAATATCTCCGACCGCCGGACGCTCGGCCCCCTTCGTTTCGACGGATACCGGATTGGACTTCGGACCGTACTCCGCGAACCACTTCTCGCCGAGCATGAAGAGAGCAACGCAGAAGACAACGAGCGATGTGAGGCGGAGGAATTCCATAGCCAGGAGCCGGACGTTACCGGTGAATTTCAGGGAACGGGATCGTACCCACCTGCGCTCCACCGGTGGCATCGGGCGATTCGCCGGACTGCCAGCCACGATCCCCTGAGGGCGCCGTGACGGACGATGGACTCTAGTGCGTAGGCGGAACAGGAGGGACTAAAACGACACGCCTGGCCAATCCAGGGACTGATCAGATATCGGTAGGCCGAAATGAACCCAACGAGGCAACGGGCAATCATGTGCAATTCTCGAACAGGGCTTTCAACTCCGCTCGCGCTTCGGGAAGCTGTCGATCGTTCGGCGACGTCTTCAGCCGAACGACGAAGTCCCTGCCTCTGCACAGATCCGGCGAGCACCTGAACAACTCGCGGACTAACCGCTTCAAGCGATTTCTGTGGACTGCACTCCCGGTCAACCGACGGGATATGACCAGTCCTAGACCGCCGATCGCTTCCTCACTGGGGACGGCATAGACGGCGAAGAACCGCCCCGAACGGCGCCGGCCCGTGCGAAATGCACGGCCGAACACTTCTTCTCCCCGGAGTCTTCTGGCTGCCGGAAAGCAATGACGACTGCCCGAATCGTCAGCTTCAGACTGCGAGCCGATGACGACCCTTCGCGCGTCGGGCATTGATGACTGCGCGGCCGGCTTTGGTCTTCATGCGCACACGGAAGCCGTGGGTGCGCTTGCGACGCGTGACGGACGGTTGATAGGTACGTTTCATAGCTGTCCCCGAAAAAGTTTCGAATTAGACACTTGCGTGCGAAGGCCTGTCAATCCTTCGTGACCACCACGTTTGCCTGTGGATAACTCTCCGACCGATTTGCTAGACTCCACGATCTTTGTGTCCCGCCTCCCTCGTCTGACCACCCACGCTCTTCGCGAGAATCCAGTTTCATGTCAGACCTATGGGAAAACTGCCAACAGGAGTTGCGACGCCTGCTCCCTGAGCAGCAGTTCCAGACCTGGATAAAGCCGCTGTCCGCAGCGCACCGCGACGATGAACTCGTACTCACGGCGCCGAATCGATTCGTCCTCGAGTGGGTTCGAGACAAGTTCCTGAGTTCCATCCAGCAGGTCGTGGAACAGGTCACCGAGGGCGCCAGCGTTGTCACGCTGAATCTTGCTACGCGTGCAACGGCGCCTCGAGCCAGAAAGCCTGTGCCTGAAGCAGTCCGGCCGGCAGCTGCTCCCGAAACGGCGCCGGCTCGCGAACGAGGTCGTCTCAACCCGCTGTTCACCTTCGACAATTTCGTGACTGGCAAGGCCAATCAGTTGGCGCGTGCCGCGGCGCTTCAGGTTGCTGAACACCCAGGTACTGCCTACAACCCGATGTTCGTCTACGGCGGCGTCGGGCTCGGCAAGACGCACTTGATGCATGCCATCGCGAACCACGTCCTCCTGCGCGACCCGTCGGCGAACGTACGCTATTCGCACGCCGAGCAGTACGTCTCGGACGTCATTCGGGCGTATCAACACAAGGCCTTCGATGCCTTCAAGAAGTTCTACCACTCGCTCGACCTGCTGCTGATAGACGACATCCAGTTCTTCAGTGGAAAGACCCGGACGCAGGAGGAGTTCTTCTATGCATTCAACGCGCTGATCGACGCACACAAGCAGATCATCATCACGTGCGATTCCTATCCGAAAGAAATTTCGGGCATGGAAGATCGCCTGATCTCTCGTTTCGGTTGGGGACTGACCGTTGCCATCGAGCCCCCCGAACTGGAGATGCGCGTGGCGATTCTGCTCAAGAAAGCCGAAGCGGAGCGCATTCCGCTGTCCGAAGACGTGGCCTTCTTCATCGCCACGCATATCCAGTCGAATGTTCGCGAGCTCGAAGGCGCGTTGAAGCGTGTCGTTGCGTTCTGTCGTTTCGCCAGCGTACCGATCGCGATCGATTCCACCCGCGAAGCCTTGAAGGACCTGCTCGCGGTGCAGACACGCCAGGTCTCCGTGGACAACATCCAGAAGACCGTGGCGGATTACTACAAGATCAAGGTCGGTGAGATGTTTTCCAAGAAACGCTCTCGCACCGTGGCCCGGCCCAGGCAGATGGCCATGGCACTCGCCAAGGAACTGACTTCCCTGAGCCTCCCCGACATCGGCGAAGCATTCGGTGGTCGGGACCATACGACTGTCCTGCACGCATGCCGTAAAATCAACGAGTTGAGGAAAGAAGATCCCGAGATCTCCCGTGACTTCGATGCACTCATACAGACTCTCAGGGGATAAGCGGTGGACAGAATGTGGACAAGTACGGTTTGGTGACGATCGGCGTTTTCTGCCCACAAACGCCCCACCGCTCATACCGAACTTATACAGCAGGAAAAAGTTCTGAAAAGAAGTTAATATTCAACAAATTGAAAACTTATCCACAGAAACCGGCTCCCTTCATCGATTCTCATCACTTAAATAAACCATGAAGAATCTACAGATTGCGCGTGATGTGCTCATGAAGCCCCTTCAATCGGTTTCTGGGGTGGTCGAACGACGACAGACACTGCCCATACTCTCGAACGTCCTGATCGAAGCGCACGATGGTGAGTTGCTTGTTCTCGCGACCGACCTCGAGATCCAGGTGAGCGCCAAGTCGGTAGAACGATCCCCGACCCCGGACTTCTCGGTCACGGTCTCGGCGAAGAAGTTGCTCGACATCCTGCGTGCCCTTCCCGACGAAGCGAATCTGTCGCTCGAACTCGACGATTCCCGGGTCCGGGTGAAGGCGGGCAAAAGCCGTTTCAACCTCCAGACACTGCCGGCAGCCGACTTTCCAAGGCTGTCGGAGTCACAGACGGTCTCCGCGGAATTCAGCATCGAACAGCGACAACTGCGCGCGCTCCTCGGTCTGACCCAGTACGCGATGGCCCAGCAGGACATCCGCTACTACCTCAACGGCATGCTGTTCGAAGTGGCGAACTCCGAACTCGTTCTGGTGGCAACCGACGGACACCGGCTGTCTTTCATCCGCAAGGAACTGCCGGGAACCTACGAACCCCTGCAGGTGATCCTCCCCCGTAAGGCAGTCATCGAACTCTCGCGGCTTCTCGGCGATACCGACCAGCCGGTGCACGTGGCGTTGCTGCCCAACCAGGTCAAGTTCACGATCGGCTCGATCGAACTCGTCACGAAGATCATCGACGGGACCTTCCCTCCCTACAGTCGCGTGATTCCGTCGAACTACGCGCGACGTATCGAGCTCGATCGCATCACGCTGCAGCAGGCGCTGCACCGGGCAGCGATCCTGTCCAACGAGAAGTTCCGGGGCGTTCGCTGGATCCTGAGCACCGGCAGCCTGAAGATCGTGTGCACGAATACCGAACAGGAAGAAGCCGAGGAAGAGATCGAGGTCGCCTATGAGGGCGATACCCTCGACATCGGCTTCAACATCACCTACCTCATGGACGTACTCGGCAGCGTCGACGCCGGCCGGGTCATCTGCGAGTTCGGAGACGCCAACAGCAGCATGCTGCTGTCCCTCGAAGGCCGCGACGATTTCAAGTACGTCGTGATGCCGATGCGAATCTGATGGACCCCGCGGGAGCCCCTGGCAGCATGGAAGAGCGCAACGAATACAACGCCGACAGCATCAAGATGCTGAAGGGCCTGGAAGCGGTCCGCAAACGGCCGGGCATGTACATCGGCGACACGAGCGATGGAACCGGTCTGCACCACATGGTCTTCGAGGTGGTAGACAACGCGATCGACGAAGCCCTGGCCGGCCATTGCGACGAGATCCGGGTCGTCATTCATGCCGACAATTCCATCAGCGTTGCCGACAACGGCCGGGGCATACCGACCGACATCAAGCACGACGACGAATTCGCGCGGTCTGCCGCCGAGATCGTCATGACCGAGCTCCACGCAGGCGGCAAGTTCGATTCGAATTCCTACAAGGTCTCGGGTGGTCTGCATGGCGTCGGTGTTTCGGTCGTGAATGCGCTTTCCGACTGGCTGAAGCTGACCATCCGTCGCGACGGAAAGACGCACCACATGGAGTTCCGTCGCGGTGAACGCGTCGAACCACTCACGGTCACCGGCGATACGCAGAAGCGTGGCACCGAAGTGCACTTCCTCGCGTCCGTCGAGACGTTCGGACTGGTCGAGTACCACTGGGACATCCTCGCGAAGCGCCTGCGCGAACTCTCCTTCCTGAACAACGGAGTCAAGATCAAGCTCGTCGATCACCGCGTCGAGAAGGAAGAGGACTTCGCCTTCTCCGGCGGAGTGCGCGGCTTCGTCGAGTACATCAACCGCGCGAAGAGCGTCCTGCACACGCACGTCTTTCACGCGGTCGGTGAACGCGAAGGCATGACCGTCGAAGTCGCGATGCAGTGGAACGATTCCTACGCCGAACAGGTGCTCTGCTTCACCAACAACATCCCCCAGCGCGATGGCGGATCACACCTGACCGGTCTGCGCGCGGCGATGACCCGCACCATCACGAAGTACATCGTCGCGAACGAGATCGACAAGCGGAACAAGATCGAGATCGCCGGCGACGACATGCGCGAAGGCCTCACGTGCGTGCTCTCCGTCAAGGTTCCGGATCCGAAGTTCTCGTCACAGACGAAGGACAAGCTCGTCTCGTCCGAAGTCCGCCCCATCGTCGAGGACGTCGTGTCGAAGTCGCTGGAAGACTGGCTGCTCGAGCGGCCCAGTGAGGCGAAGACCATCGTCGGCAAGATCGTCGATGCGGCACGCGCCCGTGAAGCAGCACGGAAGGCCCGCGAAATGACCCGCCGCAAGGGCGTGATGGACGGCCTCGGTCTTCCGGGCAAGCTCGCCGACTGCCAGGACAAGAATCCCGCGAACTGCGAGTTGTATCTCGTCGAGGGTGACTCCGCAGGCGGTTCCGCCAAACAGGGTCGCGATCGGAAGTTCCAGGCCGTCCTGCCGCTCAAGGGGAAGATCCTGAACGTCGAGCGCGCTCGCATCGACAAGATCGTGTCGTCCCAGGAGATCGCGACGCTGATCACGGCGCTCGGAACGGGCATCCGGACCGGCGCCGACGTCGAGGACTACAACCCCGACAAGCTGCGCTACCACCGCATCATCATCATGACCGACGCGGACGTCGACGGCTCCCACATCCGGACGCTGCTGCTGACGTTCTTCTACCGCCAGATGCCCGAGCTCGTCGAACGCGGCCACATCTACATCGCGCAGCCGCCGCTCTACAAGGCGAAGCACGGCAAGGAAGAGCGCTACCTCAAGGATGATCACGAGCTGAAGGAGTACCTGCTCCGCCTCGCCTTGCGCGATGCAGAGCTCTACCCGAGCGCCGAGGCGCCGGCCATCAGCCGCGAAGCCCTCGAGGGTCTCGCGAAGGAACAGTTCCTCAGCGACGCCGTCCTCGAGCGCCTGGCGCGTCGCATGGACGGCCCTTTCCTCCGTGCCATGGAGGCGGGGCTCGCACTCGACCTCGAGCCTGATGCGGTGTCCGCCACGGCGGATCGCCTGCGGGCAGCACTCGCCGACAGCGGTGACGTGCGCGTCGAGACCACGATCGATCCGCTGGTGGACAGTCCACAGATCCGCATCATCCGTCGCCAGCACGGGATCGACCGGATCACGGTCATCGACCGCGATTTCGTCGAGAGTGGCGAGTACGCGCAGATCCGCAAGACCGCCGAACTCGTGCACGGGCTGCTGCGCGAGGGTGCCCGCATGGTGAAGGGCAACGATGAACGGCCCGTCACCGCGTTCCGGCTCGCGCTCGAGTGGCTGCTTTCCGAGGTCAAGCGCTCTGTCGGCATCCAGCGTTACAAGGGTCTCGGCGAAATGAACCCCGAGCAGCTCTGGGAAACCACGATGGATCCGCAGGCCCGTCGCCTTCTCAAGGCACAGGTCGAGGACAGCATCGCCGCCGACGAGATCTTCACGACCCTGATGGGCGACGTCGTGGAACCGCGTCGGGCGTTCATCGAGAGCAACGCGCTGGGTGTTCGCAACCTCGACGTGTGATCGTCGGGGCGGGACGCAGCCCCGATGAATTGCATGGATCGGTGTCGAGGGTGGTGACGACCAGCGCACCGAACCCGGACCCGAATGCAAAGCGGCGCCTCGAGGGCGCCGCTTTGCATTTCAGTGCCGCACTGCTCAGGTGGCTTTCTTGCGACGCGCGGTCGCGGCCTTCGGCTTTTCGCCATCGGCTGCAGCGGCCTTGCCGCGGGGCGCGAATTCGAAGCCGACCTTGCCATCGTCACCGCGCACCAGGAATGCCGAGAAGGGGCGTCCCTTCTTCGAGATGAAGCGGTGCAGCAGGTCGGTTCTGCCGGTCTCGAGAAGCTTGCGGACCTGCTCAGGCTCGATCGGACGCTGCAGGATGATCTTGCCCGAGCGGAAGTCGCAGGTGCGCGCCGGACCCACGGACTTCTCGCAGACGTACGCCATGCCGTGGTCGTAGACACCGCTGCCGCACTTCGGACACGCGCCGAGGCTTTCCTGACCGCTGAAGTCGACAGGCTCCTGCTCACCCTCGCCCGTGGGCGACGACTGCCCGAAATCGAACTCCAGCGTGAAGTCTTCCTTCAGCCGGAGGATCGCCGCGAACGGGCGACCCATGCGGCTGCGGAACCCCTGAAGCGGGCCGATGGACCCCTCGGCGAACAGTGTCTCGACCTCGTGGTTCTCGAGTCGCCGGCCGGCAATCACCTTCCAGAGCGAGAAGTCGCATTTCTGGCAGGCGAACTTACGATAGTTCTCGATCACCGTGCCCTGGCATTTCGGGCAATGCGCCGATAGCGTCGCGATCGGTTCGTCGGAGAGTGTTCCCTGCTTCACCCGGTCGACGAGATCGCGAGTGGTCTCGACGATGTGGGTCATGAACTCGGTGCGCTTCAGGCGCCCCAGTTCCATCTGCTTCAGCTGGTATTCCCACGCGCCCGTCAGTTCGGGCGACCGCAGTTCGTCGATGCCGAACTTGTCGAGCGCGTAGAGCAGGTCGAACGCCTTTGCCGTCGGGACGAGCTCGCGACCCTCGCGGACGAGGTACTCCTCGGTGATGAGACCTTCGATGACGGCCGCCCGTGTCGCGGGTGTGCCGAGACCCTTCTCGGTCATGGCCGCGCGCAACTCCTCGTCCTCGACGAGCTTGCCGGCACCTTCCATCGCCGAGAGCAGCGTCGCTTCGGAGAAGCGCGCCGGTGGCTTGGTCTGGTGACTTGTCGCTTCGACAGTCACGGCCTGCGCCTTGCCGTCCTTCACCGGAACCAGCGACGTCTCGTCGCCCTCGGCCGATTCCTTGCCGTAGACCACGAGCCACCCGGCATTTACCAGGATGCGACCCTCGGTCTTGAAGGCCTCGTTCTCGACGCGCGTGATCCGCGTCGTCACAAGGTGTTCCGCCGACGGGAAGAACACGGCCAGGAAGCGCTTCACGACCATGTCGTAGAGCTTCTGCTCCGGCTCCGAGAGGTGCTTCGGTGCATCGAGCGTCGGGATGATCGCGAAGTGATCCGAGATCTTCTCGTTGTTGAAGATGCGCTTGTTCGGACGCACCCAGCCTTCCTTCAGGACGCGTGCCGCGTGCGAACTGTAGGGCGCCACGAGCGAGTTGCCATCGCTGCGCAGCATGTCGAGTGTCGCGATCACGGTCGGACCGTAGTCCTCGGGCAGCGCCCGCGCGTCGGTTCGCGGATACGTGAGCACCTTGTGCTTCTCGTACAGCGCCTGGGCGAGGCCCAGCGTGTTCTTCGCGGAAAAACCGAAGCGGCTGTTGGCTTCGCGCTGCAGGCTCGTGAGGTCGTACAGCATCGGCGGAGCCTGTGTGGACGGCTTCGATTCCTCGCTGACGATACCGGTCTTGCCGGTGCAGCGTGCCGCGATCTCCTGCGCGCGCGCCTGGTCCCAGAGTCGCTCAGGGCGCGCGGCTTCGTCGTCTACCTTGCTGGCTTTCTCGAAATTCTCGTCGAACCAGCGGCCGGGATACTCGCCACCGCCGGACGCGAAGGTGCCGTGCACTTCCCAGTAATCGCGTGACCGGAAGGCCTTGATGCGGCGTTCGCGCTCCACGAGGATGGCCAGCGTCGGCGTCTGCACGCGGCCGACGGTCGTCTTGTAGAAGCCACCGTCCTTGCTGTTGAAAGCCGTCATGGCGCGCGTGCCGTTGATCCCGACGAGCCAGTCGGACTCGCTGCGGCACGTTGCGGCGTCGGCCAGCGGACGCATCGATTCGTCGTCGCGCAGCGATCCGAAACCGTCGCGGATCGCGGCCGGGGTCATCGACTGCAGCCACAGGCGTTCGATGGGTTTCTCGGTCTTCGCGTGCTGCGCGATGTAACGGAAGATCAGTTCACCCTCACGCCCCGCGTCACAGGCGTTCACGAGACCGGTGACGTCCTTGCGCTTGATGAGGCGGGTGAGCAGCTTGAGGCGTTCCTCGTTCTTCTCGATCGGCTTCAGATCGAAGTGCGGTGGCAGCACGGGCAGGTTCGCGAACGACCACTTGCCGCGCTTCACCTCATATTCTTCCGGCGCTGCGATCTCGAGCAGATGGCCCACCGCGGACGAGAGCACATAGTCGTCGCTCTCGAAATAATCGCCCTGCTTCGTGAATCCGCCGAGCGCGCGTGCGATGTCCGCAGCCACCGAGGGCTTCTCGGCGACGATCAATTTCTTGGTGCCCGTTCCGCCTGGCGCGATCTCGGCCGAGCCGGCAGGGCTGGCCTTCTTGGACGGCGCGCGCGCAGGGGACTTCGCGCCGGCGGCGCGCTTGACAGTGGGCATCTAGGGGAACCTGGGAAGGGGAGGAAAAAACGGCCGCGAATGATAAGCGCCCGAATTTGGGGGGCGCAAGCAAGCTTGCCCGGGACGGCGGTGCGATTCAGCGACCGGGGAGCCGCTGGAATCGACCTCCGGGAAGACAGGCGACGACGCCGTCGAGTTCAAGTTCCGCGAGCCGGACCTGCAGGGCATCGATCGCGAGACCCGTCCGGGCGACGAGCGCGTCGAGATCACACGGATCATGCCCCATGGCGTCGAGGAGCGGGTCGTCCGTCGTCGCGACGGCGACCGGCAGCGAGGCACCGACGACGCCCAGACCGAGTTCTTCCAGCACATCCTCCGCGCTCTCGACGAGCTTCGCGCCCTGCTTGATGAGCGCGTGGCAACCGCGCGACAGCGGCGAGTGGATTGAGCCGGGAATCGCCAGCACCTCGCGGCCCTGTTCGCCCGCGAATCGTGCGGTGGACAGCGAGCCGCTCCGGATGGCGGCTTCGACCACCAGCACGCCACGCGACAATCCGCTGATCAGCCGGTTGCGACGCGGGAAGTTCGCCGCGATCGCGCCCGTGCCGAGCGAGAACTCCGACAGCAGGACGCCGTCGGCCGCGATCCGGTGGGCGAGGTCCCGGTTGCGGGCCGGGTAGACCACGTCGAGCCCGGTGCCGACGACCGCGACGGTGCTGCCGGGGGTCCCGAGCCCGCCCTCGTGCGCGGCGGCGTCGATGCCGAGCGCGAGTCCGCTCACGATGGTCAGACCCGCGGATCCAAGGGCGCGTGCGAATGCCCTCGCGGTATCGCGCCCCTGCGGGGTCGCGTTGCGGCTGCCGACGATCGCGATGGACGGTGTCTGCAGCAGATCGACGCGACCCTTCGCGTAGAGGACGGTCGGCGGATCGGCGGTTTCCAGCAGCGGGGTCGGGTAGCGCTCGTCACCCAGCGCCAGCACGTGGTTGCCGGGCTGGTCGACCCAGTCGAGCGTGCGCGCGATGGCTCCCGGATCGGCGCCGGTCCGCCAGGCCGCAACGGCCGATGCAGGAAGCACCGCCGAGATCGCGCCGCTGGATGCGCCGAGGGCGGCGCCGGGCGATCCGAACGCCTTCAGGAGGCGGCGCTGGTAGGCGCCGCCGATGCCGGAGACCAGCGAGAACCGCAGCCAGTCTTCGAGATTGGCATCCGCCATGGCGGGCTGCCCCGTCGATCAGGTCAGGGTGCGCGCACGCGGTCGTTCAGATGCACCGGTCGGGAGGCGTTCATCACCAGCGCGTAGGAGACCTTCTCGAAGACGCGGAACACGAACACGATGCCGTAGCGTTCTTCGGGGATCGGTACATTGCCGCCCACCTTCTTCGGATCGAAGTCGGAGTAGACGGTCACGATGTCCTTGCGGTGGGGATCGTTGGACGAACTCGACGGGAGCCGGCGGGCCTGCGACACGACGCCCGCGCGGTACAGCGCGAAGACGTGGCCGCTCTCGACGCCGTTCCGGGCACCGACGTTGAGCACGACGATCTGCTGCTGGCCGATCTCGCTGATCACCGTGTCGGGCGCCGAGATCACCAGGCCGTCGAGCGTGCTCGCGGCGGCACGGGGCACGTACGCGAGGATGTCCGGCGGGGGCGCGATGACCAGACCGTCGCCGACACCGGCTTCCTGCCGGGCACGGGTGATCTGGATGGTCGAGATGTCGGCGCCGTACTCGCGCACCTGCGCATCGGCGAGATAGAGGACCTCGAATCCGAGGGTCTCGTCGGTGACCGGATCGATCAGTGCCTTGCTCGGACGGTAGATCTGCCAGACGGGCGGGCTGTCCTTGGCGATGCCGCGGACGTAGGCGACGTCGCCGCCGCCGACCAGGACACGGTTCTCCGGCGTCGCCACGATCCGGGGTGCGTTTCCGAAGAGGTCGCCATCGACGATCAGGGGACGCGACAGGAACGGTGCGATGACACTCGCCGAGATGCTCGGCACGGCGGCGCCGCTCAGCTGCTGGGAACGGATCCGCGGCTTGAGCTTGACCGTGCTGCCGACGCCGGTGCCCTTGCTCGCATCGGCGAGACCGCCTGCGTCGGTGCCTTCGAGGCGGAGCCTCGGCTGACCACCCGACATGTCGAGCACCAGCACGTTGCCGGGGTAGATGAGATGCGGATTCCGCACCTCGTCCTTGTTCATTCCCCAGAGGTCCGGCCAGCGCCACGGATTCTTCAGGAAGCGCTTCGAGATGGCCCAGAGCGTGTCGCCCCGCGCGACGATGTAGCGTTCGGGCGGGTTGTCCTGGAGTTCCAGAGGCGCGTCTTCGGCGCGGAGGGACGGCATGGACAACGCCACGAGCGTTAGCCCCGCGAGCGTCGATATGATTGAATTGCGCATCACTGCCCTCACCAAGGTACGAGGGAACCCCCCGAACGTGCCTCGCAGATATCTTCTGCAATGTGTCCTGCAGTTACCGGATTTACCTATATTCTTCTTGAGATTCTGAGCGTAATAGTCTAAGCAAGCAAGCATTTATGGCGATCCTGAACATCCTGCAATACCCCGATCCGAGGCTCCACAAGGTGGCCGAACCGGTCCGGCAATTCGACGCGTCACTGAAGCGACTGATCGCCGACATGGCCGACACCATGTACGACGCACCTGGCGTCGGACTCGCCGCGACGCAGGTCGATGTGCATCTCCGCGTGCTCGTGGCCGACATCTCGGACCGGCACGACCAGTTGATGGTGTTCGTCAATCCGGAAATCCTCGAAGGCACCGGGGAATCGCCTCTCGAAGAGGGTTGTCTCTCTGTCCCCGGTGTCTACGAACGCGTGGCGCGTTTCGAGCACATTCGGGGCCGGGCCCAGGATGCGGACGGCAAGTTCTTCGACTTCGAGGCAGGTGGCCTCCTGTCCGTCTGCCTGCAACACGAGATGGACCATCTCCAGGGCCGTGTATTCGTGGATTACCTTTCCAGGCTCAAGCAGTCGCGCATCGCGGCGAAGCTCCGGAAACTCCAGCGCGAAGCGGGGTAAGGCCCGGTGCGCATCGTCTTCGCGGGCACGCCGCGTTTTGCAGCGATCGCCCTCGATGTCCTGGTTGCAGCCGGGCACGAAGTGGCCCTCGTCCTCACGCAGCCCGACCGCCCCGCGGGGCGAGGCATGAAACTCGTCGCGAGCGAAGTGAAGCAGCGGGCGCTCGCGCTCGGCCTGCCCGTCGCCCAGCCCGCGACCCTGAAGGACACCGCCGCCGTCGACCTGCTCCGGGCCACCGGCGCGCGGACCATGGTCGTCGCCGCCTACGGACTCCTGCTGCCGAAGTCGGTCCTCGAAGCCTTCCCGCTCGGGTGCATCAACATCCATGGGTCGCTCCTGCCGCGCTGGCGTGGTGCAGCGCCCATCCACCGGGCGATCCTCGCCGGCGATACCGAGACCGGTGTCTGCATCATGCAGATGGAAGCCGGGCTCGACACCGGCCCGGTGCTCCGACGCGCAGCCATTGCTATCGGTCCCGACGACACGACCGGCACCGTCCACGACCGGCTCGCGGCGCTCGGTGGCGAACTCATCGTCGCGACGATCACGGCGCTCGACACCACGCCCGCGGTGCCCGAACCGCAGCCCGAGGAGGGCATCACGTACGCCCACAAGATCCGCCGCGAGGACGCCATCGTCGACTGGACCGCGCCGGCCTCCGTCGTCGATCGCGTCGTCCGGGCCTTTGATCCTGCGCCCGGCGCGCTCACGACCCTGCGGGGCGACAACGTGAAACTGTGGCGCGCCCGACCGTCCGCGATGTCATCGGACGGCGCCGCCGGCGAGGTGGTCTCGGCCGGCACCGACGGTATCGTCGTGCGCTGCGGCGACGGCGCGCATCTCGTCCTCACCGAACTCCAGCGGGCCGGTGGCAAGCGGTTGCCCGCCCGCGAGTTCCTGCAGGGTTTCCCCGTGGCACCCGGCGAGCGGTTCGTGCCGCCGGTGGCCTGACCATGCGCATCGCTCAGGCAACCTCCGCCCGGCGCGTCGCCGAAGTGCTCGCCGGGAAGAGCCTCGCCTACGCCGAGGGCGAGACCGATGCCGTCGTCCGCGACCTGACCTCCGGCACGCTCCGCCATCTCGGCACGCTGCGCGCCGTCATCGTCCAGCTCGCGCCGCGCGGCGTCGCCGATCCGCTCCTCGAAGCGCTGCTCGCCGTCGGCCTCTACCAGCTTCAACACACGCGGGCCGCGACGCACGCCATCGTCGATCAGGCCGTGGCGGCCGCGCGCAATCTCGGATTCGAACGCGCCGCTGGCTTCGTCAACGCGGCCCTGCGCCGCTTCCTGCGCGAGCGCGATGTGCTCCTCGCCACGGCACGCCGCGATCCGGAGGGACGCTGGTCTCATCCGCGCTGGTGGATCGACCATCTGCGCGCCCAGTACGGTGATGCCGCCGACGGCATCCTCGAGGTCGGCGCGATGCATCCGCCGATGGCGCTGCGCGTCAATCGCCGCCGCATCGAGCCCGAGGCCTATCGCCGGTTGCTCGCAGAACAGGCGATCGAGTGGATCGACCTGCCGCCCGACACGCTGCTGCTGCCGAAGCCGGTGCCCGTGCGGCGCCTCCCCGGTTTCGCCGAAGGGCTCGTGTCCGTCCAGGACGCCGGGGCGCAGTGGGCCGCCCGGCTGCTCGCGCCAGCCGACGGCATGCGGGTGCTCGACGCCTGCGCCGCGCCCGGCGGCAAGGCTGCGCACCTGCTCGAACTCGCGGACGTGCAGCTGACGGCGCTCGACGCCGACGCGCGCCGGCTCGAATCGGCGCAGCGCAACTTCGATCGTCTCGGGCTCACGGCCCGCTGCATCGCGGCAGATGCCCGCCGCCCCGATGCATGGTGGGACGGCCAGCGCTTCGACCGCATCCTGCTCGACGCGCCATGTTCCGGGTCCGGCATCGTCCGGCGCCATCCCGACGCCCGATGGCTGCGCCGGCCGACCGATCTCGCCGGGTTCGCCGCGGCGCAGGGCGCGCTCCTGGACGCGCTGTGGCCGCTCCTGGGAGCGGGTGGTACATTGCTCTACGTCACGTGCTCGGTGTTCTCCGAGGAGAACAGCGGCGTGATCTCCGCGTTCCTCGCGCGTCATGCCGACGTCCGCCCGATGCCGCTCGAAGGCTTTCCCGCCGCCGACGGCCGGCTGCTCCCGACGGCCGCGCACGACGGATTCTTCTACGCGCTTCTCGGCAAGAACGACGCTCACAGTCCGTGAATTCCGCCGCCGTCCCGCCGCCGCCAGCCGCTCGTGACCATCCGGTCCGGCGGTCCGGCACGTGGCGCTTCTGGCTCGTCGCGCTCTTCCTGATCCTCGGCTGCCGCGGGGTCTCCGCGACGGATTCCGGCATCCACATCCGGTCCGCCGAAGTCGCGAACAACGCCGACGCGTACGTCCTCGACGCCACCTTCCAGATCGATCTCGGTCCGACCCTCGAAGAGGCGCTCACGCGCGGGGTCACGCTGCATTTCGTCACCGAGTTCGAGCTGCTCTACGAGCGCTGGTACTTCCTCAATCTCTGGAACAAGACCATCTCGACGGTCGAGCAGCGCTACCGCCTCAATTACAACGCACTGACCCGCCACTACCGCCTGAGCACCGGCGCGCTGACGCTTTCGCTCGAGACGCTCCGTGAAGCGCTCGCGCTGATGGGCCGCGTGCGCGGCCAGCAGATCGCGACGCGCGACCAGCTCGATCCGAGCCTCGTCTACGCGGCGCAGATCCGCCTGCGCATCGACACGGCGCAGCTGCCGAAGCCGTTCCAGATCTCGTCCATCGGATCGAAGACCTGGAACCTCTCGTCCGACTGGTACCGCTGGACCGTGAAGCCGTGACCACCGAGCCGCGCACCTGGACCAGCCTGAGGCTGTCGCGCAGCGGTACCGTGCTGACCACGCTCGTCGCGATCACCGGCGCGGTCATGATGTATCTGCTGTCGACCGCGAGCAGCAACACGCCGCTGCTCGCCGGTCATCTCACGTGGCTGCTCGGTGCCGGCGTCGCGCTCGTCGTCGGCCTGATGCTCGTGACCGGCCACCAGCTCCTCGGACTCCGTCGCCGTCTGCGCCAGCGCGTCTTCGGTTCGAAGCTTTCGCTGCGGCTCGTGCTGCTGTTCTCGCTCGTCGCGGTGCTCCCGGGCGCACTCGTCTACGCCGTGTCGGTGCAGTTCCTCGTGCGGTCGATCGACACCTGGTTCGACATCCGTGTCGAGAAGGCGCTCGAGGGCGGACTCGCGCTGGGCCGCACGACGCTCGACACGATGCTGAGCGATCTGCGCCACAAGGCCGACGCCATGTCGCTCTCGCTGTCCGACGGTTCGCTGCGCCAGCAACGTTCGCGGCTCAACACGCTCCGGGATCAGGCCGCCGTCCAGGAAGCCGCCGTGTTCGACACGTCCGGCCACGTGATCGCCTTCACGAGCGACGAGAAGGACGCCCTCGCGCCGGTGCTGCCGTCGAGCGAGGTGCTCCGCGACATCCGGATGCAGCGGTCGAGCAGCCGCATCGTCGTCGATCCGCGCCGCGGCCTCCTGCTGCGCGTCATCGTCCCGGTGAATCTGCGGGGCGGGGGTGTCGAGGCGCTGCAGCTCGTGCAGAAGGTGCGCGACGACATCGCGCGCGACGCCGAGTCCGTGCAGGACGCCTATGCCGAATACCAGGAGCTTTCGTATTCGCGCCCCGGCCTGAAGCGGCTCTACGGACTCTCGCTGACGCTCGCGCTGCTGCTCGCGCTCTTCTTCGCGCTGCTGCTCGCGATCTATTTCAGCCAGCGACTGGCGGCGCCGCTCGGCGTCCTCGCGGAAGGGACGCGCGCCGTCGCCCAGGGCGACTTCAGCGAACGCGCCGAGGTCGCGAGCTACGACGAACTGGGCATCCTGACGGGCTCCTTCAACACGATGACCCGCGAACTCGCCGAGGCGCGGGGCGCCACGCAGAAATACCAGGGCGAGCTTGAAGCGGCGAAGGTGTCGCTCGAGAGCATCCTCTCGAACCTCTCGTCCGGCGTGATCTCGCTGGACGTCGAGCGACGCCTGCGCTCGGCGAATCCCGGCGCCCATCGCATCCTCGGGGTCGCGCTCGACGCCCTCCAGGACCAGCCGGTCGAGGCCTGGGGACTTACCGACCCGCGCCTCGCGGCCATTGCCGGACCCCTCGAGGAAGCCCTCACGCGGCCGCTCGATCGTCTCTGGGAACGCGAGGTCGTCTACGCGAGCGAGCATGGCGAACTCACGTTGCTGGTGCGGGTTTCCGCGATCACGCAGCAGGGCACCATCGAAGGCTTCGTCGTCGTGTTCGACGACATCACGAATCTCCTGCGCGCGCAGCGGCAGGCAGCGTGGGGCGAGGTCGCGCGACGGCTCGCGCACGAGATCAAGAATCCGCTGACCCCGATCCAGCTGTCCGCCGAACGCCTCCAGCAGCGCCTGCATCCAAAGCTCGAACAGCAGGACGGCGAGATGCTCTCGCGCCTCACGCACACGATCGTCAACCAGGTCACGGCGCTGAAAGGCATGGTCGACACGTTCAGCCAGTACGCGCGTTCGCCCGACGCCGACCTCCGACCGCTCGATCTCGCGCAGCTCGCGCGCGACGTGCTCGGTCTCTACGAATCGCTCAACGCCGCGATCGTCGTGCGCATCGAGCCCGGCCTCGACCCCGTGCGGGGCGACGCCGCGAAGCTGCGGCAGGTGATCCACAACCTGCTGCGCAATGCGGAAGACGCCGTCGCGTCCGTGACGATGCCGCGCATCACCGTCAGCGTGGAACGCGCCGAGGGCGGCGTTGCCCTGCGTGTCGCCGACAACGGCGCGGGCTTCCCGGCCGATCTGCTGGCGCGACCGTTCGAACCCTACGTGACGACCAAGCCGAAGGGCACCGGCCTCGGCCTCGCGATCGTGAAGAAGATCGTCGAGGAGCACGGCGGCGTGATCCATCTCGAGAACATGGTCGCCGGCGGCGCGCGCGTCAGCGTGATCCTCCCCGATGCGGCACTGGCCGCCCGCGTCGTGAACGGCTGACCGCCCATGAACACGACATCGCATTCCGGCAGGCACGGCGCGATCGGGCGCGCCGACCCGGCAGGTGCACGACGAGCGATCGAACCGCGCCGCGGTCCGGTCTGTACGCAGCAGGTTTCCCGAGGGCCGGTCCAGGTGCGAGGAACATGAGTCAGATACTGGTGGTGGACGACGAGGTCGGCATCCGCGAACTGCTGTCCGAGATCCTGTCGGACGAAGGCTACGAGGTGCGGCTCGCGCAGAACGCCGCCGAGGCGCGGCAGTGGCGGGGCCGATCGCGGCCCGACCTCGTGCTGCTCGACATCTGGATGCCCGACACCGACGGCATCACGCTGCTCAAGGAATGGGCGACGAAGGGCCAGCTCACGATGCCGGTCGTGATGATGTCCGGCCACGGCACGATCGAGACGGCCGTCGAGGCGACGCGCATCGGCGCGTACGCGTTCCTCGAGAAGCCGATCGCGCTGCAGAAGCTGCTGTCGACGGTCGGCAAGGCGCTCACGCAGCGCGGCCCGGCCGCGGTGCAGGCTGCGACCGGCTACAACCTCGCGGTCCTTGGCGGTGCGCCAGCCATCGTCGACCTCAAGAGCCGCCTGGAGCGCGCCCGCGAACTGCGTGCCCCGGTGCTCCTGCTGGCCGAGCCCGGCAGCGGCGAGGAGTTGTGCGCCCGCATCCTCCACCGCCCCAACACGCCGTGGGCCGCGCCCGAGAACGCCGGCTTCCTCGACGACGTCGCGACCGACGCACCACTGCCCGCGGCCGAAGGCACGCTGTTCCTGCGGCAGGTCGACCGTCTCGGCCCCGATGAACAACTGCGTCTGCTCGCGCGCCTGCCGCGCCTCGCGCAGGGCAACGTCCGGGTGATCGCGACGGCGCATCCGTCGCTGCCGCAGCAGGTCGCCGAGGGACGGTTCGACGCCCATCTCTATTCCGCGCTGGCGTCCATCACGCTGCACGTGCCGCCGCTGCGCGAGCACGCCGACGACGTGCCCGAGGTCGCGAGCGCCCTGCTCGCGCGGATGGTCGAGGCAAAGGAGATCCCGCTGCGCACCTTCACGACCGCGGCGCTCAACGGGCTGCGCATGCACCCGTGGCCGGGCAACCTCGCGCAGCTCGAATCCGTCGTGAAGTCCGCGGCGCTCATCAGCGCATCGGCCGAGATCGGACCCGCGGACGTCGCCGTCGCGCTCGGCCGGCAGGACGCCCCGTCGGAAGGCGCGCTCGGCGGACTCTCCCTCGACCAGGAACTGCGTGACGCCCGCGACGCCTTCGAACGCGCGTACTTCGAATACCACCTGGCGCGCGAGGGCGGGAACATGAGCCGCGTCGCCGATCGCGTGGGCCTGGAACGCACGCACCTCTACCGCAAGCTGAAGCAGCTCGGCGTGACCTTGCCGCGCCGCAGCGATTCCTGACCCGGAGCCGCCGTCCGGCCCCTCGGCCGGATTAGAATCCACCCAGTCCCGCGCCACGTCCGCGCGGGATTTTTCGTTCTTCGAGATCACACACCCCATGGCAACGAGAACCGATCTGGCCAACGCACTCCGCGTCCTGGCCATGGATGCAGTCCAGCAGGCCAACTCCGGCCACCCCGGCATGCCGATGGGCATGGCGGACATCGCCGAGTCCCTCTGGCGCCACCACCTGAAGCACGACCCGGCCGATCCGCGCTGGCCCGACCGCGACCGCTTCGTGCTGTCGAACGGTCACGGTTCGATGCTTCTCTACGCGCTGCTGCACCTCTCGGGCTACGCCCTGCCCATGAGCGAGCTTCGGAACTTCCGCCAGCTGCATTCCATGACCCCCGGCCATCCCGAGATCGGCTGCGCGCCCGGCGTCGAGACGACGACCGGTCCGCTCGGCCAGGGCATCGCGAACGCCGTCGGTCTCGCCATCGCGGAGCGCATGCTGGCCGCCGAGTTCAACCGGCCCGGCCACACGATCGTCGATCACCGCACGTGGGTCTTCCTCGGCGACGGCTGCCTGATGGAAGGCATCTCGCACGAGGCCTGCTCGCTCGCCGGCACGCTGGGCCTGGGCAAGCTCGTCGCGCTGTACGACGACAACCACATCTCCATCGATTCCGAGAAGGGGAAGATGGAACAGTGGTTCACCGACGACACGCCCGCGCGCTTCGCCGCCTACGGCTGGCACGTGATCCGCGACGTCGACGGCCATGACCCCGAGGCGCTCGACGCAGCCATCCGCGCCGCGAAGCTCGTCACCGACAAGCCGGTCCTCGTGTGCTGCAAGACGAAGATCGGCAAGGGCTCGCCGAAGAAGGAGAACACCGGTGCCGCCCACGGCGCGCCGCTCGGCCCCGACGAAGTCGCCGCGACCCGCGCCGCGCTCGGCTGGACCGCCGCGCCGTTCGAGATTCCCGACGAGATCCGCACCGCCTGGGACGCCCGCCCGCAGGGCGCCACGGTGCACGCCGACTGGTCGTCGCGGTTCGCTGCGTACGCGAAGGCGTTCCCCGCGGAAGCCGTGGCGTTCACCGGCCGGATGGCGGGCGAACTGCCGGCCGACTGGGCCGCGCGCGCCGATGCGTTCGTCGCGAGCGTCGTCGCGAAGGGCGAGACCATCGCCACCCGCAAGGCCTCGCAGAACGCCATCGAAGGTTTCGCCCCGATCGCGGCCGCGATCGTCGGCGGTTCGGCCGACCTCGCGAGTTCCAACCTCACGCTGTGGTCCGGCTCGAAGGCCGTCGGCCGCGAGGGTGGCGGCAACTATTTCTTCTTCGGCGTGCGCGAGTTCGGCATGGCCGCGATCCTCAACGGCATCGCGCTGCACGGCGGCTTCATTCCGTACGGCGCGACGTTCCTCGTGTTCAGCGACTACGCGCGCAATGCGCTGCGTCTCGCGGCCCTGATGAAGCAGCGCGTGATCCACGTGTTCACGCACGACTCCATCGGCCTCGGCGAGGACGGCCCGACGCACCAGCCCGTCGAGCACGCGACCAGCCTGCGCATCATCCCGAACATGGACGTCTGGCGTCCGTGCGATGCCGTCGAGAC
>CAUJJX010000012.1 GCA_963205165.1 Pseudomonadota bacterium | reverse complement strand
CGCAGCCCGCTGGATCTTCGGTATCCGGCATTCCTCATCCCGTCACCCCAGCGAACGCTGGGGTCCAGCAGCGGGCATCGCGACTGCCACCGCCGGACTGGATTCCAGCTTGCGCTGAAATGACGGGGGTGAGCAGTCCGGTGGGTCGGGTCAGCGCGCAGGTCGGGTTACGCGACTGCGTCGCTGATCCGACCTGCGAAACCACCCTCTCCCCCGACCCCTCTCCCGCAAGCGGGCGAGGGGAGCAGTGCGCCGCGCGTCCGTGGACCCCGATCAGGCGCCTCCCCGAAGCGCCCGCTGCCGACGGTCCGGAAACGCCTACGCCGCACTCAGCTTCGCGTACTCCAGCGCGAGCCACTTCACGCCCGCATCCCGGAAGTTCACCTGGACCCGCGCGTCGGCACCGCGACCCTCGGCGTTGACGATCACGCCGGCGCCGAACTTCGGATGCGTGACGTTCTGCCCGACGCGCCAGCCGCTCGCGCTCGCGGCGACCGACGACGCGAGCGAATTGCCACCACCGCCGCCGCTGCTGCGACCGAATCCGCCGAACGACGACATGCCGCCGAGCGCGCTTCGCTGGGGGACGGCGTTCACGCGTTTCAGCAGTTGCTCCGGGATCTCGTCGAAGAATCGCGAACGGATGTGATAACGCGTCTGGCCGTGCAGCATCCGTGACTGCGCGTACGTGAGGTAGAGCCGCCGCCGCGCGCGCGTCAGCGCGACGTACATCAGGCGGCGTTCCTCTTCGAGCCCGTCTTCCTCGTTCAGGCTGTTCTCGTGCGGGAAGAGGCCTTCCTCCATGCCGCTGACGAACACGGCGTGGAACTCGAGGCCCTTCGACGAATGGACCGTCATCAGCTGCAGCGCGTCCTCGCCGGCGCCCGCCTGGTGCTCGCCGGCTTCCAGCGCGGCGTGCGCGAGGAACGCGTTCAGCATCGCGAGCGGATCGTTCGGGTCGACGGCGCCGCCATCGGGCGCGGCCGGATCGTAGAGATCCTCGGAGTTGAAGGTCGCGGCCGCGTTGACGAGTTCGTCGAGGTTCTCGATACGCTCGGCGCCGTCCCGCTCGGTCTGGTAGTGGTCCTTCAGGGTGCTGCCGCCGACGACCGCCTCGACGATCTCGGCCAGCGGCAGGCCGGTCACCGAATTGCGCAGGCCCTCGATCAACCGGACGAACGTGCCGATCGACGCGCCGGCCTTGCCGCCGGGCGGATTCGAGCACGCCGTCTGCCACAGGCTCGTCCCGTGGACGGTTGCGGATTCCTGGAGCGATTCGATCGACCGCGCGCCGATGCCGCGCGTCGGGAAATTGATGACCCGCAGCAGCGCACCGTCGTCCTCCGGATTCGCGATGAGCCGCAGGTACGCGAGCGCGTGCTTGATCTCCTGGCGCTCGAAGAAGCGCAGCCCGCCGTACACGCGGTACGACAGGCCCGCGCCGAACAGCGCGTGTTCGAGCACGCGCGACTGCGCGTTCGAGCGGTAGAGCAGCGCGATGTCGGTGGACCGCATGCCTTCCGCGCGGAGGTTCCGGACCTCGTCGACGATGTAGCGCGCCTCGTCGAGATCGCTCGGCGCCTCGTACACCCGGAGCTGCTCGCCGCTGCCTTCCGCCGTCCAGAGGTTCTTGCCGAGGCGCGTGCGGTTGTGCGAGATCAGCGCGTTCGCGGCGTCGAGGATGTTCCCGTGGGATCGGTAGTTCTGCTCGAGCTTGATGACGCGCGCGCCGGGAAAGTCGCGGTCGAAGCCGAACATGTTGCCCGGCTCGGCGCCGCGGAAGCGGTAGACCGACTGGTCGTCGTCGCCGACCGCGAACACGAAGTTGTCGCGTCCCGCGAGCAGTCGCAGCCAGCCGTACTGGAGTTTGTTCGTGTCCTGGAACTCATCGACGAGGATGTGGTGGAAGCGCGCGCGGTAGTGCTCCCGCAGGATCTCGTTGCGCGACAGCAGCTCGAACGCGCGCAGCAGCAGCTCGGCGAAATCGACGACGCCTTCGCGCTGGCATTGCTGGTCGTACAGCTCGTAGACCTCGTTCATCCGCCGCGAGAAATCGTCGGTCGTGTCGACGGCGGACGCGCGGAGCCCGTGCTCCTTGTTGTTCGCGATGAACCACTGCACCTGCCGCGGCGGGAACTTCTCGTCGTCGAGGTTCATCGACTTCATCACGCGCTTGACCATCGATAGCTGGTCGCTGCTGTCCAGGATCTGGAACGACTGCGGCAGCGCGGCCTCCCGGTGATGCGCCCGCAGCAGCCGGTTGCAGAGGCCGTGGAACGTCCCGATCCACATGCCGCGCGTGTTGATCGGCAGCATGGCCGACAGCCGCGTCAGCATCTCGCGCGCGGCCTTGTTCGTGAACGTCACCGCGAGCAGGCCGGAGGGGCTCACGCGGCGCGACTGGATGAGATACGCGATGCGCGTCGTGAGCACGCGCGTCTTGCCGCTGCCGGCACCGGCGAGGATCAGGGCGGAGACATCGGGGAGCGTGACCGCTTCGAGCTGCGGCGGATTGAGGCCGTCGAGGAGGGAGGAATTCATGCGGATGGTGAAGCGGAAGAGGGCGCGATTATAGGCGGCACGGGCTCGCCGGCCCGGTCGGTCGACGTCCCGGATGTGTGGGTCCACGAGGCCGCCGGGAACTTCGAGGGGCTTCGAGTATTCTTCGGACGGTGCCCCGTTCCGGGGTGTCGTCCACAGTTCACCGGAGGTCTCCCCTTGAAGTCGAACGCATCACGCCCTGCCAGTGCCCGCCGCGCCGTCTCGCGATTCACTCCCCTGCGAGCCCTCGCCGCGGCCGCGCTCCTGTCCGGCGTGTCCGGCGCTGCGCAGGCCTTCGTGATGGAGATCGCCTGGACCGACCCGCGCTGCGACTTCATCGTGACGAAGAACGAGGCGGGCCACGGCATCGCCCTGCGCATGACGGCCCTCGAACTCGCGGTCGGCGACAAGCTCGACGGCGAGCTCGACCAGATCGGTTACATCCGCAAGATCGCCAAGGTCGGCACCGAAGAGTCCGGGATGTTCCAGATCCGCAAGTTCGGCATCCGCCGCAAGGTCGCGTACGACTTCGTGTACGAATGGTCCCGCATGTGCAACCCGCCCGAGGAGTGAGCCCCCGAGCCACCCGACGAGGGGCCCCGCGCAGCGGGGATCGGCGGTCGGGCGAGCGGGGCTCGGCGCCGATGCCACGAACAGGCGATGCTGCCCGGACGTCCGGAGGCGCCGCCCGAGCCACCCGACGAGGGGCCCCGCGCAGCGGGGATCGGCGGTCGGGCGAGTGGGGCTCGGCGCCGACGCCACGAACAGTTGATGCTGCCCGGACGCCCGGAGGCGCCGCCCCGCCCGCGGCGCCCCGATGTCACCGAATCTGATGGAGTTGCCCCCGATGTCCGAAAAGAATCCGTCCGCCGTGTTGCGGACGCGAGGTATTGCCCGCGCCGTCTGCGCCGCTGTCCTGACGCTCGCGGCAGTCGCGCCCGTCGTCGCGCGCGACGACATCACGATGGACGTCGCCTGGACCGACGAGCGCTGCGATTTCATCGTCACGCGCAACGAACACGGCCACGGGATCGCGATGCGCCTCACGCCCCTGAAGCTCCGCGAGGGCGACAAGCTCTTCGGCGCGCTCGACGAGATCGGCTTCGGTCGCAAGATCGCGAAGGTCGGGGCCGACGAGGCCGCGATGATGCAGATCCGCAAGTACGGCATCCGTCGCAAGGTCGCGTTCGACTTCGTGTACGAGTGGTCGCGCATGTGCAATCCGCCCGAGGAATGATGTTGCCGGCCGGACGCATCGCCCGCGTGCCGCGTGCCCCCGGGGCGCGCCGCGCGGCCCCTGTCTTCTCCCACTTCTCCGGATGATCCCCGACGCCATGAACCCGATCCGCCGCAGTCTCCTCGCCGTCCCGCTCGCGCTGTGCATCGCGGCGGCCTCCATGCCGGTCGGCGCCGTGTCGCTCGACGACCTGCGCGACAAGGAAGTCGCGGCCGCGCTGCGCCAGGCCCTCGAGATCGGCGCCGGCAAGGCCGTGAGCAGGCTCGGTCAGGAGAACGGCTTCCTCGGCAACGAGAAGCTGAAGATCCCGCTGCCCGACGGGCTCGCGAAGGTCGAGAAAGGCATGCGCGCCGTGGGCATGGGCAAGCGTGCAGACGAACTCGTGACCGGCCTCAATCGCGCCGCCGAGCAGGCCGTGCCCGAGGCGCGCGCGCTGCTGCTCAACACCGTGCGCACGCTGACGATCGACGACGCGAAGAAGATCCTGACGGGGCCGGAAGACTCGGCCACGCAGCACTTCCGCGCGAAGACGCAGGACGAGCTGACGAAGCGCTTCCTGCCGATCGTCGCGAACGTCACGAAGCGCATGAAGCTCGCCGACCTCTACAACAAGTTCGCGAGCCGCGCCGTGCCCTTCGGCCTCGTCCGCGGCGAGGACGCCAACCTCGACCAGTACGTCGCGCGGAAGGCGCTCGACGGGCTCTACACGACGCTCGCCGAGGAAGAGAAGACGATCCGCGCGAACCCGCTCGACACCGGCAAGAAGCTCGTCCAGAAAGTGTTCGGGTCGATGCTGCCGCAGTAGGCGGCAACGCGATTCACCATCAACCGCAGCACATTCCGTGATCGACGCCGGCGTCGGACTCGCCGGTCTCGCCGTCTCCAGCTTCGTCTCCGCGACGATCCTGCCGGGCGCTTCCGAGGTCGTGCTGTGGGCGCTCGTGCGTGACCAGCCCGCGCTCTTCTGGCACGCCATCGCCGTCGCGACGATTGCGAACACGGCGGGCGGGATGACCTCCTACCTGATCGGCCGGCTCGTGCCGCCGCGCGACCTGCCCCGCGGCATCGCGTGGGTGCGGCGCTGGGGCGTCGTCGCGCTCCTCGCGAGCTGGCTGCCCGTCGTGGGCGACGCACTGTGCGTCGGCGCGGGCTGGCTGCGGCTCCCCGCGCCGCTCGCGACGGTCTGCATCGGCCTCGGAAAGTTCGCGCGCTACCTCGTCGTCGCGACGTTCGCCTGACGCGTCTTCCCGTCGCGGGCTTCGTCCCGCGGGGGAATAACCCTGTTGCGGTTGATGCGTCGCAGCACGAGTGCCTCCGCTACACTTCCGCCTCACCCCCGAGACCTGCCGACGCCCGTGAACCTGCTCGACCTCGCGCCCGAAAACACCGCCACGCGCCTGCGCGAAATCCCCTACAACTACACGTCCTTTTCCGACCGGGAGATCGTCATCCGCCTGCTCGGGACCGGGGCGTGGACGCTGATCGAGGGGCTGCGCGGCGAACGTCGCACCGGGCGCTCCGCCCGCATGCTCTACGAGGTGCTGGGCGACATCTGGGTCGTCAGCCGCAACCCGTATCTCGAGGACGACCTGCTGAAGAGCCGCGAGCGCCGCGGCGCCCTCGTCGGTGCACTGCATCACCGCCTCGGCGAGATCGAGAAGCGCCGCACCGGTGACGATCCGCGTGTCGCCGAACTGCTCACGGCGGCGCGGCAGGCCGTGCAACGGTTCGAGCGCGGCTTCGACGAGACAGCCGAGCTGCGCCGCCGCGTGACGAAGCGCCTCGCCCGCGCGACCCGTCGCGACAACATCGCGTTCGACGGCCTCGCCCGCGTCTCGCACGTGACCGACGCGACCGACTGGCGCGTCGAATACCCGTTCGTCGTGCTCTATCCCGACACGGAGGACGAGGTCGCCGAGATGGTGCGCGGCCTCATCGAACTCGAGCTGACGATCATCCCGCGCGGAGGCGGCACCGGTTACACGGGCGGCGCCGTCCCGCTCACGTCGCGGTCCGCCGTCATCAACACCGAGAAGCTCGACCGCCTTGGTGGCGTCGAGAAGCGCTCGCTGCCCGGCGTCGCGGAGGCCGTCCCGACGATCACGTGCGGCGCCGGCGTCGTCACGCGCCGCGTGATGGAAGCGGCGGAGGCGCAGGGCCTCGTGTTCGCCGTCGACCCGACGTCGGCCGACGCCTCGTGCATCGGCGGCAACGTTGCGATGAACGCCGGCGGCAAGAAGGCCGTGCTGTGGGGCACGGCGCTCGACAACCTCGCGTCGTGGCGCATGGTCGACCCCGAGGGCCGGCCGATGGAGATCACGCGGCTGGACCACAGCCTCGGCAAGATCCACGACGTGCCGCTCGCGCGGTTCTCGGTGCAGCGTTTCCGCGAGGACGGCCGCACGCCGGCCGGTGCCGCGGAACTCCTGGAGATCCCGGGGCGCCGCTTCCGCAAGGAAGGGCTCGGCAAGGACGTCACCGACAAGTTCCTCGCGGGCCTGCCCGGCATCCAGAAGGAAGGCTGCGACGGGATCATCACGAGCGCGACGTTCATCCTGCACCGCATGCCCAAGCACACGCGCACCGTGTGCCTCGAGTTCTACGGACAGGTGCGCGATGCCGTGCCGTCGATCGTTGAGATCAAGTCCTACATGGACGGCAACGCCGACGCCGTGCTCGCCGGCCTCGAACATCTCGACGAACGCTACGTGCGCGCCGTCGGCTACGCCGCGAAGGCAAAGCGCGGCGGGCGTCCGAAGATGGTGCTGCTCGCCGACATCGCGTCCGACGACGAGACCGCGGCCGGCGCCGCCGCGTCGCAGCTCGTCCGGATCGCCAATGCCCGCGGGGCCGAAGGCTTCATCGCGGTGTCGGCCGAGGCGCGCAAGAAGTTCTGGCTCGACCGCGCCCGCACCGCCGCGATCGCGCGCCACACGAACGCCTTCAAGATCAACGAGGACGTCGTGATCCCGCTGCCGCGGCTGGGCGAGTACTCCGACGGGATCGAGCGCATCAACATCGAGCTGTCGCTCGCCAACAAGATCCGCCTGATGGAGGCCCTCGAAGGCTTCTTCGCGGGGCCGCTCCACGTGCACCAGGGCGGCGAGTCGATCGCCGACGCCGAGGTGCTCGGCTCGCTGCCCGAGCAGGCCAGCGCCGTCTGTCGGGAGGCGCGCGAACGCTGGGTCTGGCTGCGCGACCATCTCGACGATCCGCTCGACGCCGCGTCGAACATCGCGCCGATGGCCGACGCACCCGGCCGCGAATCCGTGTTCCGCGCGTTGCAGGACTACTCGCTCCGCGTGTCGTGGAAGCAGGAAGTCCGCGAGTCGCTCATGCAGATCTTCGACGGCCGTGCATTCGACGCGATCCGCACGGAGATCGACGCGATCCACAAGCGCCTGCTGAAGAGCCGCGTGTTCGTCGCGCTGCACATGCACGCCGGCGACGGCAACGTGCACACGAACATCCCGGTGAACTCCGACGACTACGGAATGCTGCAGGAAGCCAACGCGGCGGTCGTCCGCATCATGGCGCTCGCGAAGTCGCTCGGAGGCGTGATCTCCGGCGAGCACGGCATCGGCATCACGAAGCTCGACTTCCTCGACGAGGCCGAGGTCGGCGCGTTCCGCGAGTACAAGCAGCGCGTCGATCCGCACGGCCGCTTCAACGCCGGCAAGCTGCTCGCGGGCGCGAACCTCGACAACGCGTACACGCCGTCCTTCAGCCTGCTCGAGACCGAGAGCCTGATCCTCGAGCAGAGCGCGATCGGCGAGATCTCCGATTCCATCAAGGACTGCCTGCGCTGCGGCAAGTGCAAGCCGGTGTGCGCGACGCACGTGCCGCGCGCGAACCTGCTCTACTCGCCGCGCAACAAGATCCTCGCGACGTCGCTGCTGATCGAGGCATTCCTCTACGAGGAGCAGACGCGCCGCGGCGTGTCGCTCGCGCACTTCGACGAGTTCGGCGACGTGGCCGATCACTGCACCGTGTGCCACAAGTGCGTGAACCCGTGCCCCGTCGACATCGACTTCGGCAACGTGTCGATGGCGATGCGCAACCTGCTGCGCACCGAGGGGAAGAAGAAGTTCAACCCGGGCACGGCGGCCTCGATGCTGTTCCTCAACGCGACCGACCCCGCGACGATCAAGCTCGTCCGGACGGTCATGATCGGCTGGGGCTACAAGGCGCAGCGCTTCGCGCACGGCTGGGCGAAGCGGCTCGGACTGCTGCAGCGTCAGACGAAGCAGCCGCCCAGCACGCTCGGCCGCGCGCCGATCAAGGCGCAGGTGATCCACTTCCTGAACAAGCCGATGCCGAAGTCGGTGCCGCGCCGCACGGCCCGCGCGCTGCTCGACATCGAGGACAAGACGGTCGTCCCGGTGATCCGCAATCCGGCGAAGACGAACGAGGATTCCGACGCCGTCTTCTACTTCCCCGGCTGCGGCTCGGAGCGCCTGTTCAGCCAGGTGGGCCTCGCGACGCAGGCGATGCTCTACGAGGTCGGTGCGATCACGGTGCTGCCGCCGGGCTATCTCTGCTGCGGCTATCCGCAGACGGCGGGCGGCCAGGCCGACAAGGGCAAGGCGATCTCCACCGAGAACCGCGTGCTCTTCCACCGCATGGCGAACACGCTCAACTACCTCGATATCAAGACAGTGATCGTGTCGTGCGGCACGTGCATGGACCAGCTCGCCGGCTACGAATTCGACAAGATCTTCCCCGGTTGCCGGCTGCTCGACATCCACGAATACCTGATGGAGAAGGGCCTGAAGCTGGAAGGCGTGAACGGCGTGCGGTACATGTACCACGACCCCTGCCACACCCCGATGAAGACGCACCAGCCGCTGAAGGTCGTGAACCAGCTGATGGGCACCGAGGTGAAGCTGAACGACCGCTGCTGCGGCGAGTCCGGGACGCTCGCCGTGTCGCGCCCGGACATCTCGACGCAGGTCCGCTTCCGCAAGGAGGAGGAGATGCGCAAGGGCGCCGAC
>CAUJJX010000011.1 GCA_963205165.1 Pseudomonadota bacterium | reverse complement strand
CCGGACTGGACGTCCGGGCAAGGAGGACAACGCCGCCATGCGCGTCGATACGGCCATTCCCTTCGGGTTGCCTGCGTGAACGCCCCGATCCGCGTTGCACGCGAAGCTCGTACGCTCGCGCGCCGGGTGCGCGACCCGGCTGCGGTTTGCGCCTTGCTCGAAGCGTTCGCGCAGGCAACGCATCTGGCATCCGTAGTGTTAACAGGCCCTAATCCGACCTACGCGGCTGCGGAATCGCTCACCCGTCATTCCAGCGCAAGCTGGAATCCAGTCAGGCGGTGGTCGGCGCGGTGCCCGCTGCTGGACCCCAGCGTTCGCTGGGGTGACGGAATGGGCGATGCCCGGTACCGGAGATCCGGTGGACCGTATCGGCCCGCCCCTCAACGCCCCCCGGAATCCTTTGCGATCCGGTGGTGCAGCCGCCGCAGCCCGAACCACGCGACTCCCGCGGCCACCGGCATCAGCAGGCCCAGCGCGGCGTCGACGTTCACCGGCAGGCCCAACCCCTTGCCCGCCTTCAGCACGTAGCCCGCGAGACCCACCGCGTAGTACGTGATCGCGACGACCGACAGCCCCTCGACCGCGTGCTGCAGCTGCAGCTGGAGCTGCGCGTTGCGGTTCATCTGCTCGAGGATGTCCTGGTTGTGCTGCTCCTGCGCGAGCGACACCGCGGTGCGCAGCAGGTCGTTCGTCCGACCCACCTTCGCGGCGAGCGTTTCCTGCCGCGTTGCCGCGGACACGCAGGTTTCCATCGCCGGGGCGAGGCGACGATCCATGAATTCACCGATCGTCGGGACCCCTTCGATGCGCGTCTCGCGGAGGTCGGCGATGCGGCCCTTCACGATGCGGTAGTACGCCTGCGCCGCGCTGAACCGGTAGTTCGTGCGCAGCGACAGGGCCTCGGCGCGCGCCGCGAGGCTCGACAGCCGTGCGAGCAGCGTCGCGTCGGTCGGCTTGTCGGGCCCGGTCATCGCGCGCGACAGGTCGGTGAGTTCTTCCTCCATCACCGCGAGCTGCTGCGCGCTCTCGCGGGCGACGGGGAGTGCCAGCAACGCCATCATCCGGTACGTCTCGATCTCGCAGATCCGCTGGACCATCCGGCCGGTCTGCAGCTCGCGCAGGCCGATGTCGCGCAGCAGGAAGCGCGAGAAGCCATCGGGCCCCACCTGGAAGTCGGTCCAGACCTCGCCGCCCGAGACGACGTGCGTGCCGACGAGCGGCGGCGTCGGGAACATGCGTTTCAGTCGCGGATTCATGATGTCGAGCGGCTCGCCGCGTTCGACGGCGATGTGGCAGGCGACGAGCACCGATCCTTCGAGCTGCTCGAGCCAGTCGGCCGGCGCGTGACGGATCGCGGTCTCGTCGAACGGGTCCCCTTCGGAGAGGCCATGTTCGACGAGCATGCACGTGCAGAACTCCGCGTGCCGCTCCCACTTCAGGCTGACGTGCCCGAAGTCGTGGACGAAGTGCTGCGCGCCCTCGGCGGGGGCGGCGACGCCGTAGCGCGCGCAGAACGACTCGATGATCCGGTGGGCCTTCCCGGCGTCGTTGCCGACGTGCACGGCCAGGTGCGAGACGCGTGCGGGCGCCTCCAGCAGCATGAACGGCCGGGCGTGGACTTCGCTCGCGAGGACGAGGCGTTGCGGATGATTGAGTCGCGGGGAAAGCGTCATGGGTCGGCACATCGTGGAGCAGGGCCGGGGGATGGTAGCGCACGGACCGCGCGGTGCCGTCGTCCGCGCGTGGCCGCCGCCGGGGGAATCGCGGTCGTCGTGCGGCGATCCCGGGCGGATTCCCCGCGTGTCGAGCTCGACGCGAATGCCGTGCGCCATGTGATGCATCGCGACGCCAGTGGTTATCATCGGCCCATGAACCAGCCCTTCGTCCACGACCAGATCGTCCGCTTCGCACATTGCGACCCCGCGGGCATCGTCTACTTTCCGCGATTCTTCGACATGGCCCACTCCGTCATGGAGGACTGGTTCGCGAACGGCGTCGGGTACTCGATGCCCTTCATGATCCGGGAGCACGGCGTCGCGACGCCGACCGCGTCGATCCGCTGCGATTTCTCGCGACCGATGCGCATGGGCGACACGCTGCGCTTCGAACTGCGCGTGACGCAGCTGGGCCGTTCGTCGATCGGCCTCGAATACACGGGCCTGAAGGACGGCGAGCTGCACCTGAAGATCGTGCAGACGATCGTCTTCGTCACGCTCGACACGATCAAGCCGGTCCCGATTCCGGAGGCGGTGCGGCCGCGCATCGAGTCGTTCATCTGCAGTTGAGGACGTGCCTCCAGCGGCGACGCGCGCTGCCGTTACCGCGAGCATCCCTCCGCCACAGACCCATCGCATGAAACTGCCTGTCATCCTGTCGTTGCTGGTCGCGTCGTGCCTGCCGCTCACCGGCTGCGACGACTACGGTCGCGAGACCACGAGCCGCGAGATCTACAAGCTCGGCTTCCGGACGGCGCAATTCCAGGAAGCACTGGAGCGCTGCGACGCCGATCCGAAGCTGATCGAGAAGCACGACAAGGTCTGGAAGGACAACTTCGACGCCGCGGCGAAGTGGCTGGACATGGAGCGCGAGGCGATCACGGCCCGGCAGGACGCGGGGCGTGGCGGACTCGATCCCGAGGCGGACATCGGCTGCAAGCTCGTGATCGATGCCGCGAAGATCTCGTTCGCCGCCGCGGAGCGCTGGGCCGACCGCATCGAGAACGAGGAGTACTGCGGGATCACGAGCTGCGAGTAGGGCGGGTTGCGACGGCGCGCCGGGGCCACGTTCGCGCCGGAGCCGGGCTGGTTCATCGCGGGAGGCCGTCGTCGTCGGGTCGCTGCTGCATGTGCGGCGCACCGCTGATCCGTCGCTCGGGTCGAACGCGTCCGAGGTCAACGGCAGGCTGCGGCCCGCGACGGTCGCCGGGCCGCGCCGCGATCCGCAGCGCGACCGGCGCCACGATTTTCCTACCGGATGTTGACGACTTCCGCGCCGGCGCCGTGCTTGCCGCGCGCGCGCAGCGGTCCGCGGATCTTCGCGGCGAGCTCGCGCAGCGACGCCTCGGTGCGGTCCCAGTCGAGGCAGGCATCCGTCACCGACACGCCGTACTTCAGCTGCGACAGATCGGCCGGGATCGACTGGTTGCCGAAGCCCAGGTTGCTCTCGAGCATCACGCCGACGATCGACCGGTTGCCGTCGACGATCTGCGTGGCGATGTCCTGCAGGACGTTCGGCTGGAGGGCTGCGTCCTTGTTGGAATTGGCGTGGCTCGCGTCGACGATGATGTTCGCGGGCAGCTTTGCCTTCGTGAGTTCCTGCTCGACCTTCGCGATCGTGGCCGCGTCGTAGTTCGGACCCTTCGAGCCGCCGCGCAGGACGATGTGTCCGTACGGGTTGCCACTCGTGCGGATGATCGCGACGGCGCCTTCCGGATTGATCCCGAGGAAGCTGTGCGGACGCGACACCGACAGCAGCGCGTTCACCGCGACCTGCAGTCCGCCGTCCGTGCCGTTCTTGAAGCCGACCGGCGTCGACAGGCCGCTCGCCATCTCGCGGTGCGTCTGCGATTCGGTCGTGCGGGCGCCGATGGCGTTCCAGCTGACGAGGTCGCCGAGGTACTGCGGGCTGATCGGGTCGAGCGCCTCCGTGCCGGCGGGCAGGCCCAGTTCGTTCACGTCGAGCAGCACCTTGCGGGCGAGCTGGAGGCCGTGCTCGATGTCGAACGAGTCGTTCATGTGCGGATCGTTGATGAGGCCCTTCCAGCCGGTCGTCGTGCGCGGCTTCTCGAAGTAGACGCGCATCACGACGTAGAGCGCGTCGGCCGTCTCGTCGGCCAGCGCCTTCAGGCGACGGGCGTAGTCCATCGCGGCGACCGGGTCGTGGATCGAGCAGGGCCCGACGACGACGAGCAGCCGGTGATCCTGGCGGTCGAGGATGCGTTCGACGGTCGCGCGACCCTCGACGACGGTGCGTTCGGCGCGCTCGGTGCGCATCACGCGGCGCTTCACTTCTTCCGGTGTGGCCAGCACGTCCTGCGCGACCACGTTGAGGTTGTAGACCTGGTTCTCTTGCATGACGGCATCCCCGGGGAAAGAAAAAGCCGCCTGACCGGGCGGCTCGATGTCCGGATTCTAAGGCGTCGGCCGCCCGGCGTCAGGCGGGAACTCGGGATTCCCGCGCAGCAATGACGGTCGTCGAGTCGAGCGCATCCGGCCGGAGGGACGCCGATGCATGCCGGCCACGCATGCCCGGACGCACGGGTCCGGGGACAGGCCGGTCCCCGTGACCTGGCGGACGGATGCCAACCTCAACCGCCGCCCCGCGCCGCCGATAAGTCACGCACCAGACACGTGCCCAGACCCATGAGACGAACGTTCCGCCTGCTGACATTGCTGCCCTTCCTGCTCGCGCCGACCCCGGCGCGCGCGGCCGACTGGGTCTCCGTCGCGAAGTTTTCCGACGTGGAACTGGAGTTCGATCTCGCCGGCGCCGTCCGCGAGGGCGACTTCTCCCGCGCGTGGGACCGCGCGACGTACCAGGCCGATCAGGGCGGGCCGGGCAGCGGCGACGTGGCCTTCCGCATCGCCAAGACGCTGATCCGCTACGACTGCACGCGCCGCACCGTCGTGCCGCTCGTGCGCGTGTTCACGCGGGCGGACGGTGTCGAGATCCAGCGCCTGCATCTCGAAGGGGCCGAGCTGCCGCAGCCGGTCGTGCCCGACACCCCGCGCGAGCGGATGTTGTCGATGGCCTGCCGCGCGAAATCGATCACGCCGCCGACGCCGGCCATCCGGTCGGCCGTGATGCCGGCGGACGGTTCGTCGCAGCCGGCCGACGGCTCCGCCGGTGCGGCCCGCAAGGACGACGGGACGAAGGGCGGCAAGGTCGCGTCGAAGTCCGGACCGAAGCCGTCCGGCAAGGCGACGAAGCCCGAGGCGGCACCGAACGGCAAGGAAGAGGGCAAGGCCGCGTCCGCCGACGAGCCGAAGGTCGCAGCCAAGCCCGCGGCGACCGAACCGAAGAAGCCCGAAGCGGCGGCGAAGGCGCCGCCGAAGGCCGAACCCGCGAAGCCGCCTGTGTCGGCGAAGACACCCGTGGCCCACGGCGAACCCGCCGATGCGCACGGCAAACCGGGGCAGGCACCGAAGGTCGCCGAGAAATCGAACGGTCACGGCAAGCCCGGCAAGGCGGAGAAGGCCGAGGAGGACGATGCGAACGAGAAGGAGGCGCCCGCGCATCACGCCCACTGGACCTATGCGGGTCCGACGGGGGCCGCGAACTGGGCGCGACTGTCGCCCGAGTACGCACAGTGCGCGCAGGGCAGGCGACAGTCGCCGATCGACATCAAGGACGGCGTTCGCGTCCAGCTGGAGGGCGTGAAGTTCGACTACAAGCCGTCCGCGCTCAAGGTCACGAACAACGGCCACACGATCCAGGTTGGGTACGACCCGGGCAGCACGATCAACGTGGCGGGTGTCACGTACGAACTCGTGCAGTTCCACTTCCACCGTCCGGCCGAGGAACGTGTCAACGGACGTCCCTTCGACATGGTCGTGCACCTCGTCCACAAGTCGAAGGACGGGCAACTCGCTGTCGTCGCGGTGCTGATGATGCCCGGCGACGAGAACGCGTTCATCAAGACGGTCTGGAACCACCTGCCGCTCGACGTGGGCCTCGACGAGGCACCGACGGGCGTGAACATCGACATGAACCAGCTGCTGCCGAAGCTGCGCGGCTACTACACGTACGTGGGTTCGCTCACGACGCCGCCGTGCACGGAGGGCGTGCGCTGGATCGTGCTGCGCACACCGGTGCAGGTTTCCCGGACGCAGATCAGCACGTTCGGCCGGCTCTACGAGATGAATGCGCGGCCGATCCAGCCGGCGCACTCGCGGCTCATCAAGGAAGTCTTCTGAAGATCGACTGCGTCGAACCGCGCGGCCCGACGCAGTCGTGATCCCTCAGCGCACCTTCGAGTAGCTCGTCGGCTGCAGGAACAGGTTCGTGATGCTTGCGACGATCTGCCCGTTCTTCTCGGTCTCGGCGCGCTTCTCGAGCCATTCCGGATCGGTCGCGAAGCCATTCCAGATGCGCTCGCGCTCCGCCATGTCCTTCCATTCGAGCAGGTAGTACAGGTCGACGTTCGAGTCGCCGACGAGGACGGTCCAGAAGCCGGCCTGCCGGATGCCGTGCTTCTCCCAGAGCTTCAGCGTGATGGTCTCGAAACGCTTGTTGAGGTCCGGCAGGCGGCCCGGCAGGCAGTGGTAGATGCGAAGTTCGTGGATCATGGAATGGCTCCGTCTGGGAAGTTCGGGTGAGTCGGAAAGTTCGGGTAGGTCGGATCAGCGGCATTGCCGCGTAATCCGACGTTGTCGTGCCAGAGACCCGTGGCTTCAGGCATCCCTCGCCCGCTTGCGGGAGAGGGAACGAGGGAGAGGGTGCGGAGGTTGTGCGGCCGACAGCGATCGTCGATGCCGCGGCCTGCCCTCTCCCCCGGCCCCTCTCCCGCGAGCGGGCGAGGGGAGAAGACCACGATGTGCCGCCGGGCGTGGATCACGGCATCTGCGTGTGTGTTAGGTGCGCGCCCGTGGTTTGTGACCTACAGCGTCCGTACCGCCACGTGCCGCAGCGGCTCGACGGCCGGGCCGAGCGCGTTGCGCAGCGGCCGGCCGAAGCCTTCCGCGGCGATCTCGAACACGTCGCCAGGACGCGTCTCGACCTTCTGCGTGAAGCTGCCGGTCGCGGCGCCGAAGTAGTGGACGTGCACGTCGCCCGGCGTCCGGAACTGGCGATAGCGGAAGTGGTGGTGCTCGAGGTTCGCGATCGAGTGGCACATGTTGTCCTCGCCGGACAGCCAGTCGCCGGACCACACGACCGCACCGTCGCGGAGCAGTCGCGCCGTGCCCTTCACGGACGCGGGCAGCGGACCCGTCAGCAGTTCCGGACCGTAGCTCGACTGCCGCAGCTTCGAATGCGCGAGATAGAGATAGTTGAGCCGCTCGGTCACGTGGTCGGAGTACTCGTTCGCGAGCGCGAAGCCCACGCGGCACGGCGTCCCGTCGTCGGCGATCACGTAGAGGCCGGCAAGTTCGACCTCCTCGCCGCCGTCCGCTGCGAAGGCCGGCAGCTCGAGCGGCGCGCCGGGCGGGACGACCCAGCGGCCGTCACCCTTGTAGAACCATTCGGGCGGCGTGCCGATCGCACCATCCGCCGGCTTGCCGCCCTCGATGCCCCACTTGAACATGCGCATGGAATCGGTGAGCGCGTCATCGGCCTGCTGGATCTTCACGTGCATCGCGTCGCGCGCCGCGGCGCTGCCGAGGTGCGACAGGCCCGTGCCGGTGATGAGCCAGCGCGCGGGGTCCGGATGATCGAGCGGCGGGAGCAGGCGCTGCTCCGTGATGATCGCCTCGTAGTCCTCGCGGCGGCCGGACGCGCGGGCAGCGGCCACGGCATCGAGCGAACGTCCGCTGCGGAGCGCTTCGAGTGCGAGGTGGTAGACGCGGTCGACGCCGTCGAGCGGCTCCAGGGTGTCGTCCGCCGCGATGCGTCCCACGCGGCGCGCGCCGTCGCGGTCGAGGTATTGCACGAGTCTCACGTTGCTCCTCCCGGGCGCTGTCTCGCGCCATTTGTGGTCGGTCGAGCATCGCCCGAAGGCGCGGAGCGGGTCAAGGAAGGATCCGGCGGCGGGATGGGGATTCGAGCGTCTCGGTTGCCGTCGGCGGCGCCTTCCACCACGCGACGGTATCGGCGAGCGCCGTGTCGAGCGGTGTCGCATGCAGATCGAACGAATCTTCGAAGCGCGTGCTGTCCGTCACGAAGTCGTCCGTGAACTCGTACAACATCTCCTTCAGTTCGCGCATGACCGGACTGAAGACGCCGAGCAGCCCGACCATCCACGGCGCCAGCACCGCGATCTTCGCGCCTGTCCCGGCGATGCGGGCGATCGACTGGACGATCGATCGCGTCGTCACGGCGGGGGCGTTCGGGACGATCCACGACTGGCCGGCACCGGCGCCGTCCTCGCCGAGTCGCGCGAGTGCGCGGGCGAAATCCGGCAGGTACGTGTAACTGTGCAGACGGTCCGGATCGCCGACGAACTGCGCAGGTTTGCCAGCGAGCAGCCGGCCGAAGACGCGGGCACCGAGCATCGCGTTGTCCGTCGCGCCGGGACCGAAGAAGTCGGAGCCGCGTCCGATCGCGGCCCGCACGCGGCCGGCGCGGTGGGCGTCGAGCAGCAGCGTCGCAGCCTCGATGCGGAGGCGTCCTTTCACGGTCGTGGCGGATTCGGGCAGGCCGTCGCGGATCGGGCCGTCGACGTGTCCGTAGCCGTAGAGGTTGTCGCCGTAGACGAGTCGCGCACCCGCCGACGCCGCGCCCTCGACGACGCCGCGCATGATCCCGGGGAACTCGCTCCAGCGCTCGTAAGGCAGGCCGACGCAGTGGTACACGACCGACGCGCCTTCACAGACTTCCCGGGTGAGCTTCGGATCGGCCGCGTCGCCGCCGCCGACTTCCGTCGAGAGATCCTTCGCGAAGCCGACGCGCGCCGACCGGTTGATCATCCGGACGCGATGTCCGCGGGCGCGCAGTTCGCGCATGAGGGCGAGGCCGAGCGGGCCGGTGCCGAAGATCACGTGGAGGTCGGGGGAGCCGGGGGTCATTGCGCGCACTCGCGGAAGGTCGGACCCCTATACTGCCCGTCGCGCAACGGCGCGCAACCCCGGAGGACATTCCATGCGGCAGCACGCGAACGGCATCGACATCGACTACTCGATCACGGGCGAAGGGCCCTGGCTGGTGATGAGTCATTCGCTCGCGTGTTCGAGCGGCATGTGGGCACCGCAGGTCGCAGCGTTGCGCGACCGGCATCGCGTGCTGTGCTTCGATACCCGCGGCCACGGCGGGACCGACGCACCGCCCGGCGCGTACACGCTGGCCCAGCTCGCCGACGATCTCGAGGGATTGCTCGGCGCCCTCGGCATCGGGCGCTGCCATTTCATGGGCCTGTCGATGGGCGGGATGATCGGGATGACGCACGCGCTGAAGTATCCGGGGCGATTCCAGAGTCTCCTGCTGTGCAACACGACGAGCCGCATCGGGCCCGAGGTGCTGCCCGTCTGGACGCAGCGCATCGGCATCGCGCAGGCGGACGGCATGGCGCCGCTCGTCGAACCGACGCTCGCGCGCTGGTTCACCGCGGGCTTTCGCGCGACGCATGCCGACGTGTCCGCGTCCGTCGGCGAGATGATCCGCTCGACGCCTGTCGCCGGGTTCACCGGCTGCTGCCACGCGATCCCGAAGATCGATCTGACGGACCAGCTCGGTGCGATCCGCGTGCCGACGCTCGTCATCGCCGGCGACCAGGATGTGGGGACGCCCGTCGAGGCGGGGCGCGCGATCCAGCAGGCCATTCCGGAGGCGCAGCTCGCCGTGATCCCGTCGGCGGCGCATCTCTCGAATCTCGAGCAGCCGGAGACGTTCAATCATCTCGTCTCGGTGTTCCTGCGGCGGATCCGGTGATCCCGATGTCTGGCTGCGCGACCGAGGTTCGCACACGACGGGGTCGGGCATCCGGCACTATCGGACGCGTCCGGGCTTGTGGCGGTGATCGTGTCGCGATGCATTCCTGCGCCGTCGCCGGAACGCGTGACGCGTGCGGTGCCGGTGCCATAATCCGCGCCCTGTTCCACCCGGAGTTCCGCTGCATGCGCATCCCCCGATTGTTCCGGCAGGCGGCCATCGCCACCTGCGGTCTGCTGTTCGCGGCTGTTGCCGCGGCCCATCCCGACGACGACGGTGCCGACGACGACGCGGTGGCCGCCGCGATCTTCGACTGCGAGCATCCACCGGCGGATGCGCTCCAGAAGCTGCCTGCGCCGCTCGACCAGTGGGCGCGCATCGAGTGCACGCCGGGCGGGCAGAAGCTCGTCGCGTCGCTGGGCGACTGGTACTGGCGCTATCCCGCGAGCTGGACGACGCGTCCCGAGGCGCCGGCCTGGGCGCCGGACGCATCGATCACGCAGCACGGTCCGAAGCATTTCGTGTCGATGAAGATCGACACGCTCGATGCCGCGGCCGTCTCGGCGACGCACGAGCGGCTGCTGCGCGATTCGGCGACGTACAAGTTCCAGATCGACGAGCCGCCGACCGCGATGTACCGGATCGAGGCGAAGAACAGCCTCGGCCACGCGATGGACATCTTCGTGCCCGTCGTCTCGGAGAAGCGCATGTGGGCGATCCTGTGCGTCCCGGTGTGCCGTCCCGAATACGCCTTCATGATCGAACGTCGCTAGGTCGAGGATCACCCATGGAACTGTCTGCCGCCCACATTCTTCCCGACGACGCCGCGACCGCACTGCTCGTCGGCCGCGCCTGGGTCCCCGGTCCGCTCGCGGGTCCGAGCCCGGTCGCACTCCGCGACGGACGCGTCGTCGATCTGTCCGCGATCGCGCCGACGTGTGCCGACCTGCTCGCGTCACACGACCCGGCGGGCGCCGTCCGCGAGGCATTGGCCGACAGCCGCGCCCGCGTCATCGGCGACGTCGCATCGATGCTGGCGAACAGCCACGCCGACCGCTGCGATTCTTCGCAACCGTACTTCCTCGCGCCGTGCGACATCCAGGCGATCCGGGCGTGCGGCGTGACGTTCGTCGCGAGCATGCTGGAGCGCGTCATCGAGGAACACGCGAACGGCGATCCGGCGCAGGCCGAGGAGATCCGCGGAACACTGGGCCGCGAGATCGGCGCGTCTCTGTCGTCCGTGAAGCCCGGCTCGCCGGACGCCGCGCGCGTCAAGGCGCTGCTCACCGAACGCGGACTCTGGTCGCAATACCTCGAGGTCGGCATCGGGCCCGACGCCGAGGTGTTCAACAAGTCGCAGCCGATGTCGGCCGTCGGGACCGGCGCCGAGGTCGGCATCCTCGAAGCGTCTTCGTGGAACAACCCCGAGCCGGAGCTCGTGCTCTGCGCGAATGCGCGCGGGCAGGTGATCGGCGCGGCGCTCGGCAACGACGTGAACCTGCGCGACTTCGAGGGCCGCAGCGCGCTGCTGCTCGGCCGTGCGAAGGACAACAACGCGAGCTGCGCGATCGGCCCGTTCATCCGGCTGCTGGACGAGCATTTCACGATCGACGACCTGCGCCGCACGGAGATCGCGATCGAGGTTCGGGGGCCGGAAGGGTTCGTCGCGTCGGGCAGCTACTCGCTCGGCCAGATCAGTCGCGATCCGCTCGATCTCGCGTCGCAGGCAATGGGCGCGCACCACCAGTATCCGGACGGCCTGATGCTGTTCCTCGGGACGGCGTTCGCGCCCACCCAGGACCGCGAGGCGCCCGGCCGCGGCTTCACGCATCGCGTGGGTGACATCGTGACGGTGCGTGCAGCGCGCCTCGGCGCGCTCGTGAACCGCGTGAACCACTGCCATCGCATCGCACCGTGGACGTTCGGCGTGACGGCGCTGATGCGGAATCTGTCGGCGCGCGGGCTGCTCTGAAAGTTCAGGCGTCAGGCGTCAGGCGTCAGGCGTCAGACGAAGAAACGTAGGTCGGATTAGCGACGCAGTCGCGTAATCCGACGCGGACGGTTGTTCGAGCGACGGCGTCCGATTGCGCGCTGCGCGCCAATCCGACCTACCCGCCTCTCGGCGATCGAGGCGACGCAGGCGCGTACGACTCGCACCGCAGATCGCGCGCACGCCGCTACCCGATCTCCCGCGCGATCCTCGCGCGGAGCGCCGCATCGGGCATCCGTCCCGTCCCGGCGAGCATGTTCTGCATCGTGTGCGCGACCTTGCTCGACGCGGGGATCACGCACGTCACGGCCGGGTTCGCCAGGATCCATTTCAGGAATACCTGCGCCCAGCTCGTGCAGCCGATCTCGGACGCCCAGCCGGGCAGCTCGCGGCTCTTCACCTTCGAGAACAGCGAGCCCTGCGCGAACGGGCGATTGACGATCACCGCGACGCCCAGTTCGGCGGCGAGCGGCAGCAGGCGTTCTTCCGCCTCGGGCTCGGCCAGCGAGTAGTTGAGCTGCACGAAGTCCCAGCGCTTCGATCGCATCAGCTTCTCCAGCTCGCCGTAGGCACCCGCGTGGTAGTGCGTGATGCCCAGATAGCGCACGCGGCCCTCGGCTTTCCACGGCGCGAGCGTCGCGAGATGCGTGCTCCAGTCGAGGAGGTTGTGCACCTGCATGAGGTCCATCCGGTCGGTGCGCATCCGGCGGAACGACTCGTTCATCTGGCGCACGCCGGCGTCGCGGCCGGAGGTCCAGACCTTCGTCGCCATGAATAGGCGCGGGCGCAGGTCCAGCTGCGCCGCCAGATCGCCCGCGACGCCTTCCGCGGTGCCGTACATCGGCGAGCTGTCGACGAGTGATCCGCCGTGCGCGACGAGCGTCCGCATCACGTCGAGCAGCGGCGCGCGCCCGGCCGGGTCGTTGCCGACGTCGAGCGCCTGATACGTGCCGAGGCCGACGACCGGCAGCAGTTCGCCGGACGAGGGAATGGGGCGTCGCAGCACCTGCGGAACTTCGGCGTGGAGGTCGGTCATGGTCGTCATCAGGGGAAGCGCGCCGAGGCTGGCGAGGCAGCGTCGGCGCGTCGGGTCGAAGGGGGCGCGGGTGTGCATGGTGTCGTCTCGGTGTGAGTCGGTTCTGCGCAGACGTGGTGCGCGTGGATGATGCATCGGATCGTCGATGCGTTTCGCATCGCACGCGGCGTCCAACGTCGCAGCGTTGCGCGGCAGCCCCGACGAGTCCGCGCGTGCGGCGATTGCTGACGGTGGCGCGATCGAGCGGGCCGGCGATCATCGGTCCGCGGCTTCCTCGTCGAGGATCCCGGGATCGCGCCCCAGCCGCCAGCCGACGAATGCGCCCGCCAGGGCCATCGGAACCGCGGCGAGCGCGACGGTCCCGCCGACGATGCCGATCGCCCGCGCGCCTTCGACGATCCAGCTCGTCGCGGCATCGGCACCACGGAACACGGCCGTATCGAGGAAGTTCTTCGCCTTGTACTTCACGTTGCGCGGCAGGGCCGTGAACAGCATCTCGCGGGCGGGCCGCGCGATCGCGTATTCGCCGGCGCGGCGTGCCACGCCGAACACGACGAGCACGGCGAAGGTCGGCGCGATGGCCAGGGCCGTGAATCCGAGCGCCGACAGTGCGGGCAGCAGCGCGAGCGCCACCGCGACGCCGAAGCGCTGCACGATGGGGCCGACGCCGAAGAGCTGCGTCACGACGGTCAGCACGTTCACGGCGAGGTCGATGCGCGCGAAGAACGCGGTGCGTTCGGCGGGCGATCCGAAGGCCGACGCCATGAGGCGCGTCTGCTCGAAATAGAGGACGGTGCCCAGCAGAGAATGCAGCACGAGGTACACGCAGAAGAGGCGCAGGACGGGCGATCGCGCGACGAGCGTGAAGCCTTCCCAGGCGGATCCGCCGAGCGCTGCGCGCGAGGGTGCGTCGGGCGAGCGCGGGTGTGCTTGCCATCCGCGCGTGAGGCCGAGCGCGCAGAGCGTCGCGCACACGAGCAGTGCCGCGGACACGAGCGACAGGTTGGCGATGCCGAGCGGTGCGGCGAGCGTCGACGTGAGCAGCGGGCCCGCGATCGCACCGGCACTGCCACCGACTGCGATCGGGCCGAACAGGCGCTCTGCGGCGGCCAGCGGGAAGCGGTCGGCGACGAGGCTCCAGAACACGGACACCGTGCAGAGTCCGAAGACGCTGATCCAGACGAAGAACACGTGCGGCGCGACGACGGCGAGCGACGAGGCATCCAGGGCGAAGCGGAACACGAGCAGGTGCGACGCGAAGAACAGCAGGACGCACGGTGCCAGCCATCGCGTTGCCACGCGTGCCGCGACCCAGCCGAACAGCGGGGCCGCGCAGAGCATGGTCACGAAGGTCGCGGAGAACAGCCAGCCGAGCTGCGCGGCACCGGCGCGCACGGCCATCTCGTCGCGCACCGGACGCAGCACGTAGTACGCGCAGAGCACGAAGAAGAACATGCCGCACGCGAACGCCGTGTCGCGGCGATCGGCCGGCAGGAGGGGAGGATGTGAGGTGGCCGATCGGGTCATCGCGAGGGCATCGGGCTCGCCGGTGAATTTGCTGGAAACCGTTGCACCGCAGCGGAAGAAGCCCTTGCGCCATGGGGGCGGAACGGTATTATCCGCGCGTGTTTCGGGTCAGGTAGTCGGCGGTACGGGAGTGCCTTGCACGGTCTTGCCACCCAAACATTTGCGCGGGTGGCAGCCCACGTCAAGCTCACAGGAGATATCAATGGCAACCGGTACCGTGAAGTGGTTCAACGACTCGAAGGGGTTCGGCTTCATCACCCCCGATGACAAGAGCGAGGATGTCTTTGCTCACTTTTCCGCGATCAACATGAATGGTTTCAAGACCCTGAAGGAAGGCCAGCGCGTCAGCTTCGAAGTGACGTCCGGGCCGAAGGGCAAGCAGGCTTCGAACATTCAGGCTGTCTGACCACGCAGGGCTGCCGGCAGCGCCTCACACAACCCGCTTCGGCGGGTTTTTTTATTTGTCCGCTTCGGCGGGTTGTTTTATCTCCCCGCTTCGGCGGATTCCTATTTCTCCGCTTCGGCAGATCTTCTTGTTCCCCGCCGCGACGGTTCTTTTATTTCCGTGGATCGCGTCGCACGCAGCGTCGGCGTGATTCCATGCGCGTGAACGACGTTCACGTCGCATCCGACAATCCCGAATCCCTGGAGGGCATTCCATGACCATCGAACTTCGCGACATCCGGGATGCCGCGGACACCATCGCGGGGCAGGTGCTCGTCACGCCCTGCCTGCATTCGCACACGCTGTCCGCGATCACCGATGCCGACGTCTGGCTGAAGTTCGAGAACCATCAGTTCACGGCGTCGTTCAAGGAACGCGGTGCGCTGAACAAGCTCGCGTCGCTCGACGCGGCCCAGCGCGCCGCGGGCGTGATCGCCGTGTCGGCCGGCAACCACGCGCAGGGCGTCGCGTACCACGCGAGCCGCCTCGGGATTCCGTCCGTCATCGTGATGCCGCGCTTCACGCCGAACGTGAAGGTCGAGCACACGCGGTCGCACGGTGCCGAGGTGATCCTCGCGGGCGACAACTTCGACGAAGCGAAGGTCCACGCGCTCGAGGTCATGAAACAGCGCGGTCTCACGCTCGTGCATCCGTACGACGACGAGCGCGTGATCGCAGGGCAGGGCACGATCGCGCTCGAGATGCTCGAGGCCGCGCCGGACCTCGACGCGCTCATCGTGCCGATCGGTGGCGGCGGCATGATCTCCGGCATGGCGACTGCGGCGAAGGCGCTCCGGCCGGACATCCTCGTCGTCGGCGCGCAGACCGAGCGCTTCCCGTCGATGCGCTGCGCACTCGACGGCCGCGTGCCGCAGTTCGGGACGAGCACGCTCGCGGAGGGCATCGCGGTGCGCGAACCCGGCGTGCTGACGCTCGACATCGTCCGCCGGCTCGTGGACGACGTCGTGCTCGTGGACGAGGGCGACATCGAACGCGCGATCCTGCTGCTGCTCGAAGTGGAGAAGACGGTCGCGGAGGGCGCCGGTGCCGTCGGGCTCGCGACGCTGATGCGCTACCGCGAGCGGTTCTCGGGGCTGCGCGTCGGGCTCGTGATCTGCGGCGGGAACATCGATCCGCTGACGCTCGCCGACGTGATCCAGCGGGGCATGGTCCGCAGCGGGCGCCTCACGCGCCTGACCGTCCGGCTGCGCGACCTGCCCGGCGCGCTCGCGAAGGTGACGGCGACCATCGGCGAGAACAACGCGAACATCGAGGAGGTCCACCACCAGCGCGCGTTCACGAACCTGCCGCTCCAGGATGCCGAAGTGCAGTTCGTGCTCGAGACCCGCAGCTTCGATCACGCGCGGCAGGTGGCCGCTGCGCTGACGGCGGCTGGGTTCACCGCGGTGCTCGAGAATCCGCTCGCGCCCGTCACGAACTGATCTGGGCGTCGTCGGTGCGTCGGCCGGCGGATGTGAGATCGACGGCGTACCGCCTGGCGCCGTCGCATCGCACGAGCGCGCGGTTCATGTGCGACGTGATCGTTGTGGCGCCGCAGCGTACGCGGTCGGCATCCGCGAGAGTTCCGGATGCCGGACCCGTCGGGGCTATCGGAGTTCGAAACTCTGGCGCCCGCTCCAGGACTCCCCCGGCGCCACGATCACGGGCTTCGCGGCGGCCGCGGCCTCGACGCACAACATGCCGCGGAATCCGTCCGGCGCCATGTCGGCGAGCGCGGCGCATTTCTCCTCCCACGGATTCCACACGACGATGTCCGGAAATCCCTCTCGCGTGAGGATCAGCTTGCCGTCGCCGGTGCCGAGCACCTGTTCGGGCGGCGCGTCAGGGTAGAGCCGGTCGACCTCGCCGGACACGACGAGCTGCTCGTCGCCATCGGTGAGCAGGCGCTTCCCCTGGGTCTGGTCGCGATAGCGCGCACCTTCCAGTCCGTCGAGCGTCGCGAGCTCCACCTCGCGGACCTTGCAGTACGTATGCAGCGCGGCCGTGAACGAGATCGAAGCGGTGCCGGTGTTGTCGACGGCGAGTTCGACGTCGAGCCGGTCGCCGCCGAGCAGCACCGTGATCTCGGCGGTGAACGCCGCGGGCCAGAGGGCCTCGGTGTCCGCGGTGTTCGTCAGCTGCCAGATGCCGCGGGCGAAGTCCTCGCCGGCGTGCTGGTCTACGAGTGCCCAGTCGCGCGTGCGGGCGAAGCCGTGGCGGGGCAGCGGACCATCGGGGCCGAACTGCGGAAAAATTACCGGGATCCCGCCGCGGATCGGCTTGCCGGTCGCGAACGGCGATCGTTCGCTGAGGAAGAGTCGTTCGCCGCCGCGCTTCGGCTGCCACGACACGACGTGCGCACCGTGCATCGTGACGATCGCGGAAGCGCCGTCGGCGCTGCGCATGCGCAGGGCGGGCAGCCCGTGGAAATCGATGGTGTCGAATTGTGTGGTCATGGGGTGAGTGTAGGCAGTGTCCTGCGCGTTCGCACGCGGGTGGTGCGATGTTGCACTGCGATCGAACATCGGTCCCGAACGGCGGCCCGACAGTGTCACGCAAGGGGGCTTCCCGGCTTCACACGAAAAACGGTTTCGTGCGACGAATCAATGAAATCCGGGCGAAAGTTCGCTTTACAAGCATCCGCCGCTTCTCCTATTCTCGGCCGGTGGTTGTCGCACCGTCGTGGATCACACGAAGGCCGCGTCACCGCATCACAGATTCATCATCGGTCCGTGTTCCGCAGCTTGCTGCAGGCGTCGTCCGGTGCTGGATGAAAGTCAAAAAATCGGGTCACCGCCGCGTTAGCGAACGGACCCTCAGGAAGGAGAGAGCAACGATGAAATCCCGCCGTATCGCTGCCGCGCTGGTCGGAATGATGTGCCTCGCCGGTGCGTCCGCCGCATCTGCCGCTGATGCCAAGGTTTACTGGACCACGTCCGGTTTCTTCGGTCCCTTCAACATCCAGGGTCTGATCCCGAGCTTCCCGACCGCCCGTGACATCACGATCCCGGTCTCGATGTGGATCATCGACCACCCGAA
>CAUJJX010000010.1 GCA_963205165.1 Pseudomonadota bacterium | reverse complement strand
CGCGAGGCCTTCGCGTTTCAGCTCGCGGATCGCGGCGCCCATCTGCTCGACGATCACGGGCGCGAGACCCTCCGACGGTTCGTCGAGCAGCACCGCGAGCGGATTGCCCATCAGCGTCCGGGCGATCGTGAGCATCTGCTGTTCGCCGCCGGACATCTCGCCACCGCGGCGATCGCGCATCCGGCCGAGATTCGGGAAGAGTTCGTAGAGCCGCGCGGGCGTCCAGTGCGGCGCGTCGTCGCGCTTCGGGCGGCGGCCGACTTCCAGGTTTTCCTCCACCGAGAGTTCCGCGAAGACGCGGCGATCTTCCGGAACGTAGCCGAGGCCCAGACGGCAGATCGCGTACGGCGCCCGACCGTCGACGCGCTGTCCGCCGAACGTGATCGTCCCGGCGCGCGGCGGGACGAGGCCCATGAGCGTCTTCAGCGTCGTCGACTTGCCGGCGCCGTTGCGGCCGAGCAGCGCGACGACTTCGCCGCGCGCGACCGACAGGCTCACGCCGAACAGGATCTGCGCGCGGCCGTAGAAGGCTTCGAGCCCGCGGGCGTCGAGGAGGGCGCCGGTGTCCGGTCGCGCGTTCACGCCGTCGCTCCGAGATAGATGCGCTGCACTTCCGGATCGCGCCGGACGTCCGCCGGCAAGCCCTGCGCGACGAGCCGGCCGCGGTCGAGCACGAGCAGGCGGTCCGCGTGGGCGAACACGATGTCCATGTCGTGCTCGGTGAACAGCACCGAGACGCCGCGCGCGCGGGTGAGCTGCGTGACGAGGTCCATCAGGGCGTGGCGTTCGCGCGGCGCCATGCCGGCGGTCGGTTCGTCCATGAGCAGCAGGCGCGGGGTGTTCGCGAGCGCGACGGCGAGTTCGAGGCGCTTCAGGTCGCCGTACGCGAGTTGCGCGCACGGACGGTCGGCCTGCGCATCGAGCCCGACCTGCGCGAGCAGCGCGATCGCGTCGTCGCGGTGCAGCTTCGTCGCCCGACCGAACGGACGCAGCGATGCGCCGCGATGCGAGTCGAGCGCCACCTGGACGTTCTCGACGACCTGCATCGACGCGAATGTCGCGGTGATCTGGAACGTGCGTCCGACACCGCGGCGGAAGAGTTCGCGCGGCCGCATCCCGGTGATCGAATGTCCGTCGAGGCGCACGTCGCCGGCGTCGGGACGCACCTGTCCGCCGATCAGGTTGAAGCACGTGCTCTTGCCGGCCCCGTTGGGTCCGATGAGCGCGACGCGCTCGCCCGCGCCGACGACGAAGCTCACGTCGGCCACGGCCTGCACGCCGCCGTAGCGCTTCTGCAGTCCGCGGGCGTCGAGCAGCGTGTTCATGCGGACCTCCGCAGGCTACCGACGACGCCCTTCGGAAACGCGAGCACGAGCGCGAGCACCGAGCCGCCGAGCACGAGCCGCCAGTACTCGGTGTGGCGCAGCGTCTCGTCCTGCAGCCACGTGAAGAGTGCGACGCCGGCGACGGGTCCGGTGAGCGTCTGCACGCCGCCGAGCAGCACCATCACGAGGCCGTCGACCGAGCGGGAGATCGCCATGACCTCCGGCGACAGGCTGCCCTTCGAGAACACGAACAGCGCCCCGGCGAGCCCGGCCGCCGCGGCCGCGACCGGGAACGCGAACCAGCGCACGCGCCGCACCGGAATCCCGATGGCCTCGGCGCGCGCGGCGGCATCGCGTCCGGCGCGCAGTGCGTAACCGAACGGCGAATGCGCGACGTGCCAGACCGCGAGCACGGCCGGCGCGGCGAACGCGAGCACGAGCCAGTAGTACTCGCGCTTGCCCGCTGCCCACGCGGCCGGCCACACGCCGACGAGGCCGTTGCTGCCGCCGGTGACGTCGTCCCACTGGAAGACGACGGACCACGCGATCTGCGCGAAAGCGAGCGTGAGCATCGCGAGGTAGACGCCGGCGAGTCGCACGCAGAACCAGCCGACCGCGAGACCGAGCAGCGCGACCGCGAACGGCGTCGCGACGATGGCCGCGAGCATCGTCCAGCCGGCCTGCTTCATGAGCAGCGCCGCGACGTACGCGCCGGCGCCGAAGAACGCCGCGTGGCCGAACGAGACCATCCCGCCGAATCCCATGAGGAAGTGGAGGCTGACGGCGAACAGCGCGAACACGAGGACGTCGGTGCCGAGCACGAGCAGGTAGTCGTCGGCGACGAACGGTGCGCACGCGAGCAGCGCGACGACGACCGCCGCGCCGACGTGGAAGGTCCGGCCGGGCGTGACGACGAGCGCGACGCCGCGCGCGGGTTCGTTCGTCGCGACAGGGCGTCCGAGCAGGCCGAACGGCCGCACCGCGAGCGTCGCGGCCATCAGCAGGAACTCGATCACGAGCGTGAGCTTGGAGACGTTGAAGCTCGTGCCGAGGACTTCGACGGTGCCGAGTGCGACGCAGAGTCCTTTCACGATGCCGATGATCAGCGCCGCGTAGAACGCGCCGCGCAGGCTGCCCAGTCCGCCGACGACCACGACGACGAACGCGTCGGTGATCGCGACGAGATCGAGCCCGAGGCTCGCGGGTTCGCGCGGCATCTGGAGCGCACCGGCGAGTCCGGCGAGCAGGCTGCCGAGCGCGAACACGCCGGTGAACAGCCACGCCTGGTTCACGCCGAGCGCACCGACCATCTCGCGGTCTTCCGTCGCGGCTCGGACGAGCACGCCCCACCGCGTGCGCGAGAGCAGCAGCTGCAGCGCGACGAGCACGATCGGGCCGAGCGCGATGAGGAAGAGGTCGTACGTCGGGATGGGGCTCCCGAAGATCTCGACGGCGCCGTCGAGGCCCGGTGCGCGGGGTCCGAAGATGTCCTCGGCGCCCCAGGCCATCAGCGCGAGATCCTTCAGGACGAGCACGACGGCGAAGGTCGCGAGGAGCTGGAAGAGTTCCGGCGCGTGATAGATGCGCTTCAGCACGAGCGTTTCGATGAGCACGCCGACGACTGCGATGCCGAGCGCGGCGACGGCGATGGCGCCCCAGAACCCGAGCGGCCCGGTCCAGCGTTCGGTGAGCCAGACGCCGCCGTACGTGCCGAGCATGTAGAGCGACCCGTGCGCGAAGTTCACGACGCGCGTGACCCCGAAGATGAGCGACAGCCCGGAGGCCAGCAGGAACAGCGTCGAGGCGTTGGCGAGGCCGTTGACGAGCTGGGCGGCGAGGTCGGCGAGGGTCATGCGGCGGGGCGCGGTGGACGGGTGGGCGGAGTATCGGGGAAGCGGGTGGGGGCGTCATCCGGTGTTGTTCCAGATGCGTCTGTGATCGATGCATCGAACGCCATCAGCGAATCCGGCGTCGCGACACCGGGCACAATCCGCCCGACCCGAACCTCGCGCCGGAGCCGAGCCATGAACATCCTGATCCGCAACGCCCGCCTCTGGGACGGCACCGGCGCCGACACCTTCGACGCCGATGTCTACGTGGTCGGCAATCGCATCGAGAACGTCTGGCCCAGCACGTCGGCGCCGTGGGTCGACGAGGCGCGGATCATCGACGCGACGGGGCTCACGCTCATGCCCGGGCTCGTCGAGGGGCATGCGCACCTTTCGTTCGTCGGCGCACCGCGCAGCACCGACCTCGGTGAACTGCCGCCCGAGGAGCACGTCCTCGCGACGATGCACAACGCCCGGACGCTGCTCGACCACGGGTTCACGAGCGCCTTCAGCGCGGCGAGCGCGAAGCTGCGGCTCGACGTCGTGATCCGCAACGAGATCGAGGCCGGGCGGATTCCCGGGCCGCGGCTGCG
>CAUJJX010000009.1 GCA_963205165.1 Pseudomonadota bacterium | reverse complement strand
CGGATCAGCCCCTGCGCGACCTGCCGGGCCGGCGTCGCTTCGGCACGCTGCAGCTCGCCGAACATCATCCGGGGCACGCCGGGATGCTCGATCACGAACTCGACGTGGCTCATGAAGATCGCCTGCAGCGCGGCCAGCGGCGAATCGATGCCCTCGGCCGCGCGATCGATCCGCGCGAGCAGGTGGCCGGCCACCCAGTCCATCACGGAATGCCAGACGGCCTCCTTGGTCGGGAAATGGCGGAAGAGGGCGCCCTGCGTGAGATTCATGTGCTTCGCGATGGCGGCGGTCGTGATCTCGCTGGGGTTCTGCGATCCGGCGAGCGCGATGACGGCCTCGATGGTCACGGTCCGCCGATCGTCCGCGGAGAGACTTCTGGTGCGGTTGTTCACTCGAACCCCTGTAAGTGAGTAATCAATTACTACCTTAGCACGAGTGACGCGACAGAATGCGAGCAGATTCCCCCGGAGTGGCATCCGTGACGGATCGGACGCGCCGCGGCCCCGGCGGAAACGGCCGTCACGTCCCCGTCATCCCACCGACACACCACCGCAGCCCGCGTCGCACACGCTTCACCGCCAAGGCCCCCGTGGTCGCAGACGACAAGCCCGCCCTTGGACGACGACGCAGCACCTCGATACCGGTTCCGCTCCATCTGGATCTCGGACGTGCACCTCGGCACGCCGACCTGCCAGGCGGAGCATCTGCTGGACTTCCTGAAGCACACCGAGTCGGCGCACCTCTACCTCGTCGGCGACATCATCGACGGCTGGCAGCTGCGGCGCCGCTGGTACTGGCCGCAGACGCACAACGACGTCGTGCAGACTCTCCAGCGCAAGGCCCGCACGGGCACCCGCGTCGTCTACGTCGCGGGCAATCACGACGAGGTGATGCGGCATTTCCTGGGGCTCGCGTTCGGCGGGATCGACGTCGTCGACGAGGCCGAGCACGTCACGGCCGACGGCCGCCGGCTCCTCGTGATCCACGGCGATCTCTTCGATGCCGTCGTGCAGGGCGCGCGCTGGCTCGCCTACGTCGGCGACCAGGCGTATCTCTTCACGCTCAAGCTCAACCAGTGGTTCAACAGCGCGCGCGCCAAGCTCGGACTGCCGTACTGGTCGCTCGCGCAGTTCCTGAAGCAGAAGGTGAAGAACGCCGTCAGCTACATCTCGGACTTCGAGCAGGCGCTCGCGTCCGAGGCACGGCGCCGCGGCTTCGCGGGCGTGGTCTGCGGCCACATCCACAAGGCCGAGATCCGCGACATCGACGGCATCCTGTACTGCAACGACGGCGACTGGGTCGAGAGCCTCAGCGCGCTCGTCGAGCTGGAATCCGGCGAGCTGCGCGTGATCGACTGGCAGGCCATCGAGGCACTGCGCGCCGGGACCGCCCTGCCGCTCCTCGGAGTCACCCTTGCGCATTCTGCTGGCGACTGACGCCTGGGCGCCGCAGATCAACGGCGTCGTCCGGACGCTGCGCAACACCATCGACCAGCTCGTCCGCTTCGGACACGAGGTCGAGGTGATCTCGCCCGACGGATTCCGCACCGTCCCGCTGCCGACGTATCCGGAGATCCGGCTCGCCCTCTCGCCCGATCGCGAGGTGCGACGCCGCTTCGATGCATTCGACCCGGAGGCCATCCACATCGCGACGGAAGGTCCGATCGGACTCGCGACGCGGCGCGTGTGCCTCGCACGCGGACTGCGGTTCACGACCGCGTATCACACGCGATTCCCGGAATACATCTCGGCCCGCACCGGCCTGCCGCCCGGGCTGATCTATCCGCTCGTGCGGTGGTTCCACGGGGCGGCCGACGCCGTGATGGTCGGCACACCGGCGCTGCGTGACGAGCTGGCGCGACGCGGCTTCCGGCATCTGCGCGACTGGTCGCGCGGCGTCGATGTCGACCTCTTCCGCCCGGCGACGCGCGCGGAGAGTCCGTGGCCGCGGCCCGTGTTCCTGTTCACGGGGCGCGTCGCCGTCGAGAAGAACCTCGACGCGTTCCTGTCGCTCGACCTCCCGGGGACGAAGGTCGTCGTCGGCGACGGCCCCGCGCACGCCGCGCTCGCCCGGCGGCATCCGTCGGTGGTCTTCGCGGGCATGCACACCGGCGAATCGCTCGTGCACCAGTACCGGCAGGCGGACGTCTTCGTGTTCCCCAGCCTCACCGACACCTTCGGTCTCGTGATGCTGGAAGCGATGGCGTGCGGCGTGCCCGTCGCGGCGTTCCCGGTGAGCGGACCCATCGACGTCGTGACGAGTCCGGCAGCGGGCGTGCTCGATCACGATCTGCGCGCCGCCTGCCTGCGCGCGCTCGAACTCGATCGCGATGCGGTGCGGCGCCACGCCGAACGCTTCTCGTGGGAGACCTGCTCGCGCCAGTTCGAATCCAACCTCGTCGCGGCACGGTGCGGACCGGTCCGCGAGCGTGGCGATCGAACCGACTCCCCGGAGCCGCCATGAACGCGCCGCCACCGGAGAGCCCGTTCAAGGGACGCACCGGTGTCGCACGCATCGTCGCGGCATTCTTCAATTCCCTCGCCGGACTCGGCGCGGCTTGGCGCCACGAGAGCGCGTTCCGGCAGGAGGTCGTGCTCGCTGCCGTGCTGCTGCCGATCGCGTGCGTCGTGACGGTCACGCCGGCCGAGCGCGCGCTGCTCGTCGCGACGGTGCTGCTCGTGCTGATCGTCGAACTGCTGAACTCCGGCGTCGAGGCCGCGATCGACCGCATCGGCCCCGAGCGCCACGACCTCTCGCGACGCGCGAAGGACGTCGGCAGCGCCGCGGTGCTCGTGGCGCTCGTGCTGCTCGCGGCGGTGTGGGGGATCGTGCTCGTGCCGCGATCCGGCTGACCGCGTCGTCCGCCGCATGACGTGGCATCCTCCACGGCCTCCGCCCGCCCACGACAGGAGCCCGCCGCCATGCAACGAACCTTCCGCCGTTCTGCCGTTGCCGCCTTGATCCTCGTCGCCGCCGGCGTCGTTCGCGCCGCCGACGACGACCGCATCGTCCCCGCGCACCACGAGCCGCGGCACGTCCCGAAGTTCGAGAACACACGCGTCCGGGTCATCGACGTCGCGATCCCGCAGGACGAGCAGACGCTCTTCCACGCGCACGCGCTCGACTATCCGTACCTGATGATCTCCAGCGTCACGCTGAAGAACCAGATTCCCGGCGGCGAACCGAAGGACGTGAAGATCGAGCGCGGCGTCGTCGGCTACTACCGCGCGACGACGCAGGGCACGTACACGCATCGCTTCATCAACCGCGGGCCGGGTGTGTTCCGGGCGATCGGCATCGAGCTGATGCAGCCGATGGCGTTCGGTGCGCGCGTCGCCGCGCCGGTCCCGGATGCGATCGGTACGCGCACGGTGCTCGACACCGAACGCGTTCGCGCGGTCCGCATCCGCCTCGAACCCGGTGCGAGCGTCGCGGGGATCAGCTTCGGCGGGCCGGGCGTGCGCGTCTCGATGGACGCTGGCTGCGTCCGCGTCGAGGCGGGCGGCGTCGATCCGCGCGAACTCGCGGTGCAGCCGGCGTCGTTCGAGTACGTCGAGCCGGAGTCCGCGCTGACGCTGCGCAATTGCGGCGCCACGACCGTCGAACTGGTGCATTTCGAACTGAAGTAGCGCACCGGGCCGCGCCGCGGAGCCTCGCGGGGTGTCCCGCCCGGCCGCAATCCGCGCCTGCGACGCAACCGGCCGCCGTGACTTGAACAGGCCCTAAACTCGCGCCCCCACCGCATCCCGAGGAGT
>CAUJJX010000008.1 GCA_963205165.1 Pseudomonadota bacterium | reverse complement strand
CGCGCACCCCGTGCCCGACATGGCCGGACGCGAAGCCGCCGAACGCATCCTGAACATGGTCAAGGGCCTCACGCCGGACGACCTCGTGCTGTGCCTGATCTCCGGCGGCGGATCGTCGCTGCTGGCCCTGCCCGGCGAAGGGCTCACGCTCCACGACAAGCAGGCGATCAACCGCGCGCTGCTGAAGTGCGGCGCGAACATCACCGAGATGAACTGCGTCCGGAAGCATCTTTCGGCGATCAAGGGCGGCCGGCTCGCCGCCGCGGCCGCTCCGGCGCGCGTCGTGACGCTCACGATCTCGGACGTCCCGGGCGACGACCCCGCCGTCATCGCCTCCGGCCCCACCGTTCCCGACGCGACGACGTACGCCGACGCCCTCGCGATCCTCGCGAAGTACGACATCACCGAACCCGCCGCCGTCCTCGAGCACCTGCACGCCGGACGCGACGAGACGCCGAAGCCCGGCGACCCGCGCCTCGCGCACTGCGAGACCCACATGATCGCCGCGCCGCAGATGGCGCTCGAAGCCGCCGCCGCCGTCGCGCGCGCCGCGGGGTACACGCCGCTGATCCTGGGCGACGCCCTCGAAGGCGAATCGCGCGACGTCGCGCTCGTCCACGCCGGCATCGCGCGGCAGGTGCTGCGCCATGGCCAACCGGTCGCTGCGCCGTGCGTGCTGCTGTCCGGCGGCGAGACGACCGTCACCATCCGCGGCTCGGGCCGCGGCGGACGCAACGTCGAATTCCTCCTCGGGCTCGCCGTCGCGCTCGACGGCGCACCGCGCGTCCATGCGCTTGCCGGCGACACCGACGGCATCGACGGCGCCGAGGAAACCGCCGGGGCGATCCTCACGCCGGATTCCATCGCGCGCGCGGCCGCCGTCGGCGTCGACGCGAAGGCGAGCCTCGCGAACAACGACGGCCACGGCTTCTTCGAGGCCGTCGGCGACACCGTCGTGACCGGTCCGACGCTCACGAACGTCAACGATTTCCGCGCCATCCTGATCGAGGCCTGACCATGGGCAAGCCTGAAGCCGTCTCCGCATTCCCCGCCGTGGATCGCGCCACCCTCCTCGCGAAGCTCGCGGCGGTCCTGCCGTCCACGAGCCTGCTGGCGTCACCGGAAGACACGAAACCGTACGAATGCGACGGCATGACCGCGTACCGCCAGGTGCCGCTCGCCGTCGCGCTCCCGGAAGACGAGGCGCAGGTCGCCGCCGTGCTCCGCGTGTGCCACGAACTGAAAGTGCCCGTCGTCGCGCGCGGCGCCGGCACGGGCCTGTCGGGCGGCGCGCTGCCGAACGCGCAGGGCGTGACGCTCGGGCTGTCGAAGATGAAGCGCATCCTCGCGATCGACCCGCTCGCCCGGACGGCCCGCGTGCAGCCCGGCGTGCGCAACCTCGCGATCTCCGAGGCCGCGGCGCCGCTGGGCCTCTACTACGCGCCCGATCCGTCGAGCCAGATCGCGTGCTCGATCGGCGGCAACATCGCCGAGAACTCCGGCGGCGTGCACTGCCTCAAGTACGGGCTCACGGTGCACAACGTCCTGAAGCTGCGCGTCGTCACGATCGAGGGCGAGATCCTCGAACTGGGCGGCGACGGCCTCGATGCCGCCGGCTACGACCTGATGGCGCTGATGACGGGCTCCGAGGGCCTGCTGGGCATCGTCACCGAGATCACCGTGAAGCTCCTGCCGAAGCCGCAGCTCGCGCGCGTCGTGCTCGCCGCGTTCGACTCGCTCGAGAAGGCCGGCAGCGCCGTCGCGAACATCATCGGCGCCGGGATCATCCCCGCGGGCCTCGAGATGATGGACAAGCTCGCGACGCAGGCCGTCGAGCAGTTCGTGCACGCCGGCTATCCGCTCGACGCCGAGGCGATCCTGCTGTGCGAATCCGACGGCACGCCGGAAGAAGTCGCCACCGAGATCGAGCGCATGGAAGCCGTGATGCGCGCGAGCGGCGCGACGCAGATCCGGCTCTCGAAGGACGAGGCCGAGCGGCTGCGCTTCTGGTCCGGCCGCAAGGCAGCGTTCCCCGCGGTCGGCCGCCTGATGCCCGACTACTACTGCATGGACGGCACGATCCCGAAGCGCAAGCTCGCCGAGGTGCTGCGCGGCATCGCGAAGCTCTCCGAGGAATTCGGGCTCGGCTGCCCGAACGTCTTCCACGCGGGCGACGGCAACCTGCACCCGCTCATCATGTTCGACGCGAACATCCCGGGCCAGGCGGAGCACGCCGCGAAGTTCGGCTCGCGCATCCTCCAGCTCTGCATCGAGGCCGGCGGCACGATCACCGGCGAGCACGGCGTCGGGGTCGAGAAGATCGGCGAGATGTGCGAGCAGTTCACGCCCGACGCACTCGCGACCTTCCACGCCGTGAAGGCCGCGTTCGACGAGCACGGCCTGCTGAACCCGGGCAAGGCCGTCCCGACGCTGCATCGCTGCGCCGAGCACGGCGCGATGCACGTCCAGCGCGGCAAGGAAGCCTTCCCCGACCTCCCGCGCTTCTGACCATCACAGACTCCGACGAGCGCCCCGCGCGCAGAGACCCATGATCGACCAGTTCACCGACACCATCCGCGCCGCGTCCGCCGCGGGCCGCAAGCTCCGCATCCGCGGCGGCGGCACGAAGGACTTCTACGGCGTCGCCCTCGAAGGCGATGTGCTCGACACACGCGGCCATCACGGCATCGTCGACTACGACCCGTCCGAACTCGTGATGACGGTCCGCACCGGCACGCCGGTCGCCGAGGTCGAGACGGCACTCGCCGAACGTGGCCAGATGCTCGCCTTCGAGCCGCCGCGCTTCTCGCCCGACGGCACGATCGGCGGCGCCATCGGCTCGGGCTTCTCCGGTCCGCGCCGCGCGGCTGCGGGTTCCGCCCGCGACTTCGTGCTGGGCGTGCGCGTGCTCGACGCGGCCGGCCGCGATCTCTCGTTCGGCGGACAGGTCATGAAGAACGTCGCCGGCTACGACCGCTCGCGCTTCGTCGCCGGCTCGTTCGGCACGCTCGCGCTGATCACCGAGGTCTCGCTGAAGGTGCTGCCGAAGCCCGAGATCGAGACGACGCTCGTGTTCGACATGAACGACGCGAAGGCCATCGAGGCCGTGAACAAGTGGGCGGGCCAGCCGCTGCCGATCTCCGCGACGTTCCACGCGGAGGGCCGGCTGTTCGTCCGGCTGTCCGGTGCGAACGCCGCCGTCGAGTCCGCGAAGGCGCGAATGGGCGGTGA
>CAUJJX010000007.1 GCA_963205165.1 Pseudomonadota bacterium | reverse complement strand
GAGTTCGCCGCCGAGCCGGTTCACGATCTCGTGCAGCGTCAGCGACACCCTGGAAGAGGCGGTCATGGGTGGCTCCCGTGCGCTGTCCGGGCGCGCGAAGCACCCGGTACGGCGTCCTACTTGTCGGTCAGTGCCTTCAGGACCTTGTCGGTGATGTCGATGCGGGGGCTGCGGTACACGGCCTCCTGGAGGATCAGGTCGTACTTCTCGGCCTCGGCGATCTGCTGCACCACCTTGTTCGCGCGGTCGATGACCTGGGAGAACTCCTCGTTCCGGCGCTGGTTCAGGTCTTCGTTGAACTCGCGCTGAAGGCGCTGCAGATCACGATTGATGCGGGCGAGTTCGCCTTCCTTGTTGCGGCGATCCGACTCGGTCATCGTGACGCCTTCCTTCTCGAGGACCGTCTGGAGGTCCTTGGCCTGCTTGGCAAGCTTCTGGATCTCGGTGCTGCGGGCGAGGAATTCCTTGTCGAGCTTCTGGAGCGCCTTCTTTGCCGGCGCGGCCTCGCGCAGGATTCGGTCGATGTTGACGAAGCCCACCTTGGCGACATCGTTCGCCGATGCCGGGCTGGCAACCATGACGAGCGATGCGGTGCAGGCCATCGCCACAACGAGTTTCTTCGTGAGCATTTTCATGTAGTCGTCCGTCTCTTCGGCTCTCGCACTCAGAACAGGGTGCCGAGCGTGAACTGGATGCGCTGGAGTCGGTCCGTCGGTTCCTTCTTGAGCGGGAAGCCGAAGCTGAATTTCAGCGGCCCCACCGGCGAGAACCAGTTGAGCGACAGGCCGGCGGAGTAACGCAGCGCCTTGAAGTCCAAACTATTATCCACCATCCCCGCATCCACGAAAGTCGACAGCCGGAGGCTGCGATCCTTGTCGGCGCCGGGGAACGGGAAGTAGTACTCGATGTTGCCGAGAATCTGGTGGCTGCCGCCGACCGCGTAACCGAACTCGTCCTTCGGACCGATCGCGAAGGTCGAGAATCCACGCACGCTGTTGACGCCGCCTGCGTAGAAGTTCTTGTAGAAGGGCAGCGGGTTGTCGCCGTAGCCTGCGGCATATCCGAGCGTGCCGCCGATCTGCAGCGTGGAGTACTTGGTGATCGGGTAAAACTTCTGCGCCAGATAGGTGACCCGGTAGAAATGCAGGTCCGCGCCGGGCAGTGCGACCTCGCCGTTCAGGCGTTGATACGCACCCGAGGACGGCGTGATCGTGCTGTCGCGACCATCGCGCGAGTAGCCGAGCGTGCCGATGATCCCGACGTTCTGCGAACCGTAGCGATTCACGAAGTCCAGGAAGCGCTGTGGCGAGTTGCTGAAGGTCTCGATCTTGTTCGATTCGACTGCCAGCCCGAGGTTGATGGTGTCGAGTTCCGACACCGGGATCCCGAAGCGGATCCCGAGGCCATCGGTGTTGGTCGTGTACGTCGCCGCGCGCAGGATCGTCGGATTGAAGCGGCGTGAGTACAGATCGAAGCCGCGACTGACGCCGTCGTCGGTCCAGTATGGATTCGTGTACGAGAGCGAGATGATCCGGTTGATTCGACCGTTCTGCAGCGAGAGCGACAGCGCGTTGCCGGTACCGAACGCGTTCTGCTGGGAGATGGATGCCGACAGGATCAGTTTTTCAGCACTGGACACACCCGCGCCGAAGCTGATGCTGCCGGTCGGGCGCTCCTTGACGGTCATGTTGACGTCGACCTGGTCGGGCGTGCCCGCGACCGGGGGCGTCTCGACGTTGGCTTCGGAGAAGTAGCCGAGCCGGTCGACCCGCACCTTGGAGCGGTTGATCTTCTCCTGCGAGTACCAGCCGCCTTCCATCTGCCGGAACTCGCGCCGGATCACTTCATCGCGTGTCGTGGTGTTGCCGGCGATGTTGATGCGGCGGACGTAGACGCGACGCCCCGGATCGACGTACAGCGTGAACGCGACTTCGCGCTTGACGCGATCGATCTCGGGCACCGGATTCACCTGCGCGAATGCGTACCCCTCGTTCGCGAGACGATCCGTCATGAGCTTCGTCGATTCCGTGAGGCGTTCGCGACTGAACAGATCGCCCTTCCTGATCCTGAGGCGACTGCGAAGGTCCTCCTCGGGAACGAGGAGATCACCGGCGAAGCGGACATCCGTCACGGTGTACTTCTCGCCTTCGCTGACATTGACGGTGATGAAGACGTCGCGCTTGCTCGGGCTGAGCGCGACCTGCGTCGACTCGATGTTGAACTCGAGGAAGCCCTGGTTCAGATAGAAGGAACGGAGCGTCTCGAGGTCGGCGGACAGCTTCTGCTTGGAGTACTGGTCGTTGCGGGTGTACCAGCTCATCGTGCTGGGCGTGCCGAGCGCGAAGAGGTCGATGAGCTCCTTCTCCTTGAAGCTCCGGTTGCCGACGATGTTGATCGACCGGATCTTCGCGACCTTGCCTTCGCGGATCTCGAAATTCACCGCGACGCGATTGCGCTCGAGCGGGTTGACTGTCGCCTGGACGTCGACCGCGTACTTGCCGCGGGAGATGTACTGATTCTTCAGATCCTGCTTGGCGCGTTCGAGCACGGACTGGTCGAAGATGCGACCCTCCTGCATGCCGACATCGCGGAAGATCTGGAGCAGCTTCTTCTTGTCGAATTCCTTCGATCCGTTGACGTCGATCGATGCGATCGCGGCACGTTCCTGGAGGGAGACAACGAGGACACCACCATCGTTCTCGAGCTGCACATCCTTGAAGAATCCGGTGGCGAACAGCTGCTTCACGGCAGCCGTCGCGCGCTCGGGCGTCAGGGTCTCACCGACACGTACCGGCAGGTAGCTGAACACCGTACCCGCGTCGGTCCGCTGAATGCCTTCGACGCGGATATCCTGGACTTGGAAGGGCTCGAAACTCTGGGCGGTGGGCGCGTACGCGAGGGCGATGAGTATCGCGATTAGGGAACGCTTCATCCGCTTAGGAACCGCCGAACAGGCGCTGAATATCGTTGTAGATGGCGAAGGCCATGAGAGTCATCAGGAGAAACATCCCGATGCGCTGACCGATTTCGAGCGTGCGCTCGGAGACGGGGCTGCCCTTGAAAATTTCGACCGCATAGTACATCAGGTGCCCTCCATCCAGTAGCGGAACCGGTAACAGGTTGAGCACCCCGAGACTGATCGAAACGAGGGCCACGAAACTGACGTAAGCAAGCCACCCCATCTGGGCCGACTGGCCTGCGTAATCGGCGATCGTGAGCGGACCGCTGAGGTTCTTGATCGACACCTGGCCGCGGACCATCTTCCACATCATCTCGAGCGTGAAGCGTGACGCTTCCCACGTCTTGCGCATCGCCACGACGACGGCGTCGACCGGACCGTGCCGTACTTCGGTGACGTAGCGACGCATGGTGTCTGGGTCGTTCTTCGGACCGACGCCGATACGGCCGATGCGGACGCCGCCCTCCCCTTCGTCGGATGCAGTGACCACGACATGCAGGCGCTGGCCGCCGCGGACGAGATCGATCGCGATCTGCGCACCGGGCCGCGCCCTGATCTCGCGGACCATCTCGTGCCACAGGGTCACGGGACGTCCCTCGATCGCCACGATCG
>CAUJJX010000006.1 GCA_963205165.1 Pseudomonadota bacterium | reverse complement strand
TTGCTGCGCTCATGGGAAGCCTCCTTGGTTGCACCCGAATATAGGAGAGCGCCCGGCACTTTTCCAATGAGGCTTTCCGAAGCCGGTTATCAGCGAGGCAAATATGGTGGCGCCCATCGATCCGCGCACGCTCCAGGCGTTCGTCGCGGTCGCGTCCGAGGGCAGCGTGTCGCGCGCCGCGGAGCGTCTGCACCTCAGCCAGCCGGCCGTGAGCCTGCAGCTGAAGCGGCTCGCGGAGCTGACCGGCCTCGTGCTGTTCACCCGGATGCCGCAGGGCCTCGCGCTCACCGCCGATGGCGCGGCGCTGCTGCCGCAGGCGCGAGAGACGCTCGCGGCACTCACCGGATTCGCGCGCGCGGCCGAGGGCCTGCACGGCACCGTCCGCGGGCGGCTGCGGCTGGGGACGATCCTCGATCCGGAGTTCACGCGGCTCGGCGCCTTCCTCCGCGAACTGGTGCTCTCGTCACCGCAGATCGGGACGGAACTGCGGCAGGGGATGAGCGGGACGGTCCTCGCGCAGATCGCGCGCGGGGAACTCGACGTGGGGTTCTTCCTCGGCGATCCGAACGCGGACTCGACGGGCGAGCCCCGGTTCGACGCCGGGCTGCTCACGCGCTTCACGTATCGCGTCATTGCGCCGGCCGGATGGGGGCCGCAGGTCCTCGGTCGGGACTGGACGGCACTCGCGGCATTGCCGTGGATCTGGACCCCGCCGGAGTCCGTGCACAACCGTCTGCTGTCGGAGGTCTTCGACCGGCTTGCGGTGGCGCGGCCGCGCAGCGTCGCGCTCGTCGATCAGGAAGCCTCGATGCTGGATCTCGTGCGGTCCGGCGTCGGGCTGAGCCTCGCGCGGGACGCCGTCGCGATCCGGGAGAGCCAGGCGCGCGGGCTCGTGATCGCCGACCGCGTCGCGCTGGAGTCGTCGCTGAGCTTCGTCAGCCTGCGGTCGGAGCGCGCGAATCCGGTGGTGCGCAGCGCGTGGGCGGCGCTGGATCGGGTGTGGGATCGGGCGGACGGGGCGGACGGAGGCTGAGGGGGGAACCTCCGCGCGGCCACACCTTGCCGTCACCCCAGCGAACGCTGGGGTCCAGCAGGGGCGGTCGCGTGTGCCGCGGTCGGACTGGATTCCAGCGTGCGCTGGAATGACGGACGGAACTTCTACCGTGCCGCGTAAGGCTAGTTCACCAGCGTCACCGGCACTCCCGCGCTGCGCAGCACTTCGCGTGCGACCGAACCCAGCAGCAGCTGCGCGAGTTCCGAGCGGTTGTGCGAACCCATGATGATTCCGCCGACGCCCTGTTCGCGCGCGAACTGCACGATGACTTCGGCGGCCTCGCCGACGAACACGTGCGACGTGTACGTCACGCCGGCCGCGTCGAGCTTCGCGCGGGCCGGGGCGAGGGCCTTCATGCCTTCTTCCTGGTGGTAGCTGCGGATCTCGTCGTGGTCCACGAACTGTCCGACGTCCTTGCGCAGGGCGTGCTGGACGTTGACCAGGTGGACCTCGACCGGCGGACGGTATGCGTCGAGCTTCGCGAGCAGCGTGTCGATGGCGCGCAGCGAGGTGTCCGAACCGTCGATGGGGACGAGCAGTTTCATGTGGGGTCTCCGGTCGGATGCGTCAGGGGGTCTTCGAGCTGCCGGTGTCGGCAGCGATGTCCACGAGCGGACGATGTTCCTCGCGGGACTTCGCCTGCGCGCGGGCGGCGAGCAGCTTGCCGACACCGATCACGATCGCGATCGTGGCGATCGGCACGGCCGTGTGCATCCAGTGCGCGTGCTCGGCGATCCAGGGTTCCGAGAGGATGTCGGATACCGCCATCTCGCCGGCCACGTAGCCGAGCAGGCCGGCGCCGGCGGTGACGATGACCGGATAGCGGTCCATCACCTTCAGCAGGAAGGTGCTCGCGAACACGACGAGCGGAATGCTGATGGCGAGACCGAGGACCAGCAGCAGCATGCTGCCCTTCGCGACGGCGGCGACTGCGATCACGTTGTCGAGACTCATCGCGAGGTCGGCCAGCAGGATCGTGCGGATCGCGGCGCCCATGTTCGAGACGGCCTTGCCGTCGCCGTCCTCCTCGCTCTCGGGGATCAGCAACTGGATCGCGATCCAGAGCAGCAGCAGCGCACCGACGAGCTTCAGGCCGGGCAGTCGGAGCAGTTCGACGGCGACGATCGTGAGCACGATCCGCATGACGACGGCGGCGCCGCTGCCCCACTGGACGGCCTTCTTCTGCTGGTCCGGCGGGAGCGAGCGGGCGGCGAGCGCGATCACGACGGCGTTGTCACCGGACAGCACGATGTTGACGCCGATGATCTGGGCGAGTGCGACCCAGAAGACGGGATCCATGATCTCGGTCACGAGCGGTCTCCGGCAGGAATGGAACGGGTGTGCGAGGTGCGGGCAGCCATGCGGATCATGATCCCGGGGGGTGAAAAACGAGGCCGGATGATACCCGCCGACCGCGGGGTGGTCAGCCCGGGATGCGCCGGCCGGCGGCCCGGTCGGGTGTCGAGTTGCCTGACACGCCGGCGCTCGACCGGCCCGGTCGCGATACCGTCCGGCGCGGGTTCTCATAGCCGGGCGGGCGTCGCTCGTGGCGACCGGCTTGGATATTGCGGATCGGGCCCGCTGCGGTCGAGGCGGGATGCACCACGCTGCGGTCGATCCGCGGAGGTCCGATCCGGACCACGCTGCACCGCGCGTTCGCACCGCTCGTCGCATTCCCGGCATTCCCGATCGCGCTTCGTTCGACGTTTCGATCTATCCCACCGGAGAACCGAACATGAAGATCGTCCTCGCCGCAATGTCGTCCGTCTTCCTCGCCACGTCGGCCCTGGCGCAGGTCAATCCTGCGCCGACCAGGGTCCCCGAGCCCGAGATGTGGGCGCTCGTCGGCGTCGCTGTCGCCGCCATCGGGATCGCCCGCTTCATCAGTCGCAAGTGATCACGCCGCCTCCCGGGGGCGTGTCCCCGGGAGGCGGCGCGCCGTCCGCAGTTCCCCGACCACTCTGGAGACTCTCGATGAAGAACACACTGCTCGCCCTCGGCATGCTGCTTTCCGCGAACGCGCTGGCTGGCGTCCCGACCGTTCCCAACCGCATTCCGGAACCCGAGATGTGGGCGCTCGTCGGCATCGTCGTCGCCGCGATCGGCGTGTCGCGTTTCATCCGCCGCAAGTAGGACCGGCAGCGGCAATCCGCCGGCAGAGCGGCATGCGCGAACTCCTCCTGGCGGGGCCGATCTCGGCTCCGTTCGTCTTTCTGGCCCTTTCGCTGGTCGGTGTCGGCGCCGTGGAAGTGGCCGCGCGTCGATCGGGCGCATCCGCCGACGGCGCGCTGCTGCGCCGCTGGATTCTCGGGATCGGGTTGTGGGCGCTGGCGGTCGTGCTGTCCGTCCTGATCGTCCCGGAACCGACCGGCGGGCCGCACCTGCTGGCGCGCTGGGGCGCGGTGCCGGTCATCGTGCAGTTCGTCGTCCTGCTCGCGGCGACCGACCTGCTGCAGGCGCTCATCCACAGGGTCCTGCATCGCGTGCCCGTGCTCTGGCGACTCCACGCGATCCACCACGCAGACCGGACGTACGGCGTGCCGACGGCCCTGCGATTCCATCCGCTCGAGACGCTGTTGCGGAGCTTCGCGCAGGCGGGCCTGCTCGCGGTGCTGGGGCCGGACGGCGCAGCGTTGATGGCGGTGATCGTCGTGGACACCTGCTGGAACGTCTTCGAGCACGCCGGCTTCGACCTGCCGCCCCGGATCGAGCGCGCGCTCGCGACGGTCTTCGTGACGCCCGGTGTGCATCGCGTGCACCACGCGGCGGCCGGTGCACTGCACGAGACGAATTTCGCGACCGTCTTCACGCTCTGGGATCGTGTCATGGGCACGTACCACCCGTCGGTCGGCAGCGTCGTGCCGGTCGGCCTCGCCCGCTGGAACAGCGGCGACGATCTCGTCGACAACCTGCTGGCGCCGTGGCGGGAGCCGCGGGACGACTCCGGAAACTGAGCCGCGCCGGCCCGCGCGTCGGGGCCGGTCAGAAGTGCAGCGAGATCCCGGCGTACGGACCCTTCAGCGTTGCGCCGTTCACCGCGACCCACCGATAACCCACCCGCAGCGACGCGTACGGCATGACGAGCGCGGCCGAGACGTCGTGGTCACGGATCCAGCGGTCCTGGATGGACGACCACGCCGGTGCGAAGCGCAGCTCGACGCGCTCGTGCGGACGCCACGCCATCGCCACTGTCCCCGAGAATCCGTTGTGACGCTCGTTGCCAGAGAGCCACGCCGAACCGGCGCCGACGTCGAGTCCGAACGCCGATGTCGCGGAGATGCGCACGAGCGCGTGGACGTACGTGAGATCGAGGGTGTCCCGCGGGATGTCCTCGCGGAACCGGGTATATCGCGCCTGGACCGCGAGCGGGCCGTAGCCCGTTTCGAGACGGAAATCCCCCGCGCGGACATCGCCCTGGACGTTCTGGTAGTTCGCGTCGAGCCGCAGCAGCGGGAGGTCGGGGTCGCCGCGTTCGCGCGGCGTCGTGCGGACGCCTGCGACCGATGGCGCGCCCTGCATGCGGCCGAGACTCAGTTGCGCACCGGCCACGAGCCCGATGGCCACGAGCACGACGAGATCGCCGCTCTGCAGGCCCGTCAGGCTGTTGTCGATCCGGACACCGCCGCCGGCGTGGCCGGCGTTGCCGCCGACCGAACCGCTGCGCGG
>CAUJJX010000005.1 GCA_963205165.1 Pseudomonadota bacterium | reverse complement strand
CGCGCTGTTCGTTCGTGAAGAACTCGACGAGCGTCTCGGCATCGTTCACGCGGAGGTTCACCGCCGTGTTCTGGTCGAGGCGGACGATGTTCTCGGGGCGGATGAAGAGGGCGGCGCGGGCGTGGCGGCCGGTGCGGACGGCGTCGCCGTCGCAGAGGACGGATTCGCGCTTTGCGGCGACCCAGGCGCCCGCGCCGTGGCGCACCTCGACCGTGCCCTGGCGCGACACGACGCGGCCGACTTCGACGCGGCAGTCGCTGTCGTTAGGTGCGGCCCAGGTGAGTGTCGATGCGGTGGCCAGGACCTGGATGGCGACGACGACGCAGCCCTGTCGGATCCGGTTGGCGAAGCTGCAGCGGTGGTCCACTGTCGTATGTCCCCCTGGGTATCGGTCGCGTGGCGCGGCTCGGTGTTTTCGGGGACGACGGTAGTGGGTTACGTGCCGCGTACGCAACGCAGGGGCGAGTATCGGTAAGGCATCGGTAAGGTCGACGTGTCGTCTCGTGCGAAGGGCCGCCGGGTGCCTGAGATGCTGTCCGGATCGAACCTGTCGTAGCGCGAGATTCACGGTGGCGCGGTGCGCGGCGGATGCTTCGACGCGGCGTGAACCATCCGGACCGTGAATGCGGGTCCGGAGTGCGTGCATCGCGTCACCTGCAACCGTTCGCGCAGGCGCTGCTCGCACGGCAGCTATCCGTTGCCGTCTGCAGCGTCGACAGGCCTCAGTCCTTTCCCAGCAGCTCGTGCACGTGCTGATGCTGCCGCTTGCCGCTCAGCGCGTACGTGCCGCGGTCGCGCAGCCGGAAGCCGCGTGCGGCCTTCGCGACGACGTCGGTCACCAGGATCCGCGTCTGCAGCGTCTTGTTGAGCGACTGCACGCGGTTGGCCGTGTTCACGATGTCGCCGACGGCGCGGTACTCCCAGTGGCCGTGCGCGCCGATCATGGTCTGCGTCATCGGACCCATCGTCACGCCGATGCGGGTCGGCAGCGCCTCGCCTTCGCCCGCCGCGTCGACGGCGGCCAGGATCGCGAGACTCGCGTCGAGCACCGCCTCGACGGGCGCGTCCTCGGGGCCGCTGCACGGGAAGATCGCGAGGACGCTGTCGCCGATCACGTCGCTCACGTAGCCCTTGTTCTCGATGATCGGGCGGAACAGCAGTTCGAGATAGCCATCGAGGAAGCCCGCGACGACCTCCGGCGGACGATCCTCGGCGAAGTTCGTGAAGCCCTGCGCGTCGGTCACGAGGCACAGTCCGTAGCTCGTCCGGCGCGCCGACTTCTGGCGCTTCAGCAGGTCGTCGAGCGTGTCGGGCGGCACGAAGCCGCGCAGCAGGTCGCGCAGACGTCGCATGCGGCGCAGCTCGCGTTCGTACTGGAGCAGCACCGTCGCGCCGTAGGCGATCGCGGTGGCCGCGAGCGGCGCGAGCAGCGGCATCCAGACGAAGACGGTCGAGAACAACGATGCGCTCACCGCGACGAACGTCGCGCCGCCACCGAGCAGCAACAGCCCGCCGACGCCGGGGCCCCACACGAGCGTCACGGCCGCGACGAGTGCGGCGAGCGTCGCGGCGATCAGCGGCCAGACCGGCGCCGCGCGCAGCAGCGTGTCGTGCTCGAGATTGGCGAACGCCGTCGCGACGAGTTCGACGCCCGACACATCCGGCAGACCGTCGAACCGGAAGTGCGACGGGAACTGCTCGAAGGGTTCCTTCTCCTCGTGCTGCAGGTAGCCGATGAACACGGTGCGGCCGGCCACCCGCTTCGCGAGCTGGTCGGGCGCGGTCTGCGCGAGCCGGATCACGTCGGCATAGCCGATCGCGGGCAGCGTGCCCGTGGGGCCGTATTCGTTCAGCAGGCCTGGCGCCGTGCCTTTCAGATACCACTGCACGACGCGCGCGGGCCGGTCGCCGGGCGCCGTGAGTCGCTCGATCTCGTGCGGCGCGATCTGCGCGAGCAGCACGCGCATCTCGGTGACGAGGCCGGACAGCTGCGTCGGTTCGAGTGGTCCGCTCGCGGGCACTTCAGGCAGCGCGTCGCGCAGCCGCGGGACTTCCGCCGCGATGCGTTCGACGAGCGCCCGCAGGATCTCCGGCCGGCCCGCGTGGAGCGCGAGCAGCGGCAGCGTGGCGAGTCCGAAGTCCTCCGGGTCGAACAGCCAGAACGCGTGGTAGAGATCGCCCCGCGGCGTCGCGAGCAGCATCGGACCGGCGGCCGTCGCGGCGTCGAGCAGCGTGCGGCTCAGGTCGACGCGCGCGACGGGCTGGCAGCCGGCGCCGACCTGCGTGCACGCGAGGTTCGGAACCTTGATCGCCATGATCACGCGCCCCGAACGTTCGATCGCGCGGGCGAAGTCGGCGTCGATGGCTTCGAGCGCCTCGCGTTCCGCGCCGGACCGGAAGCGCGGCGGACGGAACACCATGTCGAACACGATCGCGCGCGCGCCCGCTTCGGTGAGTGCATCGACGAGCCGCGCGTGCACGCAGCGCGGCCACGGCTGGAGACGCGGCGATCCGAGCGGTTCGCGATATTTCGCGGTGACGTCCGCGGCGAGTCCGGTGCAGTCGGGCGCGAGCGAGCCGTCCCGGGGGATCGGCAGCGTGAGGCGTTCGCCGGCCGCCTCGTTCAGTTCGACGATCAGGACGGACTCGGGCGGGGTCTGCACGCCGCGCATGCGGTACAGCCAGCCGAGTCCGTAGCGCGATTCGAGTTCGTGCGTCACGGGCAGCGACGCGAGCCAGGCCCCGCCTGCCGCGGCGAGCACGATCACGATGGCGAGCAGCACCGGCTGGCGGAAGCGTTCCGGCAGACGCGACATCAGGAGGCGGGGCAGGCGTGAAGGCATCAGCGCGGAATGCGTGCGGCGTGAGGACGCCCGCATGGTGGCATGCGCGGGGCCGGGCGCGCGACGGCGGTGCACGGCGTGATCCGCGATGCAGCGTCGACCGGCGAGCGGTCGCGGAGGGCGCCGGTGCGGCCGACGCTTGCGAACCGGCCGAACGATCGACGCGACCCGCGTCCGCGTTCGCAGCGGGCCGCGCCGGCCCGGTCGTCGCGCCCGCGCCTGCACCGATGCGCATTCGCGAACCCCGCGCCGGCGGGCATCCGTTCAGCGTTCGCCCGGCCGCGAACGACCGCGTTTCCGCATCCCCCGTCGCTATAATCCGGGTCCTTCGTTTTCACCGTCGGGGCATCCGTCCCCGCGCCGCTCCCATGGTGTCTTTCGCCCTCGCCGCCGCGCTGCTCGTGGCTGTCGCGCTCGCCTTCCTGTTGCCGCCGCTGTTGCGACGCGCGCCGAACGCCGGCGTGTCGATCGACGCGGCCAACGTGTCGGTCTATCGCGACCAGCTCGCCGACCTCGAGGCCGACGTGAAGCGCGGCGTGCTCTCCGCCGACCAGCTCGCGCAGGCCCGCACCGAGATCGAGCGCCGTCTCGCCGACGATCTGCGCGCGGCCGACGCACCGGTCTCGGCGCCGCGTTCCGCACGCTGGGTCGCGCTGTCGATCGCGATCGCGGTGCCGGCCGTGGCCGTCGTCGTGTACGGCCTGCTCGGCAACCCGACCGCGCTCGACCCCGAGAAGCGCCTCGGCATGACCGAGCAGCAGGCCGCCGGCCGCGACAAGATGATCGAGATGACGGCGAAGCTCGAGGCGCGGATGCAGGCGAAGCCCGACGATCCGCTCGGCTGGGCGATGCTGGGTCGCGCGTACCGGATGATGGGGAAGATGCCCGACGCGCAGAAGGCGTTCGCTCGCTCGGTTGCGCTGAAGGGCGACGATGCCGAGGTGCTCGCGGACTACGCCGAGGTGCTCGCCGTGATCGCCGGCCGGCTCGATGGCGACGCGCTGAAACTCGCGCAGCGCGCGCTCGCGGTCGACGGTCGCAGCGAGAAGGCCCTGGCGCTGCTGGGCACCGGTGCGTTCGACGCCGAGGACTACAAGGGCGCGATCGGTTACTGGGAACGCCTGCTCGCGCTGGCCCCACCCGGATCCGAGTACGCGCAGGCCATCACCGGTGCCATCACCGAGGCGCGCGCCAAGCTGACGACCGCTGGGGGCCCGCAGCGCAAGGACGCCGCCGCGCCGGGGCCGAAGATCGCCGGCACCGTGGCGCTGGCCCCGGCGCTCGCCGCCGAGGCCTCGCCCGACGATGCGGTCTTCGTCTTCGCGCGTGCCGAGCAGGGGCCGCGCATGCCGCTGGCGGTGCAGCGCTTCAGGGTGGGTGATCTTCCCGCGGCGTTCTCGCTAGACGACTCGATGGCGATGGCGCCGGGCATGAACCTCTCGAAGTTCCCGCGCGTCGTCGTCGGCGCACGCATCTCGAAGTCCGGCAGCGCGACGCCGCAACCGGGCGATCTCGAAGGCAGCACCGGTGCGGTCGAGCCGGGTGCGAAGGGCGTGAAGCTCGTCATCGATCGCAAGACTCCGTGACGGCGTCGCGCCGCGCGTTCCTGCTGTCGGCCGCAGCGCTCGCGGTCCCGGTGCGGGCGAACGAACCGCCGCCGCTGCTCCGACCCGACATCGAGGTCTTCGCGGATCGCATCATCGCGAAGCACCAGCTCGATCGCGACTGGGTCACGAACGTGCTGCTCGATGCGCGTCCGCAGCCGTCGGCCGCGCGGGCGCTCGCGACGCCGGGGACGTCCCGTCCGTGGTCCGTGTTCCGGCGCGGGCACGTCGATCGCGTCCGCATCGAGGCGGGCGTGCGCTTCTGGAACGAGCACGACGCGACGCTCCAGCGCGTCCGCGAGACGTACGGCGTGCCCGAGGACATCGTCGTCGCGATCATCGGCATCGAGACCGTCTTCGGACGCGTCACCGGCACGTACCGCGTGCTCGATGCGCTCGCGACGCTCGGCTTCGGGACATCGGGGCGCTTCGCGTTCTTCCAGTCGGAGCTGGAGGAGTTCCTGCTGCTCGCGCGCGACGGTGCGTTCGATCCGCTCGTCGTGCGCGGGTCGTACGCGGGGGCGATGGGCTGGCCGCAGTTCATGCCGTCGAGCTGGCGCCGCCACGCACAGGACTTCGACGGCGACGGGCGCATCGATCTCTGGGGCAGCGTCCCGGACATCGTCGCGAGCGTCGGCAACTACTTCCGTGCGTCCGGCTGGCAGCCCGGCGCGGACGTCGTCTTGCCTGCGACGGTCATCGATGCCGAGCGTGCCGCACCGCTGATCGCGGCGGGCGTGCGTCCGGGCTTCACGGCGGCGCAGGTCGGGGCGGCGGGCGTGACGGCGCAGCGGGTGCTCCGTCCGGACGAGCTTGCCGCGCTGCTCGCGTTCGAAGGCGATGCCGGCACCGAGCACTGGCTCGCGCTGCCGAACTTCCACGTGATCACGCGCTACAACCGCAGCCAGAACTACGCGCTGGCGGTGTGGCAGCTCGCGGGCGAGATCCGGGCGGCGCGGACGGGCGGGTAGGCGCGTCGGGGGGCGTGTTGTTCTGCTGGATCGCGCGATCCGGGTCGACCGGCGCCGTGCTTTTCTCCCCTCGCCCGCTCGCGGCAGAGGGATGCCTGAAAACACGCGCGCCGGACACGAGGGCGTCGGATGACGCGCTGCGCGCTGATCCGACCTGTGCGAACGCCACGTCGGTCGACTCCGATCGCGGTAAATTCGCGACCTCGTCCAACGCCGTCCGAATGTCCGGAGACCGTCCCATGCCGCGCCAGATCCTGAAGTCCACGAAGCTCTACACGCCGAAGTTCCGCTACAGCCAGTGCGTGAAGACCGGCCCCTGGTACACGATGTCCGGCATGGTCGCGCTCGATCCGGCGACCGGGCACATCGTCATGACCGGCCCTGGCGGCGAAGCGCGCCAGATCCTGCACCTGATGCAGCTCGCGCTGCCCGACTGGGGTCTCACGCTGAGCGACCTCGCGTCGGCGCGCATCTACACGACGCGCCTCGACCAGTTCTCGGAGATCAACAAGGCGTGGGAGGAGGTGTTCGTCGCCGGCGTCGAACCGCCCGCGCGCACGTCGGTCGGCGTGGCAGCACTGCCGCTCGGTGCGACCGTCGAGATCGAGTTCAGTTTCTACCGGGAAGACTGAGCGTCCGGACGCGGCGCGTGTCGGCGGACGCATGCGCCGGCCGGCCGTGTCGCGGCGCGACTGAGGTCGATGCACCGGAGCGCGGGGCATCGGGCCGCGTGGTTCCCCGGACGCGCTGCGAGCGGCCTGACGCCGCGCACTACGTCCTGCGCGCGCCCAGCCGCCACAGCGACGTGACCTCCGCCGACCGTGCCGCGTGCAGCGGATCGGTGGCGTCCGCCGCCTTCGGATGGCGCGGACGCACGTCGGTGCGGCCGAGGACGTCGAGACCGGCCGCGGCTATCGTCGCGAGCAGTTCGTCGCGCGTGCGCAGGCCGAGGTGTTCCGCGAGGTCCGAGAGGATCAACCAGCCTTCGCCACCCGGCGCGAGATGCGCGGCGAGCCCCGACAGGAATCCGCGCAGCATCCGGCTGTCCGGGTCGTAGACGGCGTGTTCGAGCGGCGACGCCGGCCGCGCCGGGACCCACGGTGGATTGCAGACGACGAGCGGTGCGCGACCTTCGGGGAACAGATCCGCCTGCACGACGTCGACCTGCGCATCGAGGTCCAGCCGCGCGATGTTCTCGCGGGCGCAGGCGAGCGCACGCGGGTCCTGATCGGTGGCCACGACCCGTTTCACGCCACGGCGCGCGAGCACGGCGGCGAGCACACCCGTCCCGGTACCGATGTCGAAGGCGAGGTCCGTCGACGGCAGCGGCGTCTCGGCCACGAGCTGCACGTATTCGCCGCGCACCGGCGAGAACACGCCGTAGTGCGGATGGATGCGTCCGCCGACGGCCGCGATCTCCACACCTTTCCGGCGCCATTCGTGCGCCCCGATGATGCCCAGCAGTTCGCGCAGCGACGCCACGTACGGTTCGTCGCGCGGTCCGTACGCCTCGGTGCATGCGGCCTGCACGTCGGGCGCGCGGCGCAGCGGGATCACGTGCGCCGCCTCGAACGGCAGCAGCACCATGCCCAGCGTTCGCGCGCGTTGCGACTGCGCCTGGCGATGAATGTTGAAGGCGTCGGTGATCGTGGCGGCAGGC
>CAUJJX010000004.1 GCA_963205165.1 Pseudomonadota bacterium | reverse complement strand
GGCGTGCGCAGCATGCAGCAGGGCTGGGGGGCCGCGATCGCCGGTGTGCCGCTCGACGACTACGCAGCGACGCGCCCGGAACTCCGCGCCGCGATCGACAAGTTCGGGGCGCGCGGCTGATGGGTCCGTCGCGACTGCTCGCCTTCTACGGCGACGACTTCACTGGCTCGACCGACGCGATGGAGGCCCTCGCGCAGTCGGGCCTGCGCACGGTGCTGTTCCTGTCGGCGCCCTCGCGCGAACTGCTCGACGCGCGCTTCTCGGACGTCCGGTGCGTCGGCGTCGCGGGGACGAGCCGCGCGATGTCGCCCGCCGAGATGGACGCCGAACTCGCGCCGGTGCTGCGCGCCCTGCGGGACGTCGGCGCGCCGATCCTGCACTACAAGGTGTGCTCGACGTTCGACTCCTCGCCGACGATCGGCAGCATCGGCCACGTGATCGACATGGCGCGCCGCGACCTCGTCGACGGTCGCACGATCTCCGTGCTCGCGGGCTCGCCGCCGCTGCGCCGCTACACCGTGTTCGGGCAGCACTTCGCGGCGGCCGGCGACGAGATCCACCGGCTCGACCGGCATCCGACGATGTCGCGGCATCCGGTGACGCCGATGGACGAAGCCGATCTCCGCGTGCATCTGTCGCGGCAGACGTCGGCGTCGTCTGCACTGATGAACGTCGTCGATCTCGACGGCGACACGGCGCACGTCGACGCGCGGTTCGCGGCGCGGATGCGCGAGCGCCCCGACCTGCTGCTCTACGACGTCCTCGACGACGCGCGGCTGCGTGCTGCGGGCCGTCTCATCTGGGAAGAGTCGCAGCGCGCGCCGCACTTCGCCGTCGGATCATCCGGCGTCGGCTACGCGCTGACGGCGCACTGGCGCGCGACCGGAATGATTCCCGCGGCGCGCGCAGTGCTGCCGCCGATCGCACCGGTGAAGCAGCTCCTCGTGATGTCCGGGAGCGCTTCGCCGATGACGGCGCAGCAGATCGCGTGGGCCGCGCAGAACGGCTTCGACACGATCCGGGCGCCCGCCGCGGACCTCGTGCAGCCGGCGCTTGCGGAGTCCGCACGGCGCACGTTGTTCGACGCGGCGCTCGCGTCGCTGTCGGCCGGGAAGAGTGTCCTGATCTATTCCGCCGCCGGACCGGACGATCCGGGCATCCGTGCGACGCGCGAGCACATCGCCGACGGCAGCAGCACGGCGCGGCTGCTCGGCGCCGCGATGGGGCGGATGACGCGCGACCTGCTGTTGCAGACGGGCCTGCGGCGCGTCGTGATCGCGGGCGGCGACACGTCGAGTTTCGCGACCCGGGAACTCGGCCTCTACGCGCTCGAGATGCGCGCGGAACTCACGCCCGGCGCGCCGCTGTGCGTCGGCTACTCGAACGATCCGCGCTTCGACGGTCTCGAGATCGCGCTGAAGGGCGGGCAGATGGGCGGCGTCGACTACTTCGGACGGGCGCGCGGCGGCTGATCGCGCAGGGCGATCGCCGGGATACCATCCGGGCACTTCGAAAATCCGGCGAACCGGGACGGTGCGATCGACGACGCTGCACGACGGCGCGATCGACGACACCAGCAAACAGCGGGCGAGGGGGGAGCATTGAGGCACGAGACTCTGGCGGTGCCGCGCACGGGCGCGGTGCACGCGGTGGCGACGTTCGTCGACAACGTCGTCGGCACGATCGGCGAATGGGCGGTGGCGGCGCTGGTCGTGGCGGAGATCGTCATCCTGTTCGCGGGCGTCGTCTCGCGGTACGTCTTCCAGGAACCGATCCTCTGGAGCGACGAGCTGGCGTCGATCCTGTTCCTCTGGCTCGCGATGCTCGGTGCCGTCGTGGCATTGCGGCGCGGCGAGCACATGCGCATGACCGCGATCGTCGGGATGGTGTCGCCGCGCTGGCGGGCCTTCCTCGATGTCTTCGCGATGACGGCGGCGCTGACCTTCCTCGCATTGATCATCCATCCGGCGGTCGAGTTCGCCACCGACGAGGTGATGATCACCACCCCCGCGCTCGACATCTCGAACGCGTGGCGCGCGGCGGCGCTGCCGATCGGCAGCGGGCTGATGATCCTCACGGCGCTCCTGCGGATGCTGCGCATCGGTGACTGGCGGCTCGTCATCGCGTCCGTCGTCGCGATCGGCGCGATCGTCGGCGTGCTGCTCGGGCTCGAACCCGTGCTCCGCGATCTCGGCAACCTCAACCTGATCATCTTCTTCGTCGGCATCGTGTTCGTGAGCGTGCTGGCCGGCGTGCCGATCGCGTTCTCGTTCGGCCTCGCGACCGTCGGCTATCTCTCGATCACGACGAACGTGCCGCTGCCCGTGGTCATCGGCCGCATGGACGAGGGGATGTCGCACCTGATCCTGCTGTCGGTGCCGCTGTTCGTGTTCCTCGGGCTGCTCATCGAGATGACCGGGATGGCGCGCGCGATGGTCGAATTCCTCGGCAACCTGCTCGGTCACGTGCGCGGCGGACTGTCGTACGTGCTCGTCGGGTCGATGTACCTCGTGTCCGGCATCTCCGGATCCAAGGCCGCGGACATGGCCGCCGTCGCGCCGGTGCTGTTCCCCGAGATGCAGAAGCGCGGCGCCAAGCGGGGCGATCTCGTCGCGCTGCTGTCCGCGACGGGCGCGCAGACCGAGACGATTCCGCCGAGCCTCGTGCTCATCACGATCGGTTCCGTGACCGGCATCTCGATCGCGGCGCTGTTCACCGGCGGCCTGCTTCCGGCCGTCGTGCTCGCGGCCGCGCTCTGCGTCGTCGTGTGGTTCCGCTATCGCCACGAGGACCTCTCCGGCGTCCGTCGGGCGACGCGCGGCGAGATCCTGCGGAGCCTCGTCATCGCGTCACCGGCGATCGCGCTGCCCTTCGTGATCCGGGCGGCAGTCATCCGCGGCGTCGCGACCGCGACCGAGGTGTCGACCATCGGCATCGTCTACGCCGTGATCGCGGGGCTGCTCGTCTACCGCTGCTTCCCGTGGCGGCGGCTGCGTCCGATGCTCGTCGAGACCGCGGCGCTGTCGGGCGCGATCCTGCTGATCATCGGCGCGGCCACCGCGATGGCGTGGTCGCTGACGCAGTCCGGGTTCTCGCAGGACCTCACCCGGATCATGGCGAGCCTGCCCGGCGGCGCCGCCGGCTTCATCGCGGTGTCGATCGTCGTGTTCATCGTGCTCGGCAGCGTGCTCGAAGGCATCCCGGCGATCGTGCTGTTCGGCCCGCTGCTGTTCCCGATCGCGCGGGAGCTGGGCGTGCACGACATCCACTACGCGATGGTCGTGATCCTCGCGATGGGCGTCGGGCTCTTCGCGCCGCC
>CAUJJX010000003.1 GCA_963205165.1 Pseudomonadota bacterium | reverse complement strand
CCGGATTTCCTGCTCCTGCTTGCCCGGAACGCGCTGTCCTGCAAGCCCGCGGTCGTCATCGAGTGCAGTTCAGGCGCGTCGACGGTGGTCCTCGCGAGGACCATGCAGATGAATGATGCGGGTCACGTCTACAGCCTCGAGCACGACGCGGTGTTCGCGCAAAAGACGCGTGACCTGCTGGCGCAGCAAGGGCTCTCGTCATGGGCGGACGTCATCGATGCACCGCTGACCGCATGGCAGGAGTTCGAAGGTCGGTCGTGGTACTCGCTCGATGAGCTGGCCGCACTGGAAGGCGCGGTCGACATGCTCGTGATCGACGGGCCGCCGACCGCCACGGGCCCCTGCGCGCGGCACCCCGCCGTCCCCGCACTTGCGTCGCGCCTGAAAGCGGGTGCGCGGGTGTTCCTCGACGATGCCGATCGGGACGAGGAGCGCGAGGCCGTGCAGCGCTGGACCGCAGGTGGCCATGTGAGTGATCTCGAGTACCTGCCGGCGGAGAAGGGGTGCGCGAGGTTCACGTTCGCGGCGCGAGCAGGCCGTCCGGCGGCCGGCAATCAAACGTGAGGGTCGTCGCGTGCGTGCAATGAAGGTCGCGGTGCTTTCGTATCCCATGCTCTTCCAGACGAAGGGGGGGTTGCAGATCCAGGTGCTGGAAACGATCGAACACCTGAACGCCCTCGGCTGCGAGGCGCGGCTGATCGACCCGAACAGGGAGCACCTCTCCGGATTCGACATGGTCCACGTCTTCTCGGCGATCAACGGCAATCAGCGGATCGTCGAGCATGCGCGCGGATTCAAGGTGCCGTGCGTCGTCTCGCCGCTGATCCAGCCGCACTGGACCGTGTCGCTCGGCCGTCGCGCACGGTTCGCGGATCGCCTGGTCGGAAAGATCACCGGCTGGCAGGTCAGCACCGAGTCGCGCCAGATCGCGACGGCGATCGAACTCGCCGATCACCTGATCGCACTGGGCAAGGTCGAGCAGCAGCGACTCGTCGAGACGTTCGGCAGTTCGCCGGAGCGCGTCACCGTGATTCCGAACGGCGTCCCGGAGCGATTCTTCGGCGCCGACGCCACGCCGTTCTGCGAGCGCTTCGACGTCGCGCCCGGCTACGCGCTGTGCGTGGCATCGATCGATGCCTACAAGAATCAGCTCGGGTTCGCACGTGCGCTGGCCGGCACGGACGTGCCGCTCATCCTCGTCGGCGATTGCCTGCCGTCGAATCGCGCCTACCTGGATCAGCTGACGGCCATGCCCGGTGTGCGCCATGTCGGCGGTTTCGCGCACGACGATCCGATGCTCGCAGCGGCCTACGCCGGTGCCGGCGTGCTCGGGCTCGTCAGCCCGTCCGAGGTCATGCCGCTGACCGTGCTGGAGGCACTCGCGGCCGGGACGCCTGCCGTGCTCACACGCAACCACAGCATGGATCTCGACGGTGCGCTGTCCGGATTCGTGACCGAGGTCGATGCGTCCTCTTCCGGGCAGATCCGCGATGCGGTCCTGCGCGCACTCGCGAACCCTGCGCCGCGTGCCGCCGTCACCGATAGCGTCCGCGATCTGACGTGGCGCGCCGTCGGGCGCCGTGTGCTCGACGTCTACGAGCGCACTCGCGCATCGCGCTGAGTCTGCATCGACTTTCCCACCACCCAACCATCGACTCCGGATTCCCATGTGCGGCTTCACCTGCCTGATCAGTGACCACCCGGCCGAGGAAGCGGCGGCCATCACGCGCCGCATGACCGAAGCGATCGTGCATCGCGGCCCCGACGACGGCGGCCTCGAGCAGCACGGGCGCGTGAGCATGGGGTTCCGTCGCCTGTCGATCCTCGATCTGTCGCCGGCGGGGCATCAACCGATGCTGTCGCCCGATGGCGTGCTGGCGATCGTGTTCAACGGCGAGATCTACAACTTCATCGAACTGCGCGACGAGCTCCGGGCCAGGGGGCATGTCTTCCGGTCGACGGGCGATACCGAGGTGCTCCTTCATGCCTACATGGAGTGGGGGCCCGCATGCGTGGAGCGCCTGAACGGCATGTGGGCGTTCGCGATCCACGATCGTCGCGACGGCACCGTCTTCGGTGCGCGCGACCGCTGGGGTATCAAGCCGCTGTTCGTGCACTCGCAGGGCCGGACCACCATCGTGGCGTCCGAGATCAAGTGCATCCTCGCCTCCGGTCTCTACACGGCGCGCCTCGATCGCTCGGCCGCTGCCGCGTTCCTCTACGAGAACGAACTGGACGAGGGCGTCTCCACGTTCTTCCAGGGAATCGGACAGATTCCGCCCGGCCACGCGTTCCGGATCTCGCGCGACGGCACGCTGAGCCAGTCGCGCTACTGGTCGCTGTCCGCGATCGCAGAGCAGGGCAATCCCGCTGATCCGGCCGCGCACTTCGCCGAACTCTTCGAGGACTCCGTGCGCATGCACATGCGCAGCGACGTGCCGGTGGGCGTGAATCTCTCGGGCGGACTCGACTCGACGTCGATCATCTGCGCCTCGGCGCGCGTGCGGGCCGAGCAGGGTGCCGCCGGGAAACTCTGCTCCTTCTCGTATCTTCCGCAGGAGTTCAACGAGCGCGGGTACGTGAACGACACACTCGCGCAGACGGGCGCGGAGCCGATCGAACTGCACACGAGCGCGCACCGCCTCTGGGACGACCTGCGCACGGTGCTCCGCTTTCAGGACGAGCCGGTGCATTCGCTCACGGCCGTCGTCGGCTACCAGTTGATGGGCCTCGCGTCGGACCACGGCATCAAGGTGATCCTGAATGGTCAGGGGGCCGATGAAACCATCGGGGGCTATCCGAACTACTTCCGCGATGCGTGGTATTCGCTGCTGCGCTCCGGACAACTGGGTCGCGCATGGCAGCAGGTGGCCGCATACGCCGACGGACATGGTCAGAACGGCAGGCAGCTCTTCACCGGACTCCTGCGGCATGTCGTGCAATCGCAGTTCGGTGCCATGGGCGCCTATCGGAAATTGCAGGCCCGGAAGCGGCTGGAACGGCTCGGCGGCGAGGCGTGGATCGATCCGTCACTGTTGCGCGACCTCCGACCCATGCCCGATGCGGCACCGGCATCCGATCTCCGCTCGACGCTGATCCGGTCGGTCGAGACGTCGCCGCTGCCGATCTATCTGCGCGTCGAGGACCGCAATTCCATGGCGCATTCGATCGAGGTCCGGCTGCCTTTCCTCGATGTCCGCCTGGTGTCCATGCTCTTCACGCTGCCGCCGCTCTGGAAGCTCAACGGACCGTGGAACAAGTTCGTGCTCCGCGAAGGCATGCGCGGGCGGATCCCCGAATCCGTGCGTGCGCGCATGGACAAGATGGGCTTCCCGACGCCGGCGGCGCAGTGGTTCCGGGGCGAGCTCCGCGGTGCGTTGCAGGACGTCCTCGGTCAACTGCCGGACGGCGACGGCAGCGTGATCCGCAAGCGCGAGGTGATGTCGCTGCTGGAGCGTCACGGGCGCGGCGAAGACCACACCGGCCGGTTGTTCAACGCGGCGCAGTTCGCAATCTGGGGCGGGCAGCATGGGTTCCTCTGATTACCCCGCCGGATCCGATTCCGTTGTGTCGGGACCCAGGATCGGATTTCTGTACGGCATGCAGATCGACCGTCCGCGCGGCGGCGGAACGATCCATGGTTACCAGCTTGCCAGGCACCTCAGCGCGCTCGGTGCGCAACTCTCGTCCTGGTATTTCGATGCCGGCGAGACGCAACTCGTACACGGCTATCGCGGCCGTGAACTGCCGCGCTTCTTGCGAGAGATCGACTGCCTCTACCTGCGTATCGAATGGACTAACGTGAGTTCGACGCTGTCGTGGCTGAAGGCTCTGCGCCTCGGGGCGCTCCCGGTGATCTGGGAACTGAACGGCACGCCGGCCGAGCTGCAGTTCTCGGAATCGGCATCGGCAATCGCGGGGATGGTCTCGCGCCTGCGTCGCAATGCGCGCGCGTGCGATGCTGCAATCGGGGTGAGTGAAGAGGTCGTGGATTTCGCGCGAACGGACCTGCGTATCGACAACGTCCACTGCATTCCGAACGGAAGCGACCCGGACCTTTTCATGCCGCGCGGCGAGCCGAGGTCCGGGCCGTTGAAATGCGCCTGGATCGGTACGTCGCAGGCCGGATGGCACGATCTCGGATTGCTCTACGAACTGGCCGCGGCACTGGCACGCGCGGGGAGTGACATCGAATTCCACCTGTTCGGCAATCCGAAAGGTCTGCCGGCCGATCCACCACGGAACGTGGTGATACGAGGGGAATTCCATTACGAGGATCTTCCACGCGAACTGGCGCGCTGCGATGTCGGGATCCACTTCTTCCGCAAGAGTGATCCGCCTGTCGTCGGGTCGCCGCTGAAGCTGTTCGACTACATGGCCTGCGGGATGCCGGTGATCGTCAACGCACCCGGGCAGCAGGCGCGGATCATCGAGGAGTACGGATGCGGCTGGTTCGCCGAGCCGTCGGTCGACGCGATGGTCCGCCAACTCATGGCCATCGCCGCAGCGCCGGAGCATGTCACCGACCGCGGCCGGCGCGCGCGTGCGGCCGTGCTGTCACGCTACAACTGGCGCGCGAATGCAGAAGAGACGCTTGCCGTCGTCAGATCGCTCCTGCGCAGTCGACGGGGCTGACCTATCCCGGCTCTGCAGCGGTCATCGCGACAGTCGGTGTCACATGCCTTGGCGGCGACGTCGCGCCACTGCCGCCAGCAACCCCAGCCCGCCGAGCAGCATCGCGTACGTTGACGGCTCGGGCACCGGGACCGGGTTGACCCAGCCTTCCGGCTTGTAGAGCCACACGTTGCCGGCAGTCGCCCCTTCCAGGGCCATGAAGGCGTCCAGCTGGGCGATGTACTTCCACTTGCCCAGCACGCCATTCTGGATAGCGTCCGGAGGAACGGCGCCGTCGGCGAAGGCATTGCCGTCGGTCCAGCGGGTCAGTGTCCAGTCGCCATCGACCGAACCGTCCGTCGGGGCCTTCAGCGCCCACACGGTGCCGTCGCCCGTCCAGATGACGAACCGCTCGCGAATGGGGTCCCAGTCGAGGCCGTACAGCGCCGAGCCCACCGCCGAGTTGAGTTCGAACGTGCCGTCGCCGACGATCTGGGGAATCACGGCTTGATTGATGTTGGTCGGTCCGGCGTTCTTGACATCCCAAGCTTCGAAGTAGATTGGTGCGGGTTCCCATGACGGTATCGGTCCCGAGAGACCGACATAGCG
>CAUJJX010000002.1 GCA_963205165.1 Pseudomonadota bacterium | reverse complement strand
AGCGAGGAGCCTGCGCCGCGCATGATCTCGATGCGTTCCACGAGATCCATGTCGAGCGGGAACTCGAGCCCGACCGGCGCGGATCCGTAGATCGGTTCGCTCATGCGGGTGCCGTCGATCAGCACCAGGAAGCGCGAGTTGTAGTCGCCCGGCTGGTTGAAGCCGCGCATCCCGAGGAACTGGTAGTTGAGGTTGTCGGTCGCGTAGAAGCCGCGCTCGGACGACAGCGCCTCGACGAGTGTCCGGTAGCCGTAGCGGCGGATGTCTTCCGACGAGATCACGGTCACGGCCGACGGTGCGTCGGCGGCGCTCTGCTCGAACCCGGTGGCGCCGCTGATCCGGGGGATCTCGACGGCGAGCAGCACGTCCAGCGGGAGGTCGAGGTACTCGTTGACCGCGGACACCGCGGGTGCCGACACGACGAGGCCCAGCGCCGGCAGCACGGTCGTGCGCAGCAGGCGGCCGACGGCCTCGACCGCGCGCCGCCACTGCAACCGCGCCCTCGCCTGCCCTGCATGTACCCGCATGCCGCACCAAGACCTGTCTGGAATCGTTCCAGATACGGTTCGCCGGGACACAACTTGAGCGGCGCGGGTACTCCCGGACACGCGGGTTCCGGAGGCGTCGTCCGCGATGGTCCGGGCGGGGGCCCGCTGGCATACTCCGACGCAGCGGCGCGACGCCGAACGCCACTGTCCGGATGACTGTAACGGACCCATGCGACACTTCCCCGGGCACCTCCGGACCGCCCCGGATTCCCGCCCCCGACCGAACCGAGCGCCCGCCGCCCCCCACTCATGCTGAGCCCGCCGTCCCGATCCCCCGTCCCGTCCGCGCCGCTGTGGCTCGGGGCCGGCGGACTCGTCCCGTTCATCGTGCTCACGGGTGCGCTCTGGATCGTCCCGGTCGAGTATCACCCGACGCTCCAGGACTGGCTCCGGACCTACGCTGCCGTGATCCTGTCGTTCGTCGGCGCCGTTCACTGGGGCATCGCCATGCTCCATCGCGACATGAACGACCAGGACCGCGCCGTCGTGATGGGCTGGAGCGTCGTGCCCGGCCTCGTCGCGTGGGTGGCGCTGCTGATGAGCCTGCGCCCCGGACTCACGCTGACCGGCGCCATGTTCGTCATCCACTACACGATGGACCGCCAGCTGGCCACGCGCTTCCCGATTCCGGACTGGTACCTGCGCCTGCGCAGCGGCCTCACGATCATCGTCGTCGCGTGCCTGGGCATCGCCGCGATCCGATGAGCCGCCACCTGTCGCACCCCGCCTCACGCCGGACCACCGCATGACCGAACCCGTCCACGATCCGTTCCGCCATCTGTTCGATCTCGCGCGCGGCCTGCCGCCGATCACGACGGCCGTCGTGCATCCATGCGACCCGAGCGCCGTCGAGGGCGCGATCGGCGCCGCCCGCGCCGGACTCATCGTGCCGATCCTCGTGGGGCCGCTCGCGCGCATCCGCGCCGCGGCGCAGCTGGCCGGCGTGTCGCTCGACGGCGTCGAGATGATCGACGCGCCGCACAGCCACGCGGCAGCCACGAAAGCCGTGGAGCTGGTCCGCGCCGGCCGGGCCGAGGCGATCATGAAGGGCAGCCTGCACACCGACGAGCTGATGGGCGCCGTCGTCGACCACGCGACCGGACTGCGGACCGCGCGTCGCGTGAGCCACTGCTTCGTGATGGACCTCCGCGGACGCCCGGAGCCGCTGATCATCACGGACGCCGCCGTGAACATCGCACCGTCGCTCGACGAGAAGGCCGACATCGTCCGCAACGCGATCGACCTCGCGACCGCGATCGGCTTCGCCGAGGTGCGCATCGCGATCCTGTCGGCCATGGAGACCGTCAACTCGAAGGTCCCGTCGACGATCGAGGCCGCGGCGCTCTGCAAGATGGCCGATCGCGGCCAGATCACGGGCGCGCTCATCGACGGCCCGCTCGCGCTCGACAACGCGATCGACCTCGAGGCGGCACGCGTGAAGCAGATCCGCTCGAAGGTCGCGGGCCGCGCGAACGTCCTCGTCGTGCCCGATCTCGAGGCCGGCAACATGCTCGCGAAGAGCCTGTCGTTCCTCGCGGACGCCGACAGCGCCGGCATCGTGCTCGGCGCGCGCGTGCCGGTCGTCCTGACGAGCCGCGCCGACAGCGTGATGGCGCGGCTCGGCTCGTGCGCCCTCGCGCTGCTCATGGTCCACGCCCGCCGCGCCGGTCGCGCCCCGCTGCCCTGAGGTCCGACGCCGTGGCCGACGCGATCCTCGTGCTCAACGCCGGCTCGTCCAGTCTCAAGTTCGCGTTGTACGCAGTCGGCAACGGTGTGCCCGCCGTGCGTCTGCGCGGACAGATCGAGCGCATCCCCGCGGCGCCGCATCTCGCGATGCACGACGCCGACGGCACGCTGCTGCACGAGCAGGCCTGGAACGACGGCTTCGACCACGATCACGCGACGACACTCCTGCTCGACCTGATCGCCGGACAGCCGGACGCCGGATCCATCGTCGCCGTCGGACACCGCGTCGTGCACGGTGGCCGGCACTTCGACCGCCCGGTCCGCATCGACGACGCCGTGATCGACACGCTCGAACACCTCGTGCCGCTCGCGCCGCTGCATCAGCCGCACAACCTCGCGCCGATCCGCGCACTGCACGCGCGCGCACCGACGCTGACGCAGGTCGCGTGCTTCGACACGGCCTTCCACTGCACGCAGCCCGCAGTCGCGCAGGCGTTCGCGCTGCCCGCGCGCATCACCGATCTCGGCGTCCGGCGCTACGGATTCCACGGACTTTCGTACGAATACATCGCGGACCGCCTGCCGACGCTCGACCCCGCAGCGCGGCGCACCGTCGTGCTGCATCTCGGCAACGGCGCGAGCCTCTGCGCGATCCACGACGGACGCAGCGTCGCAAGCAGCATGGGCTTCACCGCGCTCGACGGACTGCCGATGGGCACGCGCTGCGGCAGCCTCGACCCCGGCGTGCTGCTCTTCCTGATCGACGCACTGCGCATGGACGCCCGCGCGATCGAGCACCTGCTCTATCACGAGTCCGGGCTGCTCGGCGTGTCCGGTGTCTCGTCGGACATGCGCACGCTCGAAGCGAGCGACGATCCGCGCGCGGCCGCCGCGATCGAACTCTTCGTCTACCGGATCGGCCGCGAGATCGGATCCGCGGCCGCCGCGCTCGGCGGGCTCGACGCGCTCGTCTTCACCGGCGGCATCGGCGAACACTCGGCCCGCGTGCGCGCCGCCGTGTGCCGGCAGGCGGCGTGGCTCGGGGTCGAACTCGACGAAGCCGCCAACGCGACGCACGCGACCCGGATCTCCGCGACATCCAGCGCTGCGCGTGCGTACGTGATCCCGACGGACGAGGAAGCCATGATCGTCCGTCACGTCCTCGCGACGATGTAGGGCCTGACGACACCGCAGACCATGCGCTCCCTGCTCCCCACCTTCCCGCGAACCGGTCTCCCGACGCGACCGCTGTCGATGCTCGCACTGCTGCTCGGCGGCCTCGTGATCGCAGGGCTCGTCGCCGTGCTCGCGTGGACGCTCCTCGCGGAACGCACGGGCTACCGGTCCGGCGCGATCACGGCGACGGGCAACCTCGCGCGCGTCCTCGAGGAACAGACGGCGCGATCGCTCCAGACCGTCGACCTCACGCTCTCGCACGTCGCGGACACCTGGTCGCAGGAACGCGTGGAACTGCCGTCGCATCCCGCCCGGATGCATGCGCTGCTCAAGGCGCGGCTCGCCGAGGTCGGAGGGGTGCGGGCACTGTTCATGGTCGATGCACGCGGCCGGTTGATCCACGACTCCGACGCCCTGCCCGCGCAGCCCCTCGACTTCTCGGACCGCGAGTACTTCCGGTGGCACCTCGAGAATCCGGCCGGCCTGTTCATCGGCAAGCCGACCGTGAGCCGCACGACGGGCGCGCCCTTCCTGCCGGTGAGCCGCCGCGTCGTCGACGCCCACGGACGCTTCGCCGGCGTGGTCATCGCCGCCATCGAGCCCCTGTACTTCGAGCGCGTGTTCGCGACGCTCGACGTCGGCACCGACGGGCTCGTCAACCTGCGGCACTGGGACGGCGAACTCATCGCCCGCGTGCCGCACCTGAAGGACGCCGTCGGCACGCGCATCACGAGCACCGACACGATGCGCGACCCGATCACGGAGCAAGGCGCCACGACCGGCGAGCTCGTGAGCGTCTTCGATGGCGTCAACCGGTTCTACACGGCGCGGCGCGTGCGCAACCTGCCGCTGATCGTGTGGGTCGGGCTCAGCGAATCGGAGGTACTCGCCCCGTGGGAACGCAGCGTCGCGGCGTCGGCGATCGTCGGGCTCGCGTTCGTCGCGGTCACGGTGTGGCTCACGCTGCTGCTCACCCGCGCACTGCGCCGTCGCGAGCAGCTCATGACCTCGCTCGAACGCAGCGAATCGTTGCTGCGGCAGGTCGTCGAGTCGCTGCCGGTCGGCGTGACGGTCACGGGGCCGGACGGTCGCGTGTCGATGATGAATGCGGCCGCCGAACGACTGCACGGCGAGGTCGAGCCGGGCGAGACGCTCCAGCCGATCGGGTGGTCGGTGCGCACCGGCGAACGCGTGAAGGGACCCGAGTGGGCGCTCGCGCAGGCGCTCGCGACGGGTCGCGAAGCGATGAACGACATGGTCCACATGACCGCCGCCGACGGCTCGCGCCGGGCGATCCTGCATTCGGCCGTACCGATCTTCTCGGCGTCGCGCGAACTGCGGGGCGCGATCGCCGTCGAGGAGGACCTGACCGAGCGCTACGGCCTCGTCGCGGCACTCCGCGAGAACGAGGCACGGTACGAGGCGATGTTCCGCAACAGCATCGACGCGATCCTGCTCGAACGCGCCGACGGCGGCATCCTGTCGGCGAACCCCGAGGCCTGCCGGCGGCTCGGCTACTCCGAGGTCGAGCTGCAGACGCTCGGACGCGACGAACTCGTCGACATCACCTCGCCCGGCTGGCCGCAGATGCTGGCCGAACTCGATCGCACCGGTCAGGCGACCGGCGAACTGACGATGATCCGCAGCGACGGCTCGCGCTTTCCCGCGGAGGTCTCGTCGTCGATGTTCCGCGGTCGCGACGGCGCCTTCGAGGTCGTCGTGATCCTGCGCGACATCACCGAGCGCCGGAACACCGAGGCGCGCATCCAGCACCTCGCCTACCACGACACGCTGACGACGCTCCCCAACCGCGCGAGCTTCGATCGGTGCCTGCGGGAGCATCTCGTCGACGGCCGGCGCAACGCCCGCGGCTTCGCGCTGATGCTCGTCGATCTCGACGGGTTCAAGCTGATCAACGACACGCTCGGACACGAGGTCGGTGACCAGATCCTGCGCGACGTCGCGACGCGCCTGCGCAGCGACCTCCGGGAATCCGACTTCGTCGCGCGGCTCGGCGGCGACGAGTTCGTGCTGCTCGTCGACGACCCGGAGGACGGCGAGAACGGCGCGGCCGCCCTGGCGCGCAAGCTCCTCGACGCCATCGCGGAGCCCTTCCACCACGCGGGCCACGCGCTCCATCTCACCGCGAGCATCGGCATCGCCCTGTTTCCGCGCGACGGCCGCGACGGTCGCAGCCTGCTGAAGCACGCCGACCTCGCGATGTACCGCGCGAAGGAGCAGGGACGCGACATGTTCCACTTCTTCTCCGAGGAACTGAACGTGCGGTCGCAGCGCCGCCTCGCGCTCGAATCGGCATTGCGCCGCGCGATCGACCACGACGAGCTGCGTCTCTGCTACCAGCAGAAGTTCGATCTCGCGACGGGCCGCATGACCGGCGTCGAGGCGCTGCTCCGCTGGGAACCGGCGGGCGGGCCGGCCATCGAACCGATGGAGTTCATCCCCGTCGCGGAAGAGACCGGTCTCATCGTCGCGATCGGCGAGTGGACACTCCGCACGGCCGCTGCCCACCATCGCGCGTGGCGCGACGCCGGCCTGGACGTCCCGCGGATCGCCGTGAATCTCTCGGCCCGCCAGCTCGCCGACGAACGCCTGCCGGAACGCATCGCGCAGCTGATCGCGGAGTCCGGCGGCACCGACGCGCAGTGGCTCGAGATCGAGATCACCGAGAGCGTGCTGATGCGCAATCTCGGCCAGAGCAGCGCGCTGCTGCGACGCTTCAAGGCCATGGGCGTGCGCATCGCGGTCGACGATTTCGGTACCGGCTACTCGTCGCTGTCGTACCTGACCCGGCTGCCGATCGATTGCGTGAAGATCGACCGTTCGTTCATCCGCGACGTGCCCGGCAACGAGGACGCCACCGCGATCGTCCGCGCGATCGTCGCCCTCGCCCACAGCCTGCGGCTCACGACGGTCGCCGAGGGCGTCGAAACGGCGGAGCAGCGCGACTTCCTGCGGGCGCTCGGCTGCGACGAGATGCAGGGCTTCCTCGGCGGACAGCCCGTCTTCGCGGAAGCGATGGTCTGTCCGTGACCGCCGGACACCGGCCGGTCGCCCGATCGAACCCGTGACTTCCGCGGACGCGTTCGACGCAGGCACGGAGCCTATAATCCGCGACCACTTCCTCCCATCCTGCCGCGCCGGAGACTCCATGTCCGATACCGCCACCGCGACCGCCATCCAGGCCGAACCGCTCGTCGTCCGCGAGACGAACGGCGGCATCCACACCCTGACGATCAATCGCCCGAAGCAGTACAACGCACTGTCCGGCGCCGTGCTCGCCGAACTCCAGACGGCGCTCGAATCGATCGCCGCCGACGCCGCGGTCCGGGTCGTCGTGATCGCCGGGGCCGGCCCCGCGTTCTGCGCCGGCCACGACCTGAAGGAGATGCGCGCCAATCCGAAGCGCGAGTTCTACGACGCGCTCTTCGCGCAGTGCAGCCGCTTCATGACGACGATCGCCCGGCTGCCGCAGCCGGTCATCGCGCGCGTCCACGGCATCGCGACGGCCGCGGGCTGCCAGCTCGTCGCCGCGTGCGATCTCGCGGTGGCTTCCGACAACGCAAAGTTCGCGACGTCGGGCATCAACGTGGGCCTGTTCTGCTCGACGCCGGCCGTCGCCCTGTCGCGGAACGTGTCGCGCAAGCGCGCGCTCGAGATGCTGTTCACCGGCGAGTTCATCGACGCGCCGACCGCGAAGGACTGGGGCCTCGTCAATCGCGTCGTGCCGCTCGACAGGCTCGACGACGAGATCGGCCATCTCGCGTCGTCGATCATCGCGAAGAGCCCGGTCGCCGTCGCGACGGGCAAGCGCATGTTCTATCCGCAGCTCGAAGCCGGCCTCGACGAGGCCTATCGCCAGGCCGCCGATGCGATGGCCTGCAACATGATGGCCGACGACGCCGGCGAGGGCATCGACGCCTTCATCGCGCGCCGCCCCGCCGTCTGGAAAGGCCGCTGAGGGTTCATCGCCCCGGCCGCGGTCGCCGACCGCGCGGATGCGCCGTGAACTTCGACGGCTGTCCGCGTTCCGAGCGATCGGTGCCGGGCGGCACCGCGCTGCGCGCATTCGTCGCGATCCGCGTCGACGCAAGGCCCGGCACGATCCGTTGAACGGCGACGCCAGCCCGCGCCGCCGTCGCATTCCGCACCCTGCATCTTCACGATCCACCCCGTTTCCGGAGACGCCGCATGGCATCCACCCCCCCGCCGCAAAAGACCTCGCCGTTCGCCGTCGCGAAGACCGTCTTCTGGAGTTTCTTCGGCATCCGCAAGGGTCGCGACTACCAGTCCGACATCGCGAAGATCACGCCGATGCAGGCGATCATCGGCGGACTCATCGGTGCCGCGATCTTCATCGCGACGCTCGTCACGATCGTGCAGGTCGTCCTGAGCAAGTGATCCGCGCACGCCTCGCCGCCGCACTCGTCGTCACGGTCCTCGCGACCGCATCGGCCTTCGCCGAGGACGAGAGCCGCGTCGCCGAGGGCGTGTCGATGTACGACGGCGGACGCTTCACCGAAGCCGCCGAGGTGTTCGCCCCGGCGGCCGCCGCCGGCAACACCGCCGCGCAGTACCACCTCGGACTCATGCACGCGCGCGGCGAGGGCGTCCCGAAGGATCTCGCCGCTGCCGCCACCTGGTTCGAGCGCGCCGCGAGCGGCGGCCACAACCACGCGCAGTTCCTCGTCGGCCACATGTACGCGAAGGGCGACGGCGTCCCCCGGGACCGCGCACGCGCCCACATGTGGTTCACGGCCGCGACGGCCAACGGCTGGTGGAAGGCCCGCGAAGCCCGCGAGCGCCTCGTCGACGACGGCATGACCCCGCACGAAGTCGCCGAAGCCGGAAAGCTTTACCGCGCCTGGCAGCGCGCGCAACGGGGCACCGCGGAACCCTGAACCGGCGGCAGCGGACGCACGTGCGGTGCCGCGTCGTGATGTCGCGATGAATTCCCGCGATGAATGCCGACGATGAATTCCGACGATGATCGGATCACCCGGCCAACCCGCTGGCCGGGCCCACGGTCGGCACGGCAGGGCGATCGGACATCCATGAATGCAGCAGCGCCCGGAGAGATTTGCACTCTCCGGGCGCCGTCGTTTCCGCATCCGCAGTGGCGCGGAGCCGCGTCGCCGGACCGATCCTCCGGTCACCGACCGCCTCCGCCCGCCGCGACGGTCAGCGACTCATTCGCGACCGAGCCGGTCGGCGAGCCGCGCGTGACGCTGGTCGGTACCGTACTGCGCGGGACGCAGCAGCGCGTCCGGACCCTCGTTCACGCCGCCGCTCGCGTCCGCGTACCGCGTCACGGGCAACGGCGAGAGGTGCCCGCCGCGACCGAACTCCGCGAACTG
>CAUJJX010000001.1 GCA_963205165.1 Pseudomonadota bacterium | reverse complement strand
CATCGTCGGCGAGCGCTGCGTCGCGGTGATCGATCCGGGCGGCTCGTTCGCCGTCGGCCAGGCGCTGATGGCGGCGCTGCGCCGCGTGACCGACAAGCCGGTCTGCCACGTCGTCATCACGCACTTCCATCCGGACCACCTCTTCGGCGCGGCGGCCTTCCGCGAGCCCGGCGTGCAGTTCGTCACGCACGCGACGTATCCGCGGACGATGTCGGTCCGCAGCCGGCCGTATCTGAATTCGCTGAAGCGCGATCTGGGTGCCGGCGCCGACGGCAGCGACGTCGTTGCGCCGACCCTGCTCGTGAAGGACGAGACCGTGCTGGACCTCGGCGGTCGCACGCTGCGCGTGAAGGCGTGGTCGGTCGCGCACACCGACAACGACGTCACGGTGCTCGACGAATCCACCGGCACGCTGTGGCTCGGCGACCTGCTGTTCTGCCAGCACACGCCGGTCGTCGACGGGTCCATCAAGGGTTTCCTCGGCGTGCTCGACCAGCTCGCCACCATCCCGGCGCGCACGTACGTCCCCGGCCACGGTCGCACCGATGCGCCCTGGCCGGACGGGCTCGCGCCGGAGCGCGACTACCTGTCGGTCGTCCTGCGCGAGACCCGCGCCGCGCTGAAGAAGAAGCGGACGATCCAGGAGGCCGTCGAGGAAGTCGGCTGGACCGAGTCCGCGAAGTGGGTAAACTTCGAGATGTTTCATCGCCGCAACGTGACCACTACGTACACGGAGCTGGAGTGGGAAGACTGATGCCTTTCGGATGTCCGTGGGATGCCGCCGAGGCTTCCCGCAACCGCAACGCAGGCAGGGTTTAAGATCGAGGCAGGTCGCGACGGCACAACGTCCGCGGCCGCAATTTCCGGAGGAGTACACAGATGAAGATGTCGATGGTGCGGGTGCTGCTGGCCGCCCTGGCGCTCGCGAGCGCCGCAGTCAGCTCGGCAAACGAGAAGGCCGAGCCCGATCCCGGCAAGAGCCAGTACTGGACGCCGGTCCGGCAGGCGATGTTCGGCGATCGCGAGATCCTCGACGGCAAGGACATCATGAAGGTCTACCTGAGCACCCGCGCGGACGACGCCTCGACGGTGCCGGTGGCCGTGAAGGCGCAGATCGACCAGACGCCCGAGCGCTACATCAAGACCGTCTACCTGATCGTCGAGCGCAATCCGTCTCCGGCCGCCGGCGTATTCCAGTTCACCCCGGAAAGCGGGCGCGCCCAGGTCGAGACGCGGCTGCGCTTCGAGGAAATCTCGTTCGTCCGCGCGATCGCCGAGATGAACGACGGCAAGCTCTACCAGAGCACGCGCTGGGTGAAGGCCGCGGGTGGCTGTTCCGCGCCGGGCGACGCCAACCGGATCCCGCCGAATCTCGTCGGGCAGATGAAGTTCCGGTTCATGGACGACACCGTCGAGTACAACAAGCCGACGCTCGTGCAGCTGATGGTCCGGCATCCGAACGAGTCGGCGCTCGCGTCGGACTTCGACGGGACCCGCGTGCCGCAGTTCGTGCGCCACGTGACCGTGACGTATGCCGGCAAGCCCGTGATGTCGGCCGATGTGGACTTCTCGATCTCGGACAATCCGAGCTTCCGGTTCTTCTTCGTCCCGACGGGCGAGGGCGAGTTGCAGGCCGTCGTGGAAGACACGCACGACAAGCGCTACACGCACCGGATGACGATCATCGAGGGCGTTCCGCTGCCCGGCAGCTGACACCCCGGATGCGCCCGATGCCGGAAGCCCCCGGAATCGGGCGCCGCCATGCGCGCCGGGACGTTCATTCCCTCCGGATTGCCGGCGTGAACGCCCCGATCCGCGTTGCACGCGAAGCTCGTACGCTCGCGCCCGGGTGCGCGACCCGGCTGCGGTTCGCGCCTTGCTCGAAGCGTTCGCGCCGGCAACGCATCTGGCAGCCGTGGTGTTAACAGGCCCTGGTGGTTCGGCATTGACCTTCGGGGACCGACTCACGCACAATCGCGCGGTTTTTTAACCCGCAGAACATAAAGACTCCCATGAAATCCAAGCGCTTTGCGGCCATCGCGGCCGTTGCGGCCCTTTGTGCCGCGGGAACGCAGGCCTGGGCGGCGGAGGGTAGTGCCGAGGCCGGCAAGAAGAAGACTCAGATGTGTGCGGGCTGTCACGGGATCGAAGGTTTCCGTACCGCCTTCCCCGAGGTCTACTCGGTGCCCAGGCTCGGTGGTCAGAGCGGCGGCTACATCGTGAGTGCGCTGAAGGCCTACAAGTCCGGCGACCGTTCCCACCCGTCCATGCGCGCCATCGCAACCAGCCTGTCCGATCAGGACATGGCCGACCTCGCGGCGTACTACTCCAGCCAAGGCCAGTGAGCCGTCACCCCCCGGCTCAGCACGGAAGGATTCCCATGAAAACGACGATCTTGATGTCCCTGGCGGCCCTGGCGCTGACCAGCGGCGCGGCTCAGGCCGGCGGCAACGCAGCCGCGGGCCAGAAGAAGGCGCAGGAAGTCTGCGCCGCATGTCACGGTGAAGGTGGCGCCAAGCCCACGACGCCCGACTACCCGATTCTCGCCGGCCAGCCCGCCGACTACCTCGAGCACACGCTCAAGGCCTACAAGTCGGGCAAGCGGAAGAACCCGATCATGGCAGGCATGGCAGCAACGCTCTCGAAGCAGGAAATCGCGGATCTCTCCGCGTACTTCTCGCATCAGAAGGGCGTGACCCACAAGCGCTGAACCGCGGTTCGGTGCGGCACGAAGAACGGCGTCTCAGGACGCCGTTTTTCATGTAGGAAGCGAAACGGCGTCTTCGGGACGCCGTTTTTCTTGCAGGTAGCGAAACGGCGTCTCGGGATGCCGTTTTTCTTGCAGGCGGCGAAGCGGCGTCGATGGACGCTGCTGTTCTTGTGAGCATGAAGAAACGGCGCCCTCGGGCGCCGTTGTGCATTCGGGTGATGCGCGATGCGGTCGACTTACCGCTCCACGCCTCCCTGCCGCTCGAGGCACTCGAAGTACAGCTTCGCGTCGAACGGCGTCCCGTGCCGCTGCGCATGCCACACGACCTCGCCCAGGCACTCGATCACGGCGTGACGCGCGTCGTGGTCGGAGCCGTGTTTCCGGGTCAGCGTCTCGACGGCTGCGCGGATGCCCGGTGGCTGGTCGATCGACACCTGTTCCTCGACGGCGAGATGCAGCGACAGGTGCAGGAACGGATTCGTCTCGCCCGATTCCGGCGACCAGTCGCGGTCTGTGAAGCGGTCCGGCTGCTCCAGCATCTCGTGGTACTCGGGATGCAGCAGCAGCACCGCGATCAGCGTCCGTTCGAGACCTTCGAGGGGCACTCCCGCGCGATGCTTGCGCCACGTCTCGAAGAAGAAGCGACGCGCTTCGTCGCGGCTCGGATTGAACATCGGGTCAGGCTCCGTCGTCGGACGTTTCGGCAGGCTTGCGCCCGCCCTTCGGCAGGACCGACGGCCGCGGCGCGGCTTCCGGTGTCTTCGCCTTGAACTCGCAGAGATCGCGGATCAGGCAGGTCGGGCAGCCCGGCTTCCGGGCGATGCAGGTGTAGCGGCCCAGCAGGATCAGCCAGTGATGCGCGTGCAGCATGAACTCGCGCGGCACGACCTTCAGCAGCTTCTGCTCGACGGCCTCGACCGTCTTGCCGGGCGCGAGCCCCGTGCGGTTCGACACGCGGAAGATGTGTGTGTCGACGGCCATCGTCGGCTCGCCGAACGCGACGTTCAGCACGACGTTCGCCGTCTTGCGCCCGACGCCCGGCAGCCCTTCGAGTGCGGCGCGATCATGCGGAACCTCCCCGCCGTGCAGCTCCATCAGCTGATGGCACAGCGCGATCACGTTCTTCGCCTTCGTGGGGTAAAGGCCGATCGTGCGGATGTAGTGCGAGAGTCCGTCGACGCCGAGTGCCGCGATCGCCGCCGGCGTGTTCGCGACGGGATACAGCTTCGCGGTCGCGAGGTTCACGCCCTTGTCGGTCGCCTGCGCGGACAGCACGACGGCGACGAGCAGTTCGAACGGCGTGCGGTAGACCAGCTCCGTCTTCGGTTCCGGATCGGCCTCGCGCAATCGGCGGAAGATCTCCTGGCGCTTCGCGGCGTTCACGTCGGCGTGGCTCCGGACGGCGGCGTGCGGCGCGCCCGTGCGCGGGCGAGTGCGGCCTCGATCACGGCGCGCTTGCGGGCGATCTCGGGATCTTCTTCCGGCAGCGCGGCGAGCTTGCGCGTGGCCTTCGCTTCGAGGCGTTCCGCCCGATCGACCTTCGCCCGTTCGAGCCGCACCCGGCGTGCGTCGAAACGCGTGCGCCAGTGGTTCGCGCGGTCACGCCAGGCATCGGCCGGACGTGGCGCGATGCGATGACCGCTGGCTCGCAACGCATCGGCCGTGACGATCGCGATGCAGTCGACGGGGCAGGGCGCGATGCAGAGATTGCAGCCGGAGCATTCGTCGAGCAGCACGGTGTGCATGCGCTTCGATGCGCCGACGATCGCGTCGACTGGGCACGCCTGGATGCACAGCGTGCAGCCGATGCAGCGGGATTCGTCGATCACGACGACGGTCGGCAGGCCTTCCGTTCCGCACGTCGCGTCGAGCGGGCCCGGTGTCGCGCCCGTCAGCGCCGCGAGACGTTCGATGCCTGCGGCGCCGCCGGGCGGGCATCGGTTGATGTCGGCCTCGCCGCGCGCGATGGCTTCCGCGTACGGCCGACACCCGGCGAACCCGCACTGCGTGCACTGCGTCTGCGGCAGCAGGGCGTCGAGGGCGTCGGCGGAGACTGCGCCGATCGCGATCACACCGCGGTGTCGCGCAGTCCGCTGCGGTCGAGGGCGCGGCCGATCCACTGCGCCGTGAGCTTCTCGGACAGCGAGTTCTGGCCGAGGCGCGCGTTGAGCCCGGCCCAGTCGACGCGGTCGAGCGGCTGGTCCTGGTTGAAGCACGAGAACACGACGGACTTCTCGCCGGTGACCGGGTCGATCTGCGGCTGGAGGCACTGCGCGCAGATCTCCTTCATCATGCATTGCATGGGCGAGTTGATGGATCCGATCGCGAAGTGGTGCGGCTTCAGATGCGCTTCCAGCACGCCGTGCCGCGCCGCTGCGACGGCCGCCATCATCCGGTCGGAACCGATCGCGATGATGCGGTCGGTGTCGGCGAACGGGATCGTCTGCTCGCCCAGCCCGCCCTCGGCGTACGTGCGCATCGCCTGGACGATGTTGCCGACGAACGTGCGGTCCTGCGGACGCGTCGGCGCGAAGCCGGGTGCCTCGTCGCAGCACCAGATCACGACGTCGGCCGCGGCCTCGATCTCGGCGATCTTGTAGCGGTCGATCACCTTCTTGTAGCCCGCGAAGTACAGCACCTTCGAACCGGCGCGGCGCATGGCCTGGCCGATCGAGAAGAGCACCGCGTTGCCCAGGCCGCCACCGACGAGCGTGACGGTCTCGCCGGATTCGATCTCGGTCGGCGCGCCTGTCGGACCCATCAGGATCACGGGCTCGCCGGGCTTCAGGATCGCGCAGAGATCGGACGAACCGCCCATCTCCAGCACGATCGTCGACACGAGGCCGCGTTCGGGATCGACCCACGCGCCCGTGAGCGCGAGGCCTTCCATCGCGAGGCGCGTGCCGTCGACGACGTGCGCGTGCGTCTCGTAGTTCTGCAGGCGATAGAACTGGCCGGGCTCGAAGCGGCGCGCCGCGAACGGCGCGTGCAGCACGATCTCGATGATGTTCGGCGTGAGGCGGATCACTTCGTGGACCGTCGCGCGCAGACCGTCGTCGAGCTGCGCGACGAACGCTGCATCGTCGAGCGCGGACGCCGGCTGCACGGTGTCGAGCATGCGGCTCACGACGGGGTAGCCGCGCTTCGCGCTGCCCATCGCCTTCACGACGTTGCCGAAGAAGGACGGATGCAGGTCGCCGAAGAAGCTGATCGCACGGCCATCCGCCTCGCGGGCGAGCAGCACGTGCGTCTCGGCGGGCTTGCAGCCGCGTTCCGGCTTCACCGGATTGCCGGCCTCGTCGACGGCGCGGAAGTACTTGCCGTCGAGTTCGAAGTGGTCCGGGTCTTCGCGGGCGGCGACCGTGTTGGGTTGCGTGCCGGCGGCCACGAGGATCGTGCGGGCGGGCAGTTCGACCGTCGCGGTCGTCTCGGTGCCGTCGTCGGCGACGTGCTTCGCCGTGACTTTCAGCGCGCTCGCGTGGCCGTACTGGTCGACCTCGACGGCGACGGGCGTGAGGTTCTCGGAGAAGCGGATGCCTTCTTCCAGCGCCTTCTCGATCTCCTCGTGGTTCAGCGTGTAGGCCGGGCTGTCGACCAGCTTGCGGCGATACGCGAGCGTCACGCCGCCCCACGACTGGATCAGCTCGGCGATGCGCGCGTCGCGTCCCTCGGCCGCGGCGGCGGCGCGCTCGGCGCGGATGGCGCGGGCGTGGCCGATGAACTCCTCGCCGATCTCGGTCTCCTCGGCGCTCCACCGCGCGCGGACGGCGGCTTCACCGCGTTCGGCGACGAGTGTCTCGTAGCGCTGCAGGAATTTCTCGACCTGGAGCGGGTAGTACGCCATCGACTCGGTGCCGGTGTCGACGGCGGTCAGGCCGCCCCCGACGACGACGACCGGCAGGCGCAGCTGCATGTTCGCGACGGAATCCGGCTTGGCCGCGCCCGTGAGCTGCAGCGCCATCAGGAAGTCCGACGCGGTGCGGACGCCGCGCGCGAGACCGTTGGGCATGTCGAGGATCGTCGG